>JACJNV010000377.1 GCA_014695175.1 Microcoleus sp. FACHB-DQ6 | reverse complement strand
CGGCGGCAAGTCTTCGGCTTTTTTGCCGATCGAAGAGGCTGCTTTGAGAACAGTAACGGATTTGTCGGAAGTGGTTCCGCTGGACGAGGAACGGGACTTTTTGATTATCCGCGAACAAGATGCAGATGGCCAAGTTACTTTGTCTCTGCGGCAGTTACAAATTCAGCAAGCTTGGGAAGATTTAATTGATTTGCAGGAAACAGGTAAAGTTCTTCAGGTGCGGGTTTCTGGGGCGAATAAGGGCGGCGTGACAGTAGATGTTCAGGGAATGCGCGGTTTTATTCCCCGATCGCACTTAGTGGATCGCGATAACCTAGAATCGCTGATCGGTCAATCTTTGAGCGTTAATTTTTTGGAGGTCGATCGCGAACGAGAAAAACTCGTACTTTCCCAGCGGATGGCCACTCAATCAAATGCTTTCAAGGACTTGCAAATTGGTCAGTTGGTGGAAGGAAAAGTCAGCAGCATCAAGCCTTTTGGCGTGTTTGTGGACTTGGAAGGAGTTAGCGGTTTGCTGCACATCAAGCAAGTTAGCCAAAAATATATTGATAACCTTGGAAAGGTGTTTGCTCCCGGTCAACCCCTGAAAGCGATCGTGCTTGACCTCGATGAAAGTCGTGGCCGGATTTCACTTTCTACTCGGGTACTAGAAAATTACCCAGGGGAAATGGTGGATAAAATGGCGGATGTTATGGATACTGCAGAAGAGCGATCGGAACGTGCTCGAAAAACTCTTTCTTAAGTCTTGACGTAATTAGAACCCCATCTACCGGGAAACAATAGGAATCTAAGTTTAACCGCAGATAAACCCCCATAGACACAGATAAAATCCCATCCGCGTTCATCTGTGTTCATCGGCTGATATCTGCGGTTAAAAAATCCCCATCTAACTAATCTGCTTCTTTCTTGATTCCTAATCAACCAGAAACAATATCACCATCAACAGTCAACAGTCAACAGTCAACAGTCAACAGTCAACAGTCAACAGTCAACAGTCAACAATCAACAGTCAACAGTCAACAGTCAACAGTCAACAGTCAACAGTCAACAGTCAACAGTCAACAATCATTCGGGCGCAACCGGAATCGATATAAGATGACTCGAACTTGTTTCACTTTCCACCGTTGCTTCCACGGGCCAAGAATTTTCCATCTCTAGTGTTTGTTTCGGCTGATAAACTGCCAAGTCGAACCAGAAAGTCGTACCCACATTAACTTCGCTAACTAAATTAATTTTAGTGTGGTGCTTGTCAATAATGTTTCTGACAATAGAAAGACCTAATCCTGTTCCTTCTAAAGTGTGTACTCGGTTTTCTACCCGGAAAAAGCGATCGAATATTGCTTGTTGGTCTTCAGGATCTATGCCAATTCCAGTATCAGAAATTTCGATCCGCACTACCGGAAAATGTTTGGCATCCGGTGACAAGTTTTGGTGGAGGGATTGACCGTCTTTGTGGGTGGGCGCCTCCGGCTCTAGCAAATACGCTCGAATGGTCACCTTGCCGCCGGACTGAGTAAACTTTAAGGCATTTCCTACTAAATTTGCAAATACTTGCAGTAGCAAATCGTAATGACCTAAAGCAGGCGGCAAATACGGGTCAACTTCTTGCTCTAATTCAATGCCTTTATCCTTAGCATTTAACTGATAAGTCCGCAGGGTTTGTTCCACAGCTTGCGGGAGGTCAACAGCCTCCAAGTGATAAACTCGGCAGGATTCCAGTCGCGACAAGTCTAACACGTCGTTAACTAAACGAGTTAGTCGATCGGTTTCTCGATTGGCAATTTCTAGGAATTCCCTGCGCTCGCTTTCTAGAAGGTCTTCTCCGTACTCGTGGAGAGTCTCGATAAAAGATTTGATATTAAATAAAGGTGTTCTCAATTCGTGAGAAACATTGCTGATAAAATTGCTTTTAGCCTCATTGAGTTCTACTTCCCGAGTGATGTCCTGCACTGTCATTGCAATGCCTTTGAGACTTTCTCGGTAATTTCCAGAACCTTGATGCTTGGAGGTTTGCTCGTAGAAAGTACACTCTACAGCTACCGGGCGTTGTGGCTCGGTACAGGTATCTTCCTCATGGCGGATGCAGCTTTTGCACAGCGGTTCCGCCCCGGGCGCTTTGTGCAGAATGACTGTAGTTAAAACAATCCGAATTGTACGGTTAACTGGTTCGCTCATAGAGATGCGAAATTCGCCGCCTTCGCGATCGCCCGCAGCTATTTCCTGCAAAGGTCTCGCCAACTCTTGCTGCACTTCCGAAGGCAAAATGTTCAGAACATTTACTCCGATCGCTTTTTTGCCTTGCCATCCAAAAATCCGCATCCCCGTCGGATTAACTAAAATAACCTGCAAATTTGCGTTTAATAAAAGCGCGCCATCAGCAATCGTTGAAACCAAAGTTTCTAACTTAGCTTTTTCCGCTGTCAGCTCTTCAATATTTTGTTCTTCATAACTTTCGAGTTTCTGGGCCATTTCATTAAAACTGCCGATCAACTCGCCCAATTCTCCCCCTAAAGGCAGGTCAACTCGCTGCTTAAAATTCCCGCTGGCAATGTTTTTGACCCCGAAGACTAATTGTTTGATCGGCTGAGTAATTGTCAGGGCATTAAATACAGCTCCCAAAATTACCATCACCCAAATAGTGACAAATACTGCTAAAGTGACATCCCTAGTCAGATTTGAAGAGATAACTGCTGCGGGATTTGGGTTAATGCCGATCGCCAAAACTCCCAAATATTTGTCTTCATGAATTAACGGAACAAATACATCGGTAACTTCTCCATCTGGCGTCAAATGCTGCCGCACCAAAGGCAAAGAAGTTAAATTTCTCGCTTCAATATCGGCGAGAAAATTATCGGGAAGTTTGATCTGGCGGCGCAGCGTCAGGGAAGTTTCCACCTCGGATTCCGAAAAGGGTATGCCCAGGAAAATATCCCCCGCTTCGTCTGCATAAAGCATATAGCGGACGCTGGAGGTGCTGCTGTAAAATTGGCGGGAAAAGCGGGCTACTTCGGAGCGATCGTTTTTGGCAATCAGCGGCGCCACATTTGCCGCCAACAGCAGACCGAGGTCGCGGCCGTAGCGAGTATCGTTAAGTCGGGCGTCTTGCTGGATAGTATTGACGGCCCAGAAGGTGAGGCCGCTCATAATTAACGACACTACGAGGGTAGCAGCGGCCATCAGGCGGGTCTGGAGGGTAAAATCCGACCACCAGCGGGCAATAATTTCTCCGATTTTGTTTAGTATGGCCAGCATTTCACCTGTTCACCAGTTCAATATTAAAAGCAAGATCAATTCAGTTGGCTCCCGATCGAATTTTCTGCTGGGACTTGTCCGCTACCGCCACCGCAGAGATACCAAACTTCATTGTTACATTTCTACATTGAGATTGCTTGGCTTTGGGGTGGCGGCCGATGTCGCAGTTCCTAATTTTTATCGCCCAGAGCTCGGCGACCGATGTCCCGACGGCAGTAGACGCCTTCAAATTGGATGCAATCAACTGCTGCATAAGCTTTGGAGATAGCTTGTTCCAAAGTTTCTCCCGTCGCAGTGACGCCCAAAACCCGGCCGCCGTCGCTCACCAACTGCTGCTGCTTCAACTGAGTGCCGGCGTGAAAGACTTCTGCTCCTTTGGCTTCAGCTTCCTCGATACCTGTAATAACTTTGCCTTTTTGATAACTTCCAGGATAGCCTCCAGAAGCCAAAACTACGCAAACAGAGGCCCCCGACTTCCAGCGAATAGAATATTCACCGAGACGCTGCTGACAGCAGGCCAGCACCAAATCTTCTAAAGGAGTTTCCAGCAGTGACAAAACCGCTTGAGTTTCGGGATCTCCGAAACGGCAGTTGAATTCTAAGACTTTGGGTTCTCCGTCGGGGGTAATCATTAAACCTGCGTAGAGTACACCCCGGTAGTCGATTTTGCGTTTTTGCAGTGCTGCGAGGGTGGGTTCGAGAATTTCTTCTTGAATCCTTTCCATAAGTTCCGGGGTGACAATGGGCGCTGGGGCGTAGGCTCCCATACCGCCGGTGTTGGCTCCCTGGTCGCCTTCGCCGATAGCTTTGTGGTCTTGGGCCGGCAGCAACGGTTCCACTGTGATGCCGTCGGTGAGGGCGAGAATCGAGACTTCTTGACCTGTTAAGAATTCTTCGACGACGACTCGGAGGTTGTCGGTGCCGAATTCGCCTCGGAAAATGGTGTTGATGGCGCTGTGAGCCATTTTGACGGTGGTGGCAACGGTGACTCCTTTGCCTGATGCGAGTCCGTCTGCTTTGATGACTATTGGGGTTCCTTGTTCCAGAACGTATGCTTTTGCTGCTTCTGCGTCTGTAAATACGGCAGCTTTGGGTGTGGGGATGCCTGCTTCGAGCATCAATTCTTTGGCCCAGGATTTGCTGGATTCAATTTGGGCGCCGGCTTTTGTGGGGCCGAAAATCATCATTTTTCGCTGTTGGAAATAGTCGGCGATGCCTAGCGATAGGGGCAATTCGGGGCCGACGATGACTAATCCGATGTTGTTGACCATCACAAAGCGTTCGATGCCTTGGAAGTCGTCGATGTTGAGCGACAGATTTTGACAGCCTTGGGTGGTAGCTGTGCCACCGTTGCCCGGTACGCAGAATACTTGTTTAATCCGCGTGGATTCTAGCAGTTTTTTTGCGATCGCGTGTTCGCGCCCTCCGTTTCCCACAACTAAAACTTTCACAGTATCCTCACCTATAAATTTTGTTTCCTGAATGTCTGATTTTCAGTGTTGGCATCTGTCTATCTGCTTTTTGCAGTGCTGTCAATTATGCCATGCTTGGCGCTAGGGAATTGCTAGATGTGGCACTTTTCTGGAGGACTGGGCTTCGACCGCTGTTTCTCAATCGCTGGGAGCGTGCAATAATTAAAGACTTTAGCGGTCCCATTTTTCTAGGTTCTGCCTCGATTTAATCCTGCAATTAAAACTATTTTTTTGCTTTTAACTCTTCAATTACTGTAATTCATCCGGGGGCAAATAGCGATAAGATAGGCAGGTTGACTCTGCGAAATTTTACTCACATGAAATCAAATCAAACCGCTGCGAGTTCGTCTGCCAAATTTAAGCGGGTGGGCGTTGTCGGCGGTGGCCAGCTAGCTTCGATGATGGGGGATGCTGCTAGGGCGCTAGGTATTGAATTGGTAGTACAAACTCCCCATGCTACTGACCCGGCAGTTTCTGTTGCTGCTGGTGTTGTTTTGGCTGCTGTTGATGATGTTTTGGCTACGGCTCAATTGGCGGCTGGCTGCGATGTTATTACTTTTGAAAATGAGTTTGTGGATTTGGAGGGTTTGCGGCCGCTAGAACAGCAAGGTGTGTTATTTGAGCCGAGTTTGTCGTCGCTTTCTCCTTTGTTGGATAAGTACGTTCAGCGCTGTTATTTACAAGGTTTGGGTTTACCAACTCCGAGGTTTTGGGAATGGGATTGCAGCGCGGATTTGCCCCCAGAATTGTCTAAGGCGGTGGCGATCGACTTTCGGGAAATTTCTGTTTCCGACAGCCTGCAGATGGAAGGAGACTCGGATGCTGGATCGATCGACTTTCCCTTTGTCGTCAAAGTTCGCCGCCACGGTTATGACGGCCAAGGTACTTTTATTGTTAACGATCGGGGGAGTTTGGAGTCAATTCGTGCTAAACTCCAAGGTCACTCTTTGCTAGTGGAAGAGTTTGTGCCGTTCGATCGCGAATTGGCAGTGATTGCGGCTCGATCGGCAAATGGCGAAATTGCGATTTATCCGATAGTGGAAACTCAGCAGCAAAATCAGGTTTGTCATCTGGTGATTGCGCCCGCTGATATTAGTTTAGATGTGAAAACTGAAGCTTGTGCGATCGCCCGCACTCTCCTCAACAGTTTGCAAGCTGTCGGCGTATTCGGCATTGAATTATTTTTAACCGCCGATAATAAGCTGTTAGTCAATGAAATTGCACCCCGCACTCACAACTCGGGACATTTTACAATTGATGCCTGCGAAACTTCACAATTTGAACAGCATTTGCGCGCAGTTTGTCAACTGCCTTTAGGCAATTCGGATCTGAAATGTGCAGGCGCGGTCATGGTAAATTTGCTAGGCTACGAGTCGGCCCAGTCCGATTATTTAGCAAAAAGAAAACAACTGGCACAAATTAGCGGTGCTTTTGTACATTGGTATGGTAAGGAAGTATCGCGTCCGGGCCGCAAACTCGGTCACGTTACAGTTGTGTTCGATGCGGACTTGGTGGCTCAGGGGCGATCGTCAGCAGAGGATCTCGCTCAAACCGTAGAATCCATCTGGTATGCAAGTTAAATTGCTCGAAGGTTGCCAAAATCTGGTTAGTTGGTATATATTAAATAAAGGTTCTACTGCGACGTTGGTGACTGCCAATAATGTTTTTTTGATCTATAACTCTTAACTCTCGGGAATCAAGATGTTCGGGCAGCAGTAAACTGGGCTTGTACCCAGAAACTTTAAGCACGGGCCACGGTACCCACCTGGTAAAATACCAGGTCAAAAGCTGAGGTAAGACGGCGTTGCGGGGAGCCATTAAAATTTGGATTGAGATAGGCGCTGTGAAATATGGCTAGCCTATTTTTTTTTGAGATAAACGCCTTTGTCATACTACATCTTCAAGTTTTGCCTAAACTCCTCTAGACAGGGCTATTTTATTCTAAATAATATCGTTTCCGGTTGCATCGGAATAATAAAATCGAGTCAACAGTTAACGCTCAACCATTCAGTTTTGCGACTCGCCCGTCAACATTCAACAGTCAACAGTCAACAGTCAACAGTCAACAATAATTCCGGTGCAACCGGAATTGATATAATGCCTTAGCCATGATATCGTTTCCGGTTGCATCGGAAGGAATAATAAAATCGAGTCAACAGTCAAAACTTAACAATCATTCAGTTTTTCGACTGACAGTTACTCGTCAAGCTATGATGAGGAGTGCAACCGGAATTGATAAGACTTGTCGATCGCGCCTGAGATAAAAATAAAGCGATAAGTTAAATTGACGACGGTCTATCGTGCCATATTTCCAGCGGTACTGGCCGCAACCTTCCCGCTACTTCTACACTCGGCCAATTCGGATCAAAAGTCAAATTTTCCAACGTTCCATCGCTGTGAATTAAAAACGTATCCTCAATTTTTGCTCCCGACAAACTCGGATTCCAAGCCACAGCCATATTTTCTGCCAAAATATCTGAAGTAGCCGGATTCGCCACAATTTCCCGCGCCAAATATCCGGTAGTTCCGCCTTGATGGTGTTCCGCAATTGCTTGAGGATATCCGTGCTCTTCGTAAGTAGTTTTAAGCGTATCATAAACCGCATTCAGCGTTACTCCCGGCTGACACAAATTTAAGGCCGCTGCTTCAATTTCCCTGACTTGTCGGTGCAACTCTGAATACTTTTCCCCAAGAAAATCGAAACAGACAAATCTGGTTAAATTTGCATACAAACCCCATCCCCTCGCGCAAAATACTAACATTGCTTGTCGCCCAATTTGTTCGGCGGTAGCTGTGGCGTGGCGGTACATTGGTAAACGCCTTTCTCCAGCAACTAATGTCAGGGCTGGATGCAAACCTCTCGCCCACAAAGCCTCTGCACCGGCTCCCGCTAGCTGATATTCTGTCCATGTTGGTTTGGCTGCGGAAAGTACCTCTGTCATCGCTTCGCTGGCTAAACGCCCGACTCGCCGGTATCGCTCTAATTCGCTTGACATCATTGTCTGTTTGCGAGACTGTAAAGATGCGATTATTGGCGTTTCTTTGGGATAAATTGGCCGATCGCTCATGACGTTACCGTCACCAGTAATTTCTTTGACGAAAGCTTCGCGCTGTGCAACATCAGCCCAAGGATAGATGTGCATTTGAAAGTTCGCTGGCAATTCCTCGTCCTGCAAGCGTTGAGCTTCGATTTCATCGGTCAGAACCCAAGCGTTTTCGGCAGTAATTAATATTTCTGCAACTCCGGTTTCTGCCGTTAGCAATACTGTATGGGAACCGCCGGCTGTGGCCCAGGCAAACCAGTCAGTGCCTCGCAAGCGAAGGGCGATCGCTTTTGTTTCGGTTAAGGCTTTGCGGATGAATTCGAGTTTTGTATCGACTTCTTGGTTGAATGAGTTTATCATATATGAAACAAGGAAGAAGGAAGAAGGAACAAGTCAACTCATCCTGCCCCTGAAGGGGGGAAGGAAGAAGGAAGAAGGAAGAGAATCACTGATTTTAGTTAACATTTCCTAAATCTAAAATCTACAATCTCTAAAATCTAAAATCTAAAATCTAAAATCTAAAATAGATTGACGGATACGGCTTGCAATTCTTTAGCTTTTTCTTCGGGTAAAGCGTCGTTGGCAAACATTCCGGCAGCGAGTTCGGTTCCTGCTAGGTATTTTAGCCGTTCACTCGATCGATAGGGCGGATAAAATTGGGCGTGCAAATGCGCTTCTGGATGGGGTTTCCCGTCTGTGGGCCCTTGAAACCAAGCCATCAAATAAGGGAATGGGCGATGCCACAAACCGTCATATTTGAGGGTGACTGTTTTTAAGGCTTTAGCGAGTGATTGACGCTGTTTTTCCGTCAAATCGATAAATGTAGCAGCGGGGGCGATCGGGGCAATCCACACTTCGTAAGGGTAGCGGGCACAAGCGGGGACAAAGGCGATCGCCTCTTCGTCTAAATAAATAATTCGCTGTTTGTCGGAAATCTCTTTTTGAATCAAATCTTGCAGCAACCCGCTACTGTTTTTTTGATAGTAAACCGATTGACATTCTAACATCCGTGCCGGCACCGGTGGCACGAACGGATAAGCGTAAATTTGACCGTGGGGATGGTGCAAAGTTACTCCGACTTCGACGCCGCGATTTTCAAAGGGCAAGACATATTGAATTTCGGGATTGCTGCCAATAACTGAAGTGCGATCGGCCCATACTTCTAACAATAATTCCAAGTGAGATAACTCCAAAGAACCCAAAGAAGCTAGCGGATCTTGAGTGAAAACAACGACTTCGCAAATACCCTTGGCGGGCAAAGTTTCGACAATATTTGCAGGTGCGTTTTTTGCTTGCAAAGTCATGGAGGGAAAGCGGTTGTCAAACACTGCTACATCATAATCTCCCGGCGGCAATTCTGTCGGAAACTTAGGGTTAATTGTAGCTGCCAGCGGGTTGTATTCCGGCGGTGGCATGAAAGTTCTTCCCTGACGGTGGCTGGCGTATGCTACCCATTCCCCCCGCAAAGGATGCCAGCGAAAGTGGGGGTTTGCCTCTACTGGTTCATTGCTGGGACTTACGGCCGCGATACCTTCTGGGATTGGGTAGCGACTGTACAGTGTGAGTGGGCGGCCGTCTGGTTTTAGCAATGTTTGGGCGTACATTTTGTGTAGGGGCGGGCGATCGCGTTTAATATATTTTAGGAGTATAACTTCGTGCTTTGAGCATCCGCCCCTACCTAAAGTCGCAAATTATTTTAACAAGTTTACTTTGCAGTACCAAGGTCAGCCGACCGTCCGCAAGTCCCCCAGGGGTGGAAACCCACGGGGTTTTTAGCTAAAGTGCTCGGTATGAGGACTAATGAGTTCTTGAGTCGTATCTAAGAGGACTTTAGCTTTTACAGGACTTACGCAGGCCCACTATATATAGTGTGTCAACAAAGGGATATCCTTTTTCTCTCATCAAGAGTGAGCCTCACGAGATTAAAAACTTGATCGCTCAAAAAATTACCAATTCTCCTGTTTAACAATATATAGCAGTAGGGAAGGATAGTGGTCAGACTAACTATATAGAAACATTTAATAATAGTCGGATACAAAGAATATATGGTCGTAATCAAAAAAATACCACTTTAAAATACTCTCCTATATTAGAGGCAGCTCTTGGGTATTTTATTGATGAGTATAACGCCTCTGCTTAGCGCAGGTTTATCCTGCACTGATTATCACGAAAATTGAGCAGAGATAGAAGCAGAGTTAGTGGCCCAAGAATCGGAATATGAGCGTTGGGCAGCATTAAATAACCTACAAATGCAGGAGACAGAGGTCAGCATTAGTCTTTTTAATGAGGGCTAAAGTCCTGACTACGATCGCAATTTCCAATTACCCAGTATGTAAGGATTCAGGTCTGAAATTCGGGAATGAGGTCAGGCATAGGAAAGTAGTCACAAGAATGGGCCTCTAGAGCCTCACGGAAAAAAGCCATTACTGAACGAGCTTGAAAACG
>JACJNV010000376.1 GCA_014695175.1 Microcoleus sp. FACHB-DQ6 | reverse complement strand
GCAAAAATCAATATTTATCTGCGTAAATCTACGTTCATCTGCCCTCATCAGCGGTTAAAAATTACATTCAGGAGACAGCAAAATTGGCAAGAGTAAGAGTGCGGGAACACGTCAATCCCCTATCAATTAGATATCAAGCATCTGCAAGTCCCCCGGATTGGACTAAAATCTATGCCGACTTAAATTTACCGCTGCATTTAGATATCGGCTGCGGCAGAGGAAGGTTTTTGTGGCACATGGCGCAAGTACAAACTGACTGGAATTTTCTAGGATTAGAAATTCGGGAACCGCTGGTAGAAGAAGCGAATCTTTGGCGGGACGAAAAAGGATTGACAAATTTGCACTATTTGTTTTGCAATGCTAATAGTTCCCTGAAACCAATTTTAGAAACTTTACCCGCAGGTATTTTGCAGCGGGTTAGCATTCAGTTTCCCGATCCGTGGTTCAAGAAAAAGCACCACAAACGGCGGGTGGTGCAGCAGGAATTAGTCAACGAATTGGCAACTTATCTGGCAATTGGCGGCGAAGTCTTTATTCAGTCAGATATTGAAGAAATAGAAAGGGAAATGTGCGATCGCTTTTCATCTCACCCGAGTTTTAAACGTCAAAATGGGGGCGAATGGTTAGCAGAAAATCCCCTGCCTGTTCCTACTGAAAGAGAAATTGCTACTCTGAAACGGGGCGAATCAGTTTATCGAGCACTCTATCAAAAATAATGATCGCCTTGGCAAACTCACCTTTGCCATAAATGTTATAAATTACGTCTTGCACCTTGGTTAGGAACAGGCAAGATGCCTGTTCCACAAAACTTAATTTTCTTGTGGAACGTTAGGAACAGGCAAGATGCCTGTTCCACAAAACTTAATTTTCTTGTGGAACGGGCATCTTGCCCGTTCATAAAGGAATTATTTCTAACTTAAACCCAAGACGCCAGCCACATCCTAATTTTCCATTCCATTTGCGACAAAGGCAGTCCCAAATAGATAGGCATCCAGAAAATAAAAGCACCCAAAACCAGAAAAATAATTGTTACCCCCATCCCTCGGAGTCTAGTTTGAGGGCTGTGCAGCCACCTGTCAACCCACCAAGCAAGTGCTAAGGCTGCAAACACAGAACAGCCCATATAATGGTACAAAAATATGCAGCGAGTCACCTTCACCCAAGGCAGCAAATTAGCGGCCCAATTAACTATTAAATATAACCCCAGCCACATTTCAGCAGTCGGCGGAAACAAAATCGGCCGCTGCTGTTCTATCGTGTCAACTGAAGCCTCGCTGCGCGTTTGCAGCCACACCAAAATCCGGTGAACTAAAACTCCTATTACTAGCAGTAAAGCTAAGGTTGACAGCCACCAAAGCAATGGATTTCCCATTGCGTGAACGTCAAAAATGGCCTGAGTTGCACCTTCAGGTAAAGGTGGTAAAACCGGATCTGGTTGGGCATTGCTGCTAGCAGTTTTGTAGAAGTAAACTATGGGGCGCAGCATCAAAGGCCAACTGTACCACGTGGAACAATAAGGATGTACATCGGGACCGCTTTTAATCCGCTGGTGATAAGTCAAAATCTCCGTTTGCATCTGCCAGAAATTGGGAGTTGGATTAAAGTACAGGTGAGGAATCCAAGAGAGGCTGTAAACTAGAATAGGAATAATAGCTAGACTCAAGCAGAGTTCTATAAAATTGAGTTTAGTCAGTTTTTGTACTGGACTTTCGGCAGGAATTAGAGGTGAATCTACCTCGCGGCTTTGTTCTTCATTTCCTCTGTTACCCTGAATAAAACGAACTGCCCAAGCACAGATTAAAATTAGATAAGTACCGAAAATAAACCATAATCCGTTCCATTTGATAGCCGCAGATGCGCCGAAACCTATTCCGGCGAGTACCAGCCAACGCCAGCGCTTTTTGCCTTCTGCTTCTACGGCTTTTAAAATAAATAACTGACCTAAAATTCCAAATAAAACCAGATAAATGTTGTTCAGCGCGTAGCGAGACTCAACTAAAAACAGACCGTCGCAGGCAATCAATAAAGCAGCAATAAAAGCAAAGGTGCGGCGCGGAACTAGCTGATAAGCCAGGGCTCCCACAACTAGCGGAATAAAGGAACCCGTGAGAGCATTCAGCCAGCGGTAATCCCAAGGGGAAAGCAGGGAACCTGCCATACTGTTGACGGCTGTTTTTCCGAAGGGAAGATGAGTGCCGATCCAAATGCCGATCGCAATTATGTACTGGCTCAGAGGTGGGTGAGCGTTGAAAAAAGGAGTTTTTGTGAGATAGTTGTTGGCAAATTTAGCGTAGTAAACCTCGTCAAATACTAAGGTGTTAAATCGCTCCAGTTCCCAAAAGCGTAGTGTTAAGGATAGGAGGAACACAGCGAACATTCCTAAGCAAAAAACTAAAGTAGATCTGTTGAATTGTTTTTTGTTGATTTTCATAAAACAGCAGTAAATAGTAAATGCTAGATTTGAGGGCGATCGCTAATTTAAAAATACTGAGTTGAGAATAGCGTAAAAAATACAATTATGACTTTTAACCTTCGCGGAGGCAAATCCGATGCGGCCGATCGCGCTTGGAGAATGCGGCACTACGTGCAGCGGCGGGTGCGATCGCACAATAGGCCCCCGACGCAATCGGCACGCAGTCTGGGAAAGCGCACCTGACAAGCTGCGATCGACTATGATAGCGGTTAACCAGGTCTTGTTTGAGCAGGTGTTTATGAATCTCAGGCTGTGGGTTTGGGGGATCGCTGTAGGTGCGAGTATCCTGCTAGGAGTCCCGGCGGTAGCTGCACCCAGTGTTATAAAAATTAGCCAAGGGGTATCGCAGCAGTCCGGGGAAAACGGGGTGGCGGATGCTCAAAGAGCCTTTACAGAAGGGGATAAACTGTACCAGCAGGGGACGGCGGAATCTTTAAGAAAAGCGATCGCCAAGTTTGAAGAACTATTAAAGCTGTATCGGCAAGCGGGCGATCGCGCTGGGGAGGCTACCACCCTCCACAGCATCGGCAAAGTATACTCAGATTTGGGAGAAAAACAGAAAGCGCTAGAGTATTACAGCCAGTCCCTTCCCCTGAGTCGGGCAATAGGCGATCGTTCAGGGGAAGCTGTCACCCTCACCAACATCGGCAGAGTCTACTCAGTTTTAGGAGAAAAACAGAAAGCCCTAGACTATTACAATCAGTCCCTTTCTTTGAGCCGGGTAATAGGCGATCGCCAAAAAGAAGCCTACAACCTTCTAGGTATTGGCATGATCTACGCAGAATTTGGAGAACAGCAGAAAGCGCTAGAGTATTACAATCAGTCCTTTTCTTTGAGCCAGGAAATAGGCGATCGCCGTTGGCAAGCTTTCACCTCGATCGTCGTTGGCAATGTCTATTCAGGTTTGGGAGAGAAACAGAAAGCCCTAGATTATTACAACCAATCTCTTCCCCTCAGTCGAGAAACAGGCGATCGCTCTGTTGAAGCCTTCGCCCTGATTTGTGCTGGTAGAGTCTACTCAGAATTGGGAGAGAAACAAACAGCCTTAGACTCTTACAACCAGTCCCTTAAATTGTTCCGGGCTATAGGTGAACGCGAACAAGAAGCTCGTACCCTTAACTACATAGGTATTGTCTATTCCGAATTGGGAGAAAAACAGAAAGCCCTAGAGCATTACGGCCAGTCTCTTCCCATCAGCCAAGCTGTGGGCGATCGCTCTGGGCAAGCTGTTACTCTAATCAGCATTGGCCATGTCTACTCAGAATTGGGAGACCAACAGAAAGCTTTAGAGTATTACAGCCAGTCCCTTGCAATTTTCCAGACTCTAGGCGATCGCTCCTCAGCAGCAACCACTCTCACCAGCATTGGCATTGCCTACTCAGAATTAGGAGACAAAGAGAAAGCCTTAGAATATTTTAACCAATCCCTTATCCTCAAGCGAATAGTAGGCGATCGCTCTGGAGAAGCTCGCACCCTCACTGGCATTGGTAACATATACGCAGAATTAGAAGACCAACAAAAAGCCCTAAACTATTACAATCAGTCTCTTTCTTTGAGCCGGGAAGCACGCGATCGCCAAAGAGAAGCCTACAGCCTTATAGGTATCGGCAGGAGCTACGCAGAATTAGGAAACAAAGAGAAAGCATTAGAGTATTTCAATCAATCCCTTCCTCTGAGTCAAGCCACCCTCGATCGCTCCTTAGAAGCTCTTACCCTCTATAGTATTGCTACTATCAAACGTGACTCTGGTAATCTTAACGAAGCTCTCACTGAGATTGAAGCCTCCCTCAAAATTATTGAAAGCCTCCGCACCAAAATTGCCAGCCCAGAACTCCGCACCTCATACTTTGCCACCGTACAAAACTATTACCACTTCTACATTGACCTGTTAATGCAACTGCACAAAACGCAACCCAAATCTGGTTTCGATCGCAAAGCCTTTGAAGCCAGCGAACGTTCCCGCGCCCGCAGTCTCCTCGAACTTCTGCAAGAAGCAAATGCCGATATTCGCCAAAGTGTCACCCCTGAATTATTGCAGCGAGAACGCAGTGTGCAACAGCAACTCGATGCCCTTGAAAAACGGCGCGTCGAAGTTCTCAATCGCCCCAACCACACTCCCGCCCAACAAGCAGAATTAGAACAACAGCGACAAACTTTACTAGCACAATATCAGGACATTCAAACACAAATCCGCACCACCAGCCCCCGTTACGCCGCCCTCACGCAACCGCAACCTCTAACGCTTGCACAAATTCAACAACAAATCCTCGATGAGAATACAATTTTACTCCAGTATTCTCTAGGAAAAGACCGCAGCTATCTCTGGGCTGTGACTAAAACCAGCATCACCAGTTATGAATTAGCAAAAGCTGCCGAAATCGAGACAACTGCCAGAAAATTCCGCAATGCTGTCACCGCTCCAACTTCCCGAAACAGCCCCACTCAAATCGCCCAAGCCAACGATGCTATCAGTCAAATGATCTTACTGCCCGTTGCTGCCCAACTGGGTCAAAAGCGCCTGCTGATAGTTGGCGATGGCATTCTCAATTACCTCCCCTTTGCTGCCCTCTCGCTCCCTGGAAAATCCGGTGAAAATGGGAATCCGCCTTTAATAGTAGACCATGAAATCGTGCTGCTGCCTTCTGCTTCCACCTTGGGAATTTTAAGACAAAACTACAGTGACAGACAACCTCCTACTCGGACTTTAGCGATTCTCGCCGATCCAGTTTTTAGCCCGGAAGATGAACGACTCAAAAACCAGTCAACCGCCACCAATCTGCAAGCAATAGAAACAGTAAATCTGGGTTTAAGCCGCTCTGGTAGCGACAATAACTTACAGTTGAGCCGTTTAAAATTCACTCGCCAAGAAGCTCAAATCATTCAAGCGTTAGTACCAGCTAATTCTCGCACCGAATCTTTGGATTTTGAAGCCAGCCGCGCCGCAGCAACCAGTCAGAACTTAAGCCAATATAAAATCATTCATTTTGCCACTCACGGTTTAGCGAATAGCACTAACCCGGAACTATCGGGAATCATCTTGTCACTGGTAGATGAAAAGGGCAATCCCTTAAACGGATTCCTGCGAATTACTGATATTTTTAATCTGAAGTTAGCAGCAGATTTAGTAGTGTTAAGTGCCTGTCAAACCGGATTAGGGCAGAACATTCAAGGCGAGGGCTTGGTAGGATTGACACGGGGATTTATGTATGCAGGGGCTCAGCGAGTCGTGGTGAGCTTGTGGAGTGTGGACGATGAAGGAACGGCTACGTTAATGTCGAGTTTCTATCAGGGAATGCTGCAAAAAGGGTTAACGCCAGCGGCAGCATTGAGGGCGGCGCAACTGGAAATGTTGAAGCAGGAAGAGTGGCGTTCTCCTTATTATTGGGCGGCTTTTACGCTTCAGGGGGAATGGCGATAAATTTTATGAAAAACAGTTAGGATATCAAGTTTGATTAATTGCTGATCAATCTTATATGGTAATAGTCGAGCAAATTTTTGCGAGGTGGCAGAATGCTTTTTGTGATTTTTTTGTACGCTGCTACTGCCATTCTATCCATTGCCTCACAATATTTTCTAGGTCCCCAGCAAACGAATCAGTTGCATAAAGACCAAAGTTATTAATCATCTCGCTTTTTTCTAAGGGAGACTCAGCTTGAAATATAGATTCACCTAAGTTAAAAAGCGATAATTGGCGAGACTCGTCATCCGATGGATTCTGGTGTAGGGATGTTTGCTGGCTGACAAAATCGCCCATCCGTTCGCAACCCTTAGCAAAACGGCGCAAAGTAGTTGAGATCGCCTCAGAACTATTATCAATTCCTATCCATCTCCTCCCAAACTCCGAAGCAACACTCAAAGTCGTACCCGAACCGGCAAAGCAATCGAGCACTAAATCATCAGGATTTGATGAAGCTCGAATAATTCTACTAACGAGATCACGGTTTTTCTCAGTTGGATAACCTGTAATTTTAATATTCTGATTGTGAGCATCGCGAAACTCTAGCCAAATATCTTGTACGGGAATCCCGCTACTGCTATCCAAATATATCTTGCGACGGGGATTTCCTGTTGCAGACCAATATATTTCCCCTCTAGCATCCATTTCATCTAGTGTTTGAGGTGGAAATTGCCAATGCTTTCCCGGTGGCGGATTCATCCCTCGCCAAGACTTTCCAGTTTCGCCATTTCGCACTCCCGGGGCATGAATCGGAACCTTTTTATATCGCCGTCCAGTTTCCTTTTCAATGTATTCATATTCTTTGTTGGCGCGCTTATCTGTCCATTCTTCAACAGGACGATTCCAGACATAAGTATCTGATTTACTATAAAACAGGATAAAATCTGAAACATTGCCGTAAGTCTTTTTTGTGTAGTTCTTTGGATTACATTTTTTGCGAGTAATCCAATTTCTAAAATTTCTTTGACCAAAAATTTCATCCATAATCACCTTGATATAAAATGCCATTTTATCATCAAGATGGACATAGATGGAGCCGTCATCAGCTAATAACTCTCTCAAGAGTATCAACCTCTGACGAATAAATTCAATATAGCTGTTACCTCCTAATAAGTCAGAATAAGCCTTAGTCTGAGAACGCGATTCAAACACACTTTTAGTTGCAAAGGGCGGATCTATATAAATTAATCTTACTTTACCTTTTACTGAACTATCTTTAAGTAAAGATGCTAAAATTGGTAAATTATCACCATAGTAAAGACGGTTTTCATTGGCCAGACTTAGCTGTTCATTGCTAGACCACAGTTTTACACATTCAACTTGATTAGTGTCTAAAACTTCACTTGCAGGCACTTTTCCTGCATATGAAAAGCACGCATCCAAGCTATTGTTTAATTGGGTTTCACTAAAATTAGATGCAGCTTCACATTGCGATTGTTTTTTTGAAATACCCGTAGCCATTGTCACTCCTATTTTCAAGAACGCAGCCATTCCACTGTAATCCGATCTGGAACCATACGCAGTGTCAATACAATAATCTTATCTTGCCAGCTATTTTCAATATTTGCGTAGTCATCCCACATCGATCCGAGTAAGAGACCAGGCCCATCATTCAGGAAAATTACTTTAGTTCTTAAGTTATGATTTTGTGTATAACTGAGGATTTCATCAGCGCAGCTACGATAACCACCTGTTCGGTCGTCTTCTTGTGCACCGCCTCTATCTGAATCATATCTTGCCAATCCTATTGCCAGCAAGTCATTTTCATTAATATCGTAAATCACAAAATCAACAGGACGTTTCGGGTTGGGATAGTTGGCGAAGACATTTCCCATCAGGATATCTTTTCCAGCTCGCTCTGGCCCTCTGATTGCCAAGTAGGGAAAGTGTAAGCGGAATAAGGAGAAAAATCTTTCAGTTAAGTCGTATCCCTTTTTTCCGCGACTTTTGTATTCCCACAATAGAGCCGACATTGCCTCATCGGGAATTGGACGAGTCATATAAGCAGCTTGAACTTCTTGAACAGACCTAAAACGTACTCCGAACTGATTGCAAATTTCCGTTGCCTTTGTTTTCCTTCTGAGCATTTCCACGGGAAGCTCAGGGCTGACATACTTGCGAAACACCCTAAAAAGTTGAACTCGCATCCATGTGCTGGGAACCTCTGAAATCTGTATAAATAGACGCACCGATGATTCAGAAGTCCTGAGTAATTGCCCAAACATTACTAGAACAGGTTCGTAAAGTTGGCAAGCCTCCTGCAATATATCGGGATAGTATTCTCCGGCAGTCAAGGTGATCCAGTTGTGTCCATCGGCTTTGTAGTCTGCAAAAGAGTTGCGTCTTCCCGAACTCATATCACTCATTCCTCATCTCACAATTAACTCCTTCATAAAGTTCCTTAATTGAATTTGAAACCAGATCGCACGCCGGCCCATGAAAACTAATCTAACATCATACCAAAAAAAAGCGGCTCCGCTTGTCGCAGAACCGCCGTCACAGAGGATGAAAAATCAAAACTTAACGCACAGCGCCCTGTACTGAAGGGGATTCAATTGTTTTCATGAAGTACAGCTTCACTAATTGCCAGCCGTTCGACAGATACAAAGGCAATTTTTGGAAGAACTGCAAGAATTTCGGAGTATTAGAAGCAACAATTGCTGTCAACTGCTGATTGTTCTTGAGGCAAATATCCAGCCGTTCATAAAATTCTGGGTTGTTCACGTCCAGCATGACGGGGAATACGCGGCCTGCTGTTTCGTTGGTCTTTTTAATCACTTCGATGTCGTATTCGCGAGCATCGAGTCCGAGCGATCGATAAAAACCAGCGCGTTGGATATCATTGAGATACATTGTCGCGAACACTGACAGCAAGAAGAAACGGCACCAAAGCTTAGCCCGCCAATCATTCAACATCTGAGGCTGAGCTCTCATCACGGCATCGAAGAAATCTCCGTGGCGGTTTTCATCCTGGCACCAATTTTCAAAGAATCGGAAAATCGGATAAATCTGGTCTTCAGGATGGGCTTTTAAGTGCTGATAAATCGTGATGTAGCGCCAATAACCGATCTTTTCCGACAAGTAAGTCGCGTAGAAAATAAACTTCGGCTTAAAGAATGTGTAACTGCGGCTCTTTGTCAAGAAACCCAAATCCAGGGACAAATTAAAGTCCGAGAGAGCTTTGTTGAGGAATCCGGCGTGCCGCGCTTCGTCCCGCGACATCAGGTTGAAACCCTCGGCGAGCACTGGATTTTTGTCTTTGAGCCTGCGTCCCAATTCTTTGTAAAGCAAGAACCCAGAAAACTCAGCGGTGCATGAACGTTCTAGAAACTCAATGAACAACTGGCGTTTTTCGCCGTCAATGTGATCCCAAGATTGAGCGAACTCCTCATCCCTCACGAAGTGGTTTTTGTTGTAGTCAACGCGGAACTCTTGGATAATTGCTTCTAGTTCGGCTTCATTTACCGAGATGTCCATTTTGGCCATCTCGTCAAAGTCGGTTGTGTAAAATCTCGGCGTGAGAATAGTTTCTTTGGCTGGGGCTTTCACTCCCGGCCGCAGTTCTTCAAAAGTGGGTTTTTTGAGGGAATCTACCATATTTTTATTGGATTTCTGCTTATAACTACTCGCTTGTTTCCATTGTCGGGTACTGCGGGCGATCGCGCTCGTGTATGTCCGGCCAGCGCTGGCGGCGCGCTTGCTTTGGCGCTCGGTTGGGCGCTCCGTGTGGAATCCAGTTCTAAGCTGCTGTAATTTCCACGCCCTCCAGTTTACCAAGCTCTCGCCCCCGGAAATATGTTGATGGCGTTAAGAATTGCTACGCAGAATTACTCATGGGCTTCCAGACAGAAGGTATGGGGAAACCAAATTCTGCCTTTTGTCAGTTTATTAGGCTACCACACAAATAAATTCCCATGTCAACCTGTTTAAACACCACATAGAAAGTACAAAATGTATAGAGGGACTCCAATTCTTAGAATAATCAGGCAGGATGGTCAGAAAATGAGCAATTTAGGTGTTAGTTACCTTTTATGGGCAGCTTGTTTTTTCGGCCCCTTCGGACTCCACCGCCTCTACAACGGCAAAATTGGTAGTGGTTTGCTGTGGCTGTTTACCTTTGGTTTGTTTGGGTTTGGGCAATTGTTTGACTTGCTGCTGCTGCCGAACATGGTGGACGAACACAATGCCAGTCTCAGGGGCAAACTCGGCGTATCTCGCGAAGGTATACCGCTATATCCCAGCAGCGGGGCGATCGCCGCGACATACCCCAAGCCAACTCCAGACCAGTTAGGGGTTAAACTCCTGAAGGCAGCTTATACCAAGAACGGAAGATTATCTGTCACCCAAGGGGTGATGGCAACCGGCGCTACTTTTGCCGAAGTGGAAGAGGCTTTCACGGCAATGCTCAAAACCGGTTATGTGAGTATCGAGAACGATGCCGTAACTGGCGTCGTGATCTACCACTTTCACGAACTTTAGCTGCTGCGGGTGCGTTACCTAGGGGATTTTGTCTATTTTTCCAGAAGCTAATCGCTGACGCACCCTACTACTTGATATTGCTTACCGAGCAGTTATTGCGGTTTTTCGAGTAAGCATTGCCGACAAAATCGGCTAGAATGTTTGTTTGTCTATATAAGCAAGCAAAAAGTATTTAGCGTCATGGCAGTCCCTAAGAAGAAAACCTCCAAATCCAAGAAGAATATGCGTAAGGCCACATGGAAGCGCAAAGCTGTAGTGGCAGCTCAGAAAGCTCTGTCTCTGGGCAAATCTGTTCTGACTGGACGTTCCAACAGCTTCGTGTATCCCGGCAATGAAGAAGAGGAGGAAGAATAGAAACGGAATACCGGGCATGGGGCGAACCCGATGCCCGATCGATCAATCCTTTTTTGCTGTTGGTAAAATCAGCATGGCATCGCCAAAGGAATAAAAGCGGTACTGATGCTCGATCGCTTCTCGGTACAAATCCAACAGCCGAAGCCTTCCAATCATCGCACTTACCATCATCATCAAAGTAGAGCGGGGCAAGTGAAAATTGGTAATCATCCCCTCTACAACCCGCCACTTGTAACCAGGGTAGATAAACAAATTGGTCGGGCCGCAAAAAGGTTGCAAGGAAAAATCGCCACTGGCGGCCGCGGCTCCCTCTAAAGCTCGCACTGCTGTTGTACCCACGGCAATGATCCGCCCGCCTCGGGCTTGAGTTTCCCGGATTTTCTCGACGGTGGCGGGGGGTACTTCCACCCATTCGCCGTGCATTTTGTGAGCCGTCACGTCAGCCACCTCCACCGGGCGAAACGTCCCTACTCCGACGTGTAAGGTGATAAAAGTTTTTTCGATTCCCCGCTGTTCCAAGCGGCTGAACAATTCTTCGGTGAAGTGCAGGCCTGCTGTGGGGGCAGCCACCGCCCCAAGCCGATCGGCATAAACAGTCTGGTACTGTTCCGCTGAAGCTTGGGAATTTTCGATGTAGGGCGGCAGGGGTATGTGGCCGTATTCGTCCAAAAACTTCGCCAGATTCTCATTTGTGGGGATGTCAAACTCCAACAGCCGTCCCCCTGTTGCGTCGTCCCTCTCTATAACTGTTGCTGTCAATCGACGACGCTCGGGCATCGTGGCATCGGGAAGGCAACAGCAAGGAGCTGTGATCGAGTCCTCACAGGCAGGGGCGATGGGATCAAACTCAATTTTTGATCCCAACTTTAAGCGTTTCCCCGGTTTAACCAAAGCCAGCCAACAGTTGTGCTGCCGTTCTTCCATCAACAATATCTCCACAGCCGGGCCGTTGGGTTTGTGCCCGTAGAGCCTCGCTGGCAGGACGCGGGTGTTGTTCAGTACCAGCAAGTCGCCTGGTTGCAGCAAATCGGGTAAATCCCTAAAAATCCGGTGTTGGTGGCTGCTGGGAGAATCTACAGCCAGCAAGCGAGAACTGTCCCTCGGCACTACGGGATTTTGGGCAATGCGCGAGGGCGGAAGTTCGTAGTCGTAGCCGTCCAAAGACCAGTCCATCTCTGTCATCAAGTGAATTCCTGTGCGATCGATCTGTCAACTGGGTAACAAATTGGGTAAAAACCCCCATCCAAAGTCGGGTGCTTTTCCCCTTGTGGTCGCGGGTATAGCCCGCGAGGATAGAGGTGTAGCATCAGCTTTGCTCATAAGGATCGTTATGGAATACCTCTACTACATCGCCAATACTAGCCTTACTCTGAGAGTCGTGGATTACCTACGCACGGCTCATCATCTTCCCTTGCAATTTATCACTGTTATTCACCAAATTGACGGCTGGGTGGTAAAGGTGAAAATGAGCCAATATTTAACTCCAGAAATGCACGGGGATTTTCGGGCTTTTATGAACGAACTCGGGATTCCTTACGATCCTGAAATTCGCTTGCAAATGGCGCTTTGGAGTTTGGAAACCGGGCAGTCGCCACTGAGCGTGATGCGCCGCTACCAGGTGGCAGTGGTTTGTCACGGCAGCCCTGACCGTAAGGAAATTGAAGCGTTTCGCCAGCAGTTTGTCAAGGGTCTGGGATATTGCCCGGAAACTCTCGCCTAGACTGCTACCCATATAAATTAACTGTGATGACAGAACAGGAGAGGGAGAGAAGGGGAAAGCGGGAGAAGATTTAACGCTTTTTTCAGCTCCGTTAAAGCTCAAGAGAGAAATGCGCCACAGCCTAGGCAAGTTAACAATTAAAAATTACCTAGTGGCATTGCTTTGAGATTTTACCCTCTAAATTTTAATTATATATTTTTAATTGCTAAAAGCCGAGCGAATGTATTCTTGCAGGGTGAGTCGGTAGTTTCCTGCAACGGCGGATTGAGAGTGCGCTGCTGTTAATGGTGCTAATATTTGCTTAGTGTTTTGTTGTGAAGGTTCGCACCTGACTAAAGCGACATCAAAGCGACAATAATTATTGGCTAAATCTGGATTAGTGCTTAAAAATATTTCGGCTGTTTGCCAAAGTTTGGCTTGTTTTGTGGTAGTAATAGCCAACATTCCACCAGCATCCCAATTTCCCCGGCGGCGAGTTTTCACCTCTACAAATGCTAATGTTTGGGAATGGGGAATGGGGAATGGGGAATGGGGAATGGGGAATGGGGAATTTTCGTTACCTCTGTTGATTTCGCTTTCTTCATCTCTTCCGAGTGCGATGATGTCAATCTCTCCCCAGCGACAGTGCCACTGCCGGTGCAGGATTTCCCAACCTTGCTGCTGCAACCAGTCGGCGACTAAGTTTTCTCCCAATGTGCCGATATCGCGAGAGTTTGGGGATTGGGGGCAATTGGAGTCAGCCGTCGCTAACGGGCGATCGCTCTTTCTGGTAGAATTCAATTCTGAACTGTCACGACTGCCCATTAGCTTGAACTTGTATGATGATTTCTCGAATTCGCCAACATCGCAAAAATATTTATACTTTCTTGCTGAGTTTTGTTATTTTAGCAGTAATTGCCGCTGGGGCGATCGGTATTAATCCCGCACCTGCTTTCGCTTTGGATCACGACAAAGAAATCCTAGTCGGCGCTGATTTTACTGGGCAAGTTCTGACTGACGACAGCTTTAATAAAGCCAATCTTCGCAACAGCAATTTTACTAATGCAGATTTGCGGGGCGTCAGCTTTTTTGCGGCGAATATGGAAGAAGCAAATTTAGAAGGCGCTAATTTCACGGGTGCGACTTTAGATTTAGCTCGCATGATGAAAGCAAATTTAACTAATGCTATCCTTGAGGGTGCTTTCGCTTACAATACCAGGCTGGAAGGAGCTATCATTGACGGTGCAGATTTTACTGATACACTGCTGCGAGACGATATGATAGAAAAACTTTGTAAAGTGGCAAAAGGTACTAATCCCGTGACGGGGAGAGATACTCGCGAAACTCTTTTCTGCGATTATTAAAAGGTTTGTTGAATAAAGTAATAAAGTCCTTACTACAAACAGGTTTGTAGTAAGGACTTTATTACTTATCTCAGTTAAAACAATGTAAGCGCAGGCAAGCTTTCAACCTCTATCGAACGAGTCATCCCCATCTAAAATCTAAAATCTAAAATGGTATTAGCCCCAAGGCACAGATGTTAAATCGTAAAAATTAACTTGACGCAGCCGCTCTAATTCCTTGAGCCATTCTTGTTCAGCGCAGAATAGTTGGTGATATTCTATAGCCTCTTCGCCACTGCTAGCGGCCTTGGCTTTTTCCCACATATTGAGTGCAATCCGGCGGCGCTTCATGCTGATAATTTGCTCGATACAGGCGAGGGCAGATCTAATTACTAGAGGTGCGCGATAAACGTTTCTTTCTGAGAACTCATTTAAGTGAAATAAATGCGAGATTTGATTGAGTTGATTGGGATATTCAATGAAGCTATCTTGCAATTTCAATATTAACTCTGAAGGCGCTACTTGTAAAGACATTTTGTGCAAAATTTCGGAATTCACAATCTGGTGCCACAAAAATCTGTGGTGAGAAAGGCTAAACTGCAGGTCTCTAGCTTCTATTGCTTCTCTGACATCTTGGCGATATTCGGGACAGTGCAAATAAATCTGCAATAATTGCGCTTCTGCTTCTTCTAAAAGACTGCGGGCTACGGCAGATAAGGTGGATTTTGAGTTTTTGTTTTCGCCGCTTGCACGCTGCTTTTTATATTGTTTGTTCGGCTTCAGCTTGTTTCTAATTAACAGGGGCATTGTTAAAGATTCGTCTTGACTCTGCCGCTTTGCCCAATCGCTGACTACTTGATTGAGCAAGTTTTCAGCGATCATTTTTGTGAGTCTAAAATCTCCTTTGCTGAGAATTTCGGCACACTTTTGCAGGTAATGTGCTAACTGATTGTCGTCAGTAATATTGGTTAATAAATTAATGATTTTTTTGGTGACTTGCTGGGAACTATCGGCTTGCTTCAAATCTTGATTGACGAGCATTTGTTGCAGTTGCCAGTCGATCCACAACGGAGCATTTTCGAGCAATTCTCGATATTGTTCTGGGGAGTATGTTTTGAGATATTCGTCGGCATCTTTGCCGTCGGGAATGTTGAGCACCCGCAGTTGGACCTCTCCTTGATAAGCGAGTTTTTCTATTTCTCCAATCGCGCGTTCTGCTGCTTGAGTTCCTGCTTTGTCGGCGTCGAAGTTGAGGATAATTTGTTTGGAGTCAGTGTACCGCAATAACTGCCGCACTTGGTTTAAACTTAACGCTGTGCCGAGGGAAGCGACGGCGTTGGAGATGCCGGCGGCGTGAAGTGCGATCGCATCAAAGTACCCCTCTACAACCACTGCGCGATCGGCTTTGGTAATGGCTGTTTTCGCTGTATCTAAGGCGAATAAAGTTTTGCCTTTATCGAAGAGTTCTGTTTCTGGAGAATTGAGGTATTTCGGCTGTTCGTCGCCGAGAGCTCTGCCGCCGAAACCGATGACTCTGCCTTGGGTATCGCGAATGGGAATCATAATGCGATTGCGGAAGCGATCGTAATAACCGCTGCCGCCATTTTTTCGGGGTACAATTAATCCAGCTTGTTCTACTAACTGCGCCGGATAGTTTTTCTGTTCTACTAAATAACTGTAAAGTGCTTCCCAACCTTGGGGTGCATAACCTAATTGAAATTGTTGGATAGTTTCTTCGCTAAGCTGGCGCTCTGATTTGAGATATGCTAAGGGTTCTTCTCCTTGGGTTTGTCGCAAAGCGTGTTCGTAAAAGTTGGCTGTTAGTGCAGAGATTTCATAGAGTTGTTCCCGCAAAGAAATTTGCCGCTGCAATTCTTGTCGGTGTTCTGGTTCTACAGTTTTGACGGGGACTTGATAATTTTTAGCTAATTCTAATACTACTTCGCTGAAAGGGCGTTTCTCCAGTTCCATGAGAAACTTAAAAGCATTGCCGCCTGCACCGCAGCCGAAACAATAATACATTTGTTTGCCGGGACTGACGGTAAAGCTGGGAGATTTTTCATCGTGAAAAGGACACAGACCTACAAATTCTTTGCCGCGTTTTCGCAACACGACGCGACCGGAAATAACGTCTACTATGTCGGCTCTTTGTTTGACTTCTTCGATGGTTTCTGGATGCAGCCGGGGAACTTGCATAGGGCTATTTTATGCCAATTAAAATTATGTTTATTTTGAGCGATCGCACTTTAGTAAAGCACAAAACTGACGTTCAGGACTTGCACATAAAAACTCAATCGTTCCGGTTTTTTGTACCAGGGCTCCTCGCGGTTAATATGTGTTTTGTTAAAAAAACGGTTTCTCCGTAAGGCATAACTTTATTGTAAGATATTTACACTAACTGTAAGGAGCATCGAAAATAATGCGAATTTTAATGATGGGCGGTACTCGGTTTATCGGGGTTTATCTTACTAAGATTTTAGCAGCACAAGGGCATGAAGTGGTGTTGTTTAACCGGGGCAACAAGCCTGTACCGGTTGCGGGCGTAAAACAGATTCAGGGCGATCGCACTAATGTCGAACAACTGCAAGAAAAGTTATCGACGGTCGAGTTTGACGCTGTTTTTGACAACAACGGCCGCGAACTCAGCGATACAAAGCCTTTAGCTGAAATATTTAAAGGGCGGGTGCAGCACTTTGTTTACATGAGCTCTGCGGGGGTTTATTTGAAGTCGGATCAAATGCCTCATATCGAAGGGGACGCTACTGATCCTAAAAGCCGGCACTTGGGTAAATGCGAAACCGAAAATTACTTGGCCGCATCGGGTTTGCCTTGGACTTCGATTCGCCCGACTTACATTTACGGCCCCCAAAATTATAACGATTTAGAGGCTTGGTTTTTCGATCGCATTGTGCGCGATCGACCGATTCCGATTCCCGGTAACGGAATGCACTTCACGCAGTTGGGGCACTGTCAGGATTTGGCTAAAGCAATGGCCGCGGTTTTGGGCAACTCTAGGGCGATCGGGCAAATTTACAACGTTTCGGGCGATCGATTTGTCACCTTTGACGGTTTAGCCCGCGCCTGCATTCAAGCCGCAGGCAAATCCCCTGATGCTATTAAGATTGTACACTACGATCCGAAACAATTTGACTTCGGCAAAAAGAAAGCTTTTCCGATGCGATTGCAGCACTTTTTCGCTTCAGTTAATAAAGCTGTCACCGATCTTAACTGGCAGCCGGAATTTGACTTACTTTCTGGATTGAAAGATTCTTTTCAGAATGATTATGTAGTTTCGGGGCGGGACAAAGCTGAGATAGATTTTTCAGTCGATGATCAAATTTTGAAATCGGTTCAAAGTTAAGTTAGAGTGGGAGCATCCCCATGCCAGCAAAAATCTAGAACCCCACCCTAACCCTCCCCTTACTAAGGGGAGGGAACAAGAAAGAAAGCAAACATACTGCCCCAGTAAAGTTCGCATCGCGCGCCTTACATCAAAACCAAAGATAGCTACTTAAAGGCGATCGCAAAAATTCACACAGGCACGTCTGTAATTAATTATTGAAATCCAACTTCTAAATCGGTAGGTGTTAGACCAGCTAGCCTTTGTACAATAAAGCAACAAATGAGGGAAATAAATTAATGATTGAAGAACTGCACAAGGGATTTCACCCTAAAAGTGATTTTATTGAAATTCAAACTCCCCAGTTGCGGTTCGACCAATTAAAAAATTTAGAGGGGTCATGTTAGAATTTGCAAATGCGGAAGATGTGACAGCTTGGTTGGAAGCTAATTCTCCAAAGGACTAGGAAATTTTAGGTGAATTTCATGCTTGGAATAACACTCGGCAATCGCTACAGTATTATCCGTCACTTGGGAGGGGGCGGATTTGCTCAAACTTATTTAGCTGAAGATAAGCAGCTACCAGGCAATCACCTCTGCGTCGTCAAGCAGCTTAAACCTCAAGCAACAGATCCGGAAACTCTACAGGTAGCAAGACGTTTATTCGATACCGAAGCACAAGTTTTGTACAAATTGGGAAATCACGATCGCATTCCTCGACTTTTTGCTTTTTTTGAAGAGAATCAAGAGTTTTACCTCGTTCAAGAATTTATAGAAGGTCACGATTTAAGTCAAGAAATTACGCCCGCTTCTCCTGGAAATGCGGGAGTCATGCAGGAAGATCAAGTCATTTGTATATTGCAGGAACTTCTCGAAATTTTAGACTTTGTACACCAGCAAAATGTGATTCACCGCGATGTCAATCCTCGTAATATTCTCCGCAGAGATAGAGATGGAAAATTAGTTTTAATTGACTTCGGCGCCGTCAAAGAAATTACTACTCAAATCACCACTCCTCAGCCCAAGAATAGCTTGAGTGTGAGCATTGGTACTCCCGGTTATATGCCCAGCGAACAATCTCACGGCAACCCAAAACTCAGCAGCGATATCTATGCCGTCGGTGCGATCGCAATTCAGTTCCTCACTGGCATAAATCCTCACCAAATGCCAAAAGACCCCGATACAGAGGAAATTATTTGGCAGGACAAAACATCAGTCAGTCCTGAATTTGCGAAGATTTTAGATAAGATGGTAAAGTACGATTTTCGGCAACGTTATTCTAGTGCCGGCGAAACGCTGCAAGCTATTAAAGAATTGAAAAATTCTTTCAGCGGTACAGTTCCTGTATTGCCTCCGGTTGCTGCTGCGAATAAGCCTGTAAAATCCCGAAAAAAACTGTATTTAAAAATATTGTCTATCGCCAGTTTAATTGGCGTCAGTATTATAGCATCAATTTATGGTGTAAATACTTTTAATTCTGCCAATGCAACTGACCTGTACAACCGAGGCAATACTCTTTACAATTTAAGCCGATTTGAAGAAGCTCTGGCAGCTTACGAGCGAGCAATAACTCTCAGGCCGGACTACGCGGAAGTTTGGCAGGAAAAGGCCAAAACTTTATATAAATTGAAAAAATACCAAGAATCGCAGTCAGCTTATGATAAAGCCATAGAATTAAAGCCGGAATACTTAGAAGCTTGGACGGGACGCGGTTATGCTTTGGATAAGTTGCAACAACCTCAAGAGGCGATCGCATCTTTTGATA
>JACJNV010000375.1 GCA_014695175.1 Microcoleus sp. FACHB-DQ6 | reverse complement strand
GCGGCTCTGATGTCTGGGCCTCAACAACATTCTCAACCACCTACAGTCGTGGTGGCGCCGCCTCCGATACCTCTTCAACCGACTCTGCCTCCTCCTGTACGGGTTCCTGCAACACCTCCAGGAGGGCTGCAACCTTCGCAGAGAGCGACTTTTTCGATTTGGGAGGTTTTGTCGGGGGCGGCGTTTACGGGTTTTGAGGGGGGGGTGCTGGCGATCGCCCTGACGAGTTTGTTTCCCTCTCCTGGCTGGAGTATCGGATTGTTGGGGATGATTGTGGCGGGTTTGATTTACGGGCAGTACCGCAGGGCGATCGAACAAACTGAGATGTTGATTATTGGTGCAGGTACTGTGGCTTTGCTGTGGTTTTTCCCGGCTTTGCAGACGGCGGCGCTTGCGATTTATCCGAATTCTCCGATCACTGGGGTGTTGTTTGTGGGATGGTTGGGTGCTTTGGGTGCGATCGCTGGAACAGCTATTTTCCGCTTAATTTATAAGTTACTTTCAAACGTTTTTTAATGTAATAGTCATCTCCAGAAAAGCCTGTTTTGAACAGGCAAGATGCCTGTTCCACAATAATTATGGGAGCAAAAATTAAGTGCCAAATAGTTTCCCAAACTTACCCACAGTTGATTGCTGAGAGAAAGTTCTATGTGGAAAGTGGCAGAGTTCGCAAAATTAGTAGGAGTCCTCATGTTCTACGTTACGGCGCCTTTGAAAGTGAAGGCAAGTTAATCCCTGACAGAACACTAGGAAACCAGCGCATTTACTCAGAAAGTCAGTTTACAAAAATTGGTCATACTTAACTTGACTGATTAACAGTTTGGGCAGTATGATTACACCAATGCCTACAAAAGGCTTAATTATCTGGTTTGTAAACCACGGTTTTGTCAAAACTGACCAGCCTGTTACAAGGTCGAACGGGAGTCCGCGCTTCGTTAAATTGGTTGAAAATAGTGGATGACTCATAGCTAAAAGCTTCAACCAATTAGGGTGGGCTACGCCCGAATTAACGCCTGTGGACAAGAAGGGGCCGACTCCCTTGGATGAAACAGGAAGCAGACCCTTCAGAAGTAATTCTGATTGAATGGTGAGACTTAAATAAGTTTAGCCAAGTTTTGTGTAGCAGATGTCTAATTTAAAATGCAGACTCAGAAGTCTATCTACCCTAATTGGGTGATTGCTTGGGGCCCCGCAGCCCGATCGCGCCCTGCAACTTGGGAAACTTCCGGTTTTGCCATAATCGGAGCTGAACCCACCTTCAGCCCGAATCAGCGATTTGTGCTGGTAGGTGACTGCTGCTTCGATCGCACCCCCACGCTCAAACAACAGATTGACACAGATGGATTGACCGATTTGGCGATCGTCGCGCGGCTGTGGGAGCAGTACGGTACTAAAACACTGAGCTTGCTGTCAGGACAATTTGCCCTTGCCGTGTGGGATAGAGACGAGCAAACCTTGTGTCTGGGGCGCGATCGCGTTGGAGCCAAAACCCTCTATTACACCCGTACAGGAACGACTCGCTGGATTGCGCCTCGACTGCGATCGCTCAATCCGTATCACGATCGAGAACTCGATTTAGTTGCTTTGCGCGACTACTTGTGCTGTGCCTTTGTACCCGGAGCACAAACGCTGTGGGAAGCCGTGCGAGAGTTGCGGCCCGGTAGCTATCTGTACTTACCGGATATTGAGGCGCAGAGATACTGGCAGCCACAGGAGCAAATTACTAACGCCGATCGCCCTTTGGAATGGCACAGCCAACAAGTGCGATCGCTTTTGGAACAACTGGTGCAGGAAGCGCTACCAGCGGGAGAACCAGTCGCAGCATATCTTTCGGGTGGTATTGATTCAAGTTGCGTCACGGCGATCGCCACAAGGCTGCACGATCGTCCGGTACACACTTTTTCGATGCACTTTGGCGCTCAATATCCCAGCGAGATTGAATTTGCCAACATCGTCGCAGCACATTGTGGCACTGAGCACCATATTTTAGAAGTTTCGCCACAGCAAATTTGGGAGTTGCTGCCGGAAACGCTGGCGGCGATGGATGATCCGGTGGGGGAAGGCTTGACGGTGCCAAATTTGCTGCTGGGGCGATCGGCAAAGCAATTGGCAGAGGTGGTACTCAATGGCGAAGGCGGCGATCCGTGCTTTGGCGGGCCGAAAAATAAGCCGATGCTGCTGAATAGTTTGTACGGTTCGGTTCAGGTTAAAGCCGATCCGATCGCAGCTTACTTGACTTCGTTTCAAAAATGCTATGTGGATTTGCCACGTTTGCTGAAGCCGGAGGTTTGGGAAAAGGTGAAGAATGCGCCTTCCGTCTTTGCTGAGGAATTGCAACAGACAGAAACGACGTTTTTGAATCGGCTGATGCGGCTCAACATTGAGTTTAAAGGAGCCGATTACATTTTGACCAAGGTGAATAATCTCACGGCTGCGGCGGGACTAAAAGCTCGATCGCCCCTATTCGATGCGCGGATGGTGGCACTGAGTTTGCAAATTCCGCCAGAGTACAAGCTTTCGGGCGCGCAGGAAAAAGCGGTTCTCAAAGCTGCTGTGGCGGATTTGCTGCCCGATGTCATTGTCAACCGTCCGAAAAGCGGGATGGTGATGTCGATGCAGCAGTGGTTTTTGAGGGATTGGCAGCGACAAGCGCGATCGTTGCTGCTGAATCGTCATGCGGCGATCGCGCCTTACCTCGATCGAACACTAATCCGCGAGTGGCTAAACTATCGTGGGGAAGTTTTTCCCCGCTATGGGCTGAAGCTGTGGCTGCTGGTGACGCTGGAAATTTGGTTACAAGTGAATCGCCGTTAGTTATCCAAAATTAGGACACGGCGCCGTGCCTTTCGTCGTGTCAACTTCAGCAGTTGACGCCCTAATTTGTCGAGCGACAGCGACATTTTCCCTATGCGGTTTTCGCTCTTGTTTATAGCACCCAGTTGACATTTTTTAGGCTGCCAGCCTTTTAATCATCAGCGTAATAATATGAATTCCGGTTGTATTGGAATGATGAAACCGCAGAGGGCGCAGAGGATACAGAGAAACGGAAGAGACAGATGAATCATTTCGATGCCAACGGATTTGATATAAAACCAAGATTCACCTTGGTCGTTGAATTAGCCAGAACTCTCTCAAAATTATTAACCAGGATTTTGCACCTTTCTCTCCAAGAATTTCATATCATGTCCGATCGATTAATCATAATATCCCGGTCGGGGCGAGTTTTTGAGATTGTCAATTATTGGCAGCAGGTATTCTTGGTGAGGGGAACCCTACAAAAATCGCGGTTCCTCGACCGGACATGATATCATTTGTGAATTTCTTATTTAAGCATCCGCATTTTTAACCCCCAATTTCAAGCACTATTTTACCGGTTACTGAGCCTGTTTCTAACAGTTCGTGAGCGGCTTGCGCTTCTTCGAGAGGGAAAGTTTTGCTGACGTGAATTTTTAGCAAATTGCGATCGCACAAACGAGCACACTTCTGCAAAATATGAGCCTGCTGTTCCTGTTCCTCCACCAAACCTTCCAGCATCGGGGTTAACATTAATTCCAGACTAATTCTCAGATTCCGCATTCTCGCTGTTTTCAAATTGCCCAAAGCTGGATCGGGTTCCAAAATGGTTACCAAATCTCCATAAATCTTCACAGCCGGAATAGTTTGGTAAAAAGTTTCTCCCCCGACTGTATCGAAAGCCAAATCAACTCCTTGTCCTTGAGTCCAAGTCAAAACCTCATCGACAACATTGGTATTTTTGTATAAAATAACTGAATCTGCACCTAAGGGCTTGACAAAATTGGCTTTTTCCTCAGAACTGACAGTCGTGCAAACCTCTGCCCCTTGCAACTTCGCCAACTGTACCGCGACGTGGCCGACACCGCCGGCACCCGCTTGAATCAGCACTTTTTGGCCGGCTTGCAAGCGCCCTCGATCGTACAGCGATTCCCAAGCTGTAATTAAAACTAACGGTGCCGCCGCCGCCTCCACAAAACTTAAAGCAGCAGGCTTGAGGGCGAGAAAGCGTTCGTTTACAACGGCAAACTCAGCATAAGTACCGATCGACCCGCCCAAACCGCCATTGCAGAAAAAAACCTCGTCTCCCACTTGGAAACTTTGCACACCAGCACCGACAGCCTCTACGACTCCAGCACCGTCGCACCCCAAAACGTGAGCAGCTTTATCGGGGTAAAAAGTGCCGCGCGATCGCAACTTAGTATCGATCGGATTGATACCCGCCGCTCGCAAGCGTACCAAAACATCAGTTTCTGTTTGTATAGTAGGGGCGGGGATATCTTGCAGCTTCAATACGGACGGGCTTCCGGGCGTTTGAAAAACGATCGCTTTCATCATGGGTGTTACACTAGATCGGATAATCCCTAGACTTTATTGTATATTGCTTAGCAAAGCAACAAAAAACTTTTCGTTTATCTCAAAATTTATGATTGTTGTTGAAAGGCCTTACATAGATGGACAGCATCAGTTTTATAAACAGTTTGATGACTTATCGATTCTGTCGATAAATCTCTACAATCAGGGTAAATATTATATGAGAAAAGACTTTTTTACTTCTGGAGCTAAAGTTGGTAGTACCAGAATTATCAGACAGTTATCTGCCATCTTAAAACCTACAGACGGCTCTCAATTATTTCCTGCTAAAATTAGCCATCAATTTCTCAAACAAGTTGTTCACGATAGGGAGGATTGCCAAAAGTCAAGAATAGCTTATGACCGAAATCTACCTCGATTTTCATTTCTCCCCAGCCTCCCCCAATACCAAGATAAAATCTGGGAACGTAAATTGTTCATTCATGATAACCAATCGCTAGACAAAAGGGGAGGTGACCCAAATAATGAACTACTTCATTTATCTCAAAATGACATAATAATTTCTACAAAGTTTCCAAATTTAATCAAGGTAAGGAGAGGTTTTACAGCAGCGATATACTTTAGTGAGGTTGCCAATCAAAAGCCTGTAACGTTGGTGGATTTAAATTGCCACCTCAGACCAGGTAGAGATTTAGGGATTGATCACCTCGTAGTTTTGGCCTCCAATAAGCCAACACTTACTCCACCTATCTATGATAAAAAACATCTCAAATCAATTAATCAAGGTTTCAATCAGCGCCGACCATTTTTACAGTCAAAACTTGACCAGGGAAAATCTACCACGCGCCAAATCCAGCAAATCACCTTTAATCGTAACAAGCGATTAAAAAACTACCTTCATCAAACCAGCAGTTTGATTGCCAAGCGGTTGGTGGATGAGAAAATACTTCAGTTAATTAGGGGTACAAATGTGAGGGATAAACAAACTATAAAATCAGAAAAAAAGCATAAGAATTTTGTGGTAATTTCTCCTACCCAGCTCATAAAATTTATTACTTACAAAACTGCGTTATTCGGTATCAAGGTAATAGTTACACAAGCATCTTATACAAATAAGCGCAGGTTTGGGGATTTAGAGCCTGTAGGTAAGCAAGAGTCTTACCAGGGTAAGAGAGGTAAACATGGGTGGTTTAGGTTTTTCAATGAAAGCCGGATTAATGCTGATGTGAATCCAGCGTTAAATATGATTATAAAAGTAAACGCAAACTCACCCTTAGAGGAGTGCCACAACCGTATATATATGTCTGCAATTTCACCTGTACGGGTTTATCCTGTACGAAAATAACCACAAAAAGTTCGGTAATGCCAAGTATTGCCCGGTTTTTTGTGAACTGTTAACTCTCTTGTCGCTTTTACGGCGATCTGACCTTGTATTCGTTACTCATCCGTGGCGATACTTAGTTATTTTTAAATAGATTGGCTTCAGATAACTACAACAATTGTCGAGCGGTGCTAATCGATGTTCGAGCTAGATTTATTTTTTTACTTTGAGATTCTTGCATATCTTCTGGGATTATCGGCGACTTTAACCTTGGTGTCCGCGATTTATCTCAAGTGCCACCGAAGGCCATCTAGTCTACCGCTAGCCCAAGAGCAACGGCAGTTGGCAGAATTAAAGCCCAACGATTTATCTGGGGGATTGAAAATGCGGAAAAACTTTTTGACTTTCCCGAACTCAAATCTGTGGCCGGCAACTGACAGCTTCTTGGGTAAAGTTTTAGGTATGGGCCGCACTGTATTCTTCGCCAAGCAAGAGCGTCTAAGCGTGAATTCTTCGCCTGTTGTGGGGCCTGGAACCTGCAAAACCCTAAGTCTGGGCATTTCGGGTTCGATGGGAGAAAATCTCGATCGCCCGAATGCCGAGAATCCTCCCAAAGTTACTGCTTCCGAGCAATTAGAGGAACATTTGCTGGGCGAAATCCTAGCAGCTACTGATTCGCCGGGGGGAGCTGAATTCTTTGATGCCTTAGTTGGCCACTTAGCCTCAGCACTAGGAGTTCGCACCGCCGTCGCTGCCCAATCGATTAAGTCGAAGGCACGCACCAATGCTGCGGCCAATAGATTGCAACTTATCAGTTTTTGGAGCGACGGACAGCAGCAGCAGCCAAACTTTGAGTGCGACACCGCCAATACTCCCGAAGCGCGGGTGCTGGAGGCGGGAATGTATTCGTGTCCCGACTACCTCTGGGAAACCTTTCCAGAAGACCGCAGACCGATAGTTACAGGTGCGCGCAGTTTCCTGGGAG
>JACJNV010000374.1 GCA_014695175.1 Microcoleus sp. FACHB-DQ6 | reverse complement strand
AAAAAAAGGGGCCAAATTAATATACTTATCACCTTATTCACCAGATTTTTCACCAATTGAAAATCTGTGGTCAAAACTTAAAATTATTCTCCGTTCTATCAATACTACTAATTATCAAGAATTAGGAAAAGCCATAGAGTTTGCGTTGGGGCAAGTTACATCGTCAAATATTTTTAACTGGTTTACACACTGCTGTTATTGTACCTCATCTTTTTGAGAAAGGCTATAATACCAGTTCCCGAAATCATGCAACTGTAGACCCGTGTTCAAAACCACGATCGTCATCAGTCATTCGCAATTCTAAAATCTAAAATCTAAAATCTAAAATGGTATAAGTGTTGGGGCGATCGACTAATTTGGCATTTCCCGAAGACCTTAGCCTGTGCAGTAACTAATGAGATGTGTCAAAGTCTAAGTAGAAAAAGATGTTGGGAGATTTTACTATGCGTCGATCATTTTTCAAAGGGCGGTGGACATTATTTTTGGCAGCAGGCGCGGGAATTGTATTTTATAGTAATGCTGCGGGCGCTGCCGAAAAGGTAGTGCTCAAATACAGTGCGATCCGAATGACTTTACCCGTCAGCGAATTAGAAATTTTTGTAGAAACTGGGAAAATGTCGCCCGGCTTAGAAATGCTGCTGGGAAATGCAAAAAAAGACCCGGAAGCGGTTCGCAACAGTCTGACGAGACCAGTAAAAGTCAGTCAAAGCTTTTTGGACCGGACGCTTAAGAGCAAGGTTGGGGAAATAATTCTCGATGAAGTGGGTCAAGTAATTCGCACTCCTTCTGGAAATGCAAATCGAGAAGCTTTGCGCGAGGCCTTGGTGCTGTCTGCAACTAATGATAACGAGATTACACTGCTGGAAGCGATGAAGAATTATCCTACTCCAGAAGTTTATGTTGAGGGCGATCGCTTAGTTGAAGCTTACGGTCAACTGGTAGCTTTGTCAGAACAATTGGGCGGCGTTTCAGAACGGCTGCAAGACATTTTGAACAAGATTCGCCTGCCTAGACTGTAGCGGATTTGGTCAAGGACGGTTGATTGCTTCGAGCGATCGCAGAATGTTGCTGAACCTGCATGAATTACAGGGGAGTTACATTTTTTTGTGCAAAATTTGCCTAATTTTGACACGAGTTAAAAACACAATCTAACTCCAGGCAAGCTCCAAACCAGACGGGAATCAGTCATTCCTAATTCTAAAATCTAAAATCTAAAATCAGATAACTTTGCTGTCAAATCTATCTCGGGATAGATGTCTTACAGTTTAAAAAAACTTTCTTTATAGAGGGAGTACCAGTTTTTTTAGTCTGGAAAGTATTTGAACCAAAAAATATGGGCAATAACTTGCATTAATTAAAACTTGCACTCGCTCGACTCTATTTACTGGGTAACACTAGCAAGATGAACAACAATCCTATTCGTTCAAAAGACCGTTTCGTGGTTTTCGGCGCTCCGGCGATCGAAGATGCTGAAATTCAAGAAGTGGTGTCAACCAGGAAAACAGGTTGCTTGGGTACAGGCCCGAAAGTGATGAGTTTTCAAGACGAATTCAATGCTTACAAGGGTTCCCAGTAGGCGATTGCAGTCAATTCCTGTACGGCCGCACTCCACTTGAGCATCCTCCCTGCTTCGTTACAACCGGGGGATGAAGTCATTACTACTCCAATGACTTTTTGCGCTACAGTTAATGCGATTATTCACGCAGGGGCAACACCGGTACTGGCGGATGTAGATCCGGTGACAATGAATATTGACCCGGCTCAAGTCGAAGCTAAAATAACTCCAAAAACTAAAGCAATTTTGCCAGTTCACTTCGCAGGTCGTCCCTGCGATATGGATGCGCTTTGCGAGATTGCTAGCCGTCACAACTTGAAGTTAATTGAAGACTGCGCTCACGCGATCGAAACAGAGTACAAGGGGCGGAAAGCAGGCACATTTGGCGACTTCGGATGCTTCAGCTTTTATGTTACCAAAAATATCACGACGGGTGAAGGAGGAATGATTCTGGTCGCCAGTAAAGAAGATACCGACAGGCTCAACATTTTAGCGCTGCACGGTATGAGCAAAGATGCTTGGAAGCGATTCGGAGACTCGGGTTACAAGCACTACCAAGTGGTGGGAGTCGGTTTTAAATACAATATGATGGATCTGCAAGCTGCGATCGGCATTCATCAAATGAAACGAGTTGCTCCTTATTGGCAACGGCGGGAGCAGATTTGGCAGCGCTACAACGAAGCATTTGCGGATCTGCCGATTACTTTGCCAGCGAAGCCCGAACCGGATACAATTCATGCTTATCACCTGTACAGCATTCTGGTAGATGAAGCCAAAGCAGGAATCAGCCGCGACGAGTTTCTCAACGCTATGAATGCGGAAAATATCGGTGTCGGCGTACATTACATGAGTATGCCGGAACATCCTATCTATCAAGAAATGTTTGGATGGCAGCCGGAAGACTATCCGAATGCTAGCTACATCGGGCGGCATACAGTTAGCTTGCCGATTTCGGCAAAATTAACAGATGCAGATGTGGAAGATGTAATTGCGGCTGTTAAAAAATGTTTGGCGATCGGCAAAGATCGGACTCGATTAAAGGTTACAGCAGGCAAAACCGCCTAGACTATTAGCCAAAAAACAATGTGAAACCTCTCCGGCTAATCAGCATTTATTGAATGACGGCTCACATTCAGTAGCCTAAAATTTTACACCCTTTCAACGTAGTGGGATTGGAGTTTTTGGTTGATACAAATATAGTTTGGGGTATACCCCAAACTATATTTGTAGCTATTAAAAGTTCTAATACCAAAAAATGGGCAGGGCGTGGCTTCCGCCAGCTAAAAATCTTTGATCAGGAACAAACAACCGATTGTTTAGCATATTTCAATTTGTCGAGTTGCTAAGGAAAAGAATCAATAATGAATAAACAGATTGGCTACTTTATCCCTGAATTTCCCGGACAAACTCATACTTGGATATGGCGAGAATATGAAGCAATGCTCGATCTTGGTATGAAACCTCACATGATATCAACCCGCCGTCCGCCCACTAAAGTTGTACATACTTGGGCCCAGAAAGCGCAAAGTATGACTGATTATTTGATACCCTTTGAGATCAAAGATGTTGTAAACGTTCCCATAGAACTCATCAAAGCTGGCCCGATTGCCTGGTGGCGCTGCCTCAGTGTAATTGCTAATACTAAAAATCTATCCTTTTCTCAAAGGCTTTACTATTTGGTATTAATTGTTATGGGGGCTAAGCTAGCTGGGCTTGCCAGAACCCAGGGCTGGTCTCACGTCCACGTTCATTCCTGTAGCAATGCTGCTAATATAGCCCTATTTGCCTCCATACTTTCGGGCATCACTTATAGTCTGGCTCTTCTCGGTCAGTTAGAAGATTTTGGGCCCAATCAAGAACAAAAATGGAAACATTCTGCTTTTGCTTCTGTAATGTCTGAACAACTCCTCAACTCTGTCAAAGATGAGCTGGCAGGCTTCTTGCCAAAGGATGTGAGGGTGTCACCAGTCGGTGTAAATCTGGATGAACTTAAGCGTGAAACTCCCTATAGTCCTTGGCAGGAAGGCAGTCAATGCCGAATTTACACTTGCGGCCGTCTGAATATAGCGAAAGGACAAAAGTACCTGATTGAGTCAGTGAAGTTGCTTCGAGAACGAGCGTTTGACGTGCGCTTGCAGATTGCTGGTGAGGATGAAAAGGGTGGTAATGGCTACCGCAAAGAACTGGAGAAATTCATTGAAGAGCAATCAATGTCTGATTATGTTGAGCTGCTTGGTTCTGTCTCAGAAGAACGAAATCGCCAAGGTTATAAAGAGGCTGATATTTTTGTTTTACCCAGCTTGAAAGAGGGAATTTCTGTAGCTGTTATGGAAGCAATGGCTATGGAAACTCCTGTAGTAGTGACGCAGGTGGGTGGAATGGCGGAATTGATAGATAACGGTGTTGACGGTATGCTAGTCCCGCCGGAAAATCCCGAAAAAATGGCACAGGCCATAGCAAAATTGCTAAAGGACAAAGAATTAACATTGAGCATGATTCAGAAATCACGACAGAAGATTGCTGCTAAATTTCACCATCGGCGTAGTGCTCAGATATTACTTCAATCCTTGGAGGAACTCAGTTCACGGGGTGAAAAGCAGGTTGAAAGCATTGCTGCGTCAAGGTTTTGAGTTAAATGACCAAGCGAAAATATCTTCGCGGGCATGAGTCAATAAAAGAGACTGGCGATCGTAGAGAATCAGGTTCAAGCCTATCTCGGACGATCTTATGAGTCAATAAGCCAGTCCAGAAGCCGCTATCTTTTTTGAGGTTCAGGGGATTAAATACTTTTACCATCAAGGTAAGATAGGCGTTGTCGCTCCGTCAAGGAACTCAGCTCATTTTTTTAAGATTGAACACGGTGATTTTTTTGAGTAGGTATCGATAACGTCCTAGCTCCTGAATAGAAGGAGCTAGGATATCTATGATTCATTCTACAACGCCCTTTGTTCTGAAAAATCGTGAAATTAACGCCGTGTTTCAAGTTGGTTTTAAACATGGGGCGATGGGAAGGTACAATCGGTTACAGCATTGGGCTTGGCTGCTCTCAGTAAGCCAAAGTTTCTAAAGTTTCCCGCAGATAGGAGCGAACCTGCTGATCGATGGTGGTATTTTGCTGCTGACGCTCAAAATTGAGTTCAAGCTGCCAGCGTTGAAATCCTGAACTTGCGCCGATCGCGGATTTGAGACTGCCCCAGATTTCAGAATCTTCGCACAGCTCGATCGGCTCTGTGGCTTGAGGTTCTTCTGCGAGCGGTAGATAATTCGCCATATTGTTATACCTCTGTTTTAATCCCCTGTAAGGATTGAAAGCTGACCTTGACACTCTCTATTATAGATTCTTCTCTCTAGATAGCCAATATAAAATATCCCCAACCTGCAATAAAAAATTAAATATTAAGACTATTAATAATCTCTATCCGAAGAGGGGCCTTACCTATTTTTTTCACAGCATACATCTGTACAAATTAAAGTAGCTTAAACTACAATTGTCCCCCTCTTAATTTTTTTTCACTTTTTTTCGATCGACTCTTCGGGTAGAGATGTAACGCCATTGGTGTCAGTAGGTTTTGGGTTGACAAGACTGCCGGCTGACGAATTCCCTATGCCGGATGCTAGCCCAATTGACTCTGCGGGTGCAGCCACAGCGGCAGTTGTCTCGGCTGCAAAAGCCGGCAAAAGTCGATCGACTTGCCAAGGCGCGATCGTAAAATCCTGCCGAATTTTTTCTAAAACATGAGGCTTTGTCGCTGCAAATTCTGATTCCGGCGTCAGCAAAACCGCCATGACACTAGCAGACACCTGCAAAAACAAATTGCTAGCTAAAAAAGCAGAAGCTGCCAACAACAATCCAGCCCACCGCCAGGAAGGAGGAAAGGGAGCCACCGAAGCCGCGAGGGGAGCCAATCGGTAGAGTTGCCACAAAATTACTGCCAGCAAAACAGCGACAAAAAGAGCGATTCCTTGATTTAACTTTGTTTTAAACCGAGTCAGAAGTCGGTGCTGCACAGAATTTAAATTCTGCGGTTTTACCGCCACAACTAAAATACTAAAAATGTAAAAAGGGCGGAACCACTGCATCCACAGCACAGGAACAATACCTGCTACAGCTACTAAAAATATTTCTAACCAGACAGGGAGCTGGGGAGAACCCACTGCGAGTCCCAGCAAGCACAGCCCCAGGAATATCGGCAGTGTAGCCGCCCCAGAAAGGTGAATCCACAAAAAAGGATCAGACCAAAAAGAACGCACTTTAAATAATTATGAGTTATGAGTTATGAGTTTTGAATTTTGAGAGTCTGGGACGCACTTTTGACCCAGAAACCCGGTGCGAAGAGTACATTTCTAGCGGTCAAACCGAGCATTTTGGGAGGAAACTCGGTTGATTTGCGTAAGTCTTATTTTAGTTTTAAATTTTGAATTTTCAGCAACAGCCCAGACGATTAGGACCTTGTTAATTGCTAACATCTTTGCTTTTATTGCTTCTTCATTCTTTGCTAGATAACTAAAACCTTCTTCCTTCTGGTATAAGTTAAAAACCCAAGTTGCGAGTGATGAGTGTGGGAGTATTGAGTGAAGAGAAGAGTTGCGAGCGATCGGCAATTTGATTGCGATAGCTCAAAAATTCTCTTCCCCCTCAACACTCACAACTCAAAACTATTGAGAGAGAGTCCGGCGTTTAGTAACCATCCGGTAGGCTTCAATCATATCGCCATCCGCCCAGTCGCTAAACCCGCTCAAGGAAATGCCGCATTCAAAGCCAGCATTGACTTCTTTGGCATCTTCCTTCATCCGTTTTAGGGAGTCGAGGACACCCTCGTAAACGACATTGTTGCCCCGGCGCACCCGCACCTTACAGTTACGGATGACTTTGCCAGAGAGTACCATACATCCAGCCACAGCCCCGCGGCCGATCGCGAAGACAGCGCGCACTTCGACTTGACCCAAAGGTTCTTCCACCAATTCGGGTTCCAGCAGGCCTTCCATCGCCCCTTGAATGTCATCCAAGAGGTTGTAGATGATGCTGTATTCCCGCACGTCTACCCCCGCTTGGTCAGCTGCGAGGCGAGCGTCGGTGGCGAGAGTAGTATTGAACCCGATAATTACAGCATTACTGGCTGCAGCGAGGTCAATATCCGTTTCTGTAATTTCCCCAGGAGCAGATAGCAGCAGTCGGAGTTGAACTTCTTTTTGAGGAAGTTGAGTCAGAGCGCCGACAATTGCTTCGAGGGAGCCTTGGACATCTGCCTTCAAAATTAAGTTGAGTTCCTTGAGAACGCCTTCCTTAGCTTGTTGAGAGAAGCCGCTGAGGCTGATCCGGCCGCCTTGCAGCAGGCGGGAATCTCTTTGGGAGGTAGCTCTTCCAGAGGCGATCGCCGCAGCTTCTTTTTCGTTTGCGAAGACATCAAACTCGTCTCCGGCGCGAGGAACTTCCCGCAGCCCCAGCACTTCCACCGCGAAGGATGGAGTTGCTTGCTCTACGCGCTCGCCCCGGTCATCGATCATGGCGCGCACCTTGCCCAAAGCCGAGCCTGCGACCACAATATCGCCCACTCGCAGAGTACCGTTCTGCACCAGCAGAGTTGCCACAGGCCCCCTTGCCTTGTCGAGGTGAGCTTCAATCACAGTACCCTTAGCCGGTCGGTGCGGGTTGGCGTTGAGGTCTTCCATTTCCGCCACTGTCAGAATCATTTCCAACAGCGTATCCAGGTTTTCGCCTCGGATCGCGCTGACTGGAACCATCGTGATATCGCCGCCCCAGTCATCTGCGACCAAGCCGTACTCAGTAAGCTCTTGCTTCACCCGTTCCGGCTGAGCACCCTCCTTGTCCACTTTATTGATAGCCACGACAATTGGCACTTTCGCCGCTTTCGCGTGGCTGATCGCTTCAATTGTCTGGGGTCGCACGCCGTCGTCCGCCGCCACCACCAAGATGGCGATGTCCGTAACCCGTGTTCCCCGAGCCCGCATCGCTGTAAAGGCTTCGTGACCGGGCGTATCCAAAAACACCACCTGCTGGCTCTTGCCTTCGTGTTCCACATCCACGTGGTAAGCACCGATGTGCTGGGTAATGCCCCCAGCTTCTCCCTGAGCCACCTTGGTTTTGCGGATCGAGTCGAGCAAGGTAGTTTTGCCGTGATCCACGTGGCCCATAATCGTTACGACTGGCGGACGGCGTTCGAGGTATTCCAAATCTGCTTCGTCCAGCATCTCGATCACTTTGATAGCTGGCGCTACTTTTTCTGGGGTTTCCACCTCTACGCCCATTTCTTCGGCTACCATCCTCACCGCTGGAATGTCCAGGGTTTCGGTAATATTGACCGCAATTCCTTTAGAGAACAGCCGCTTAATAATTTCGGTTTCGGGAACAGCCAGAGTAAGTGCTAGTTCTTGAACGGTCATCGGCCTGCTCAGCAGGAGCTTTTCTGGACGTTCTACCTTAGCTTCGGCTGTTTTGCCCCGGTTGCCGCGTCCCCCACTCGAACCTGAAGAAGAACTTTTATCGTGAGAAGGGCCCGGTCTCTTATTTTTTCCGCTGCTTCCGGGTGCGCCCGGAGTTGGTGTTGACTTGGGTGCTGCTTGTCCCTTCGCTTTAGCTGGGCGGGCTAGGGACAGGCTGACCGTGACTGGTGCTGGCAGATCCAAGCCGTTTTCTAAGTCATCGTCATCCTCGTCTATGGGTTTGAGGCGAGAACGTTTTGCCTTAACTGCCTTGGCAGCTTTGGCAGCATCTGAGTTTTCGTCATCATCTTCTTCCCAAATGACCGATGTCTTTTTGGCAGGACGAGGGAGGGAGGGCCTTTCGAGGAGAGGAATCTCCAGCAACGGCGTATTATCTTCTTCATTGTCATCAGTGTCATCCCCTATGGCTCCGGTGTCACCGCCGCGGCTACGCAGCCCGGTAGCTGACGTTGCGGGGGCAAGGCTCCGGCGCGGGCCACCGGGCTGGGGTCGAGCGGCAAGTGGAGTTTTGACTGGACCACCAGCGCCTTCCCGGCGCGGTCTTTGCGCGTCGCGAGATTCGGTAGGAGCTCCCGGTGTAGGTCTGCTGGGGCGGCTCGGTTTAGCCGGCGCTTCCAGAGTTTCTGACTGTTCTGATTGCTCTTGCTCGGTTTTTGCAAGTTTGAGTACCGGCTTGTTCCCCAAATTTTGTGGGGTACGGCTACCCGACTCGGACGCCGCTCTGACTGGCGGCGACGTGAGTTTGGCCGAAGGCGCGGGAGGGGCGATCGGCGGTTGCGGGGTGCGTTCCGGAGCCTTTTCCGAAGGCGGTTGAGGTTGCGTAGGTGCCTGCGCCTGGGCGGTTTTTTCCGGGGCGATCGCACCTACAGTTTCCGACACTACTTCTGACGGAGCCGCCGAGACAGCGACATTTGGCTTCGACAGTACAGGTCTATTGATATTCGGTTTAGCTGGAGGCTGGAGTTGTTGAGCTGCAGGCGACTTGGGAGGAGTTGCCACGGTTGCCGCAGGCTGGTTTTTGTTCTCCTCGTTGCCTGCAGGCTGGGAGTTTGCACCAGCCGGGCGTACTTTTGGACTGCGTATTTCTAAAATTTGCTGCTTTTTTTGTTGGTCGTTAGGGTGAGGGCCAGATTCTCTAGATGGCGCTGCTGCTCTTTCGGGTGGAGCTGGCTTGCCGGGGGAAGAGTGGCTACTGGCTACGTATTTTTCCGCCGTTTTGCGAATGCGCTCTGCTTCGGATTCTGTAATTGTGCTGCTGTGGCTCTTGACTGAAATATTGAGCCGCTCGCATACTGCCAAGATGTCTTTATTATCCAAATTTAGTTCCCGTGATAATTCGTAAATTCTTACTTTGCCGTTGTTCATCCACTCTGCCCTCTTTTGTGCCAACCAGTTTTTACATTGTGATTTTTTGTTCTAATGACGACATCATTCGCTGTGATTGATTCAGTGTCAGGAATCGGGGTTTTGGTACTCGCTCAGCAATTTTATCTAAAAGATGCAACTCGCTGAAGTCTGCGGTTGAAGAATTCTCAAGTCTGTTTGGGAACTTGGAACTCCGAAGTCTGAGTTTTGGCAAAACCCACTCTCTCAAGCTTCAAAGTTTGCCTTTCCACCTTGAGGATACCTCTGCTAGTACCCTACCCTTATCTAATCTGACACAAATCTTTCCAGACTGGTGGGCAGATCGGATTGGGGTTTTATAGCTGGCGCTACCGGTAATTACTGGTAGGGCTGCCAAGAGGGTTTATACAGTCGATACCGAACTACTGTCGGTTTTTCGTCCGGCCCGGCCAGAGTAAGATGTACAGTCAGATGTGGCTAAACGCTGCCAAAGTGTTTGGTACAGTTCGTCAGACACAGGCGCTTTGAGCGATCGCCCAAGCCGATTTTTTTTCTGAGCTGCTTTGAGGCATTCTGCTTCCCGACAAAGGTAAGCAGAACGGCCCATGCCACGATCTAATTGTACCTGATGAGAAGGATAGAGCCTGACTACTCGCCAAAAAGCTTCCTTAGGAGCTATTTTTCGACAACTTGCACAGCACCGGTAGTTCGGTTTCATTTCTTGTGAGAGGGGGAGTAGGGGGAGAGGGGGGAGTAGGGGACAAGTCCTCCTGGTCTCCCGAAGACAGAAAATCGTGTAAATGTCACAGTTTTTAGACTGCAGCTTCGGTTTCCTCCGTGGTAGCTGCCTCCTCTTCCTCAAATTCTGCGGTTTCCTCGTCGCCGTCGTAGTCGCCCGCTTCGTCTGCATCGTAGTCGCCTGCTAGTTCTTCGAGCCTAGTTGCTTCTGCTGCCAATTTGCTGTCTTCGGCGGCGCGATCGTACTTAGCAATATCTTTGATATCGATTTTCCAACCGGTTAGGCGGGCTGCGAGACGGACGTTCTGACCTTCTTTGCCAATGGCAAGACTGAGTTGGTCTTCAGCGACCAAAATGTGAGCTCTCCTGCCTTCGGGAGCAACTAAACGCACTTCATCTACTCTAGCGGGACTCAGAGCGTTAGCAATATAAGTTGCGGGGTCTGGAGACCAGCGGATCACGTCGATTTTTTCGCCGCGCAATTCGTTGACTACTACCTGAATCCGCGATCCCCGCGCTCCGATGCAGGCTCCTACGGGGTCTACGTCGCGATCGAGAGTATCAACTGCTATTTTAGTCCGGGGGCCGACGTGCCGGGAGGGCGGATTTGCCTCCCTGGCCACGGCGACAATCCTCACCACCCCGTCTTCTATTTCTGGTACTTCGTTAGCAAACAGGTACACCACCAAACCTGCGTCTGCTCTAGAAACAAGTAACTGCGGCCCTCTAGTAGAGCCTTCGCCTACTTTTTTGAGATAGACCTTGAATGTAGCGTTTGCCCGGTAATTGTCGTTGGGCAACTGTTCGCGCTTAGGGAGTTCGGCATCTACTTCTGGCTGACCGAAGCTGCTGGTAACTGCTAAAATTACCGACTGCCTCTCAAACCTGAGCACTCTTGCTTGAAGAACGGTTTCTTCTAAATCTTTAAACTCTTCTTGAATCATTTTGCGCTGTTGGTCGCGCAGTTTTTGAGCGAGAACTTGTTTGGTCTGGATGGCGGCCATGCGACCAAATTCTTTTTGATTTGGTGTTACGTCTACGAGCACGATGCTGCCCGGTTGAGCTTCCGTGGCTACTTCTTGCACTTCCGAAAGTGAGATTTCGTGATCGGGATTGGCGACTTCTTCGACAATAGTTTTGTTGGCTAAAACGCGGAAACCTTCTTGTTCTGCGTCAAGTTCTACATCAAAGTTGTCGAAGTATTCTTCGCTGAAGTGGTCGAGTTTTTGGGTACGGCGGTAGCGCTCGTATCCTTTGAGCAGGGCTTCTCGCAAGGCTGCTTGGACGGCGTGTTTGGGTAAATTGCGTTCTTTGCTAATACCTTCGACCATTTCTTTTAGTCCGGGCAGGGGAACCATTGACATATAAAACACTCCTTTTTTGCTGTGGTAATAAGTAACTGGTAATCGGTAATTGGTACTTGGAAAGTTGCGAGGGGAAGTGATGACAGAGGAGTGATGAGTTACTGAATAGGATTAGGGAAACTCGGTGCTGTAACAATTTATTTGTTGTTCCTATTCAACCCGCTGCTAGAGATGTGAGTGTTAAAAATTAACTCGCAGCCAAGCGTTTTCAGCTTGCTGCGAGGCAATCTCAAAACTCAAAACTCAAAACTCAAAATTTCCCTTTACATCTTTTTTCCTTCGTCTAGTTCAACTTGGACAATCTGAGGGCGGGGAATTTTAACCTGTCGCCCTTTTTGATTGAGATAAACCGCTGTTTCATCCCGGCCCAGGAGTAGTCCTTTCCACTCTTTGATTCGCGAGTCGGGTTCGGTGGTTTTGACTGTCACGGGGAAACCTTTAAAGGTAATGAATTCTCGATCGCTGCTGAGCAATCGGGATATTCCGGGACTGGAAATCTCTAGCACGTAGGCATCGGGTATGATGTCGGCTGCGTCTAACTCAGCATCGAGGGCTGTGCTCATGCGCTCGCAGTCGGCTAAACCAGTGTCTTGTTGGAGGTTGCGGATGTCTACCCGCAAGACGGGAGGATTTTGGTTGGTGTGAAACACTGCTCCCACTACTTCCAATCCCAGTGTTTCCGCAACGGGGGTAGCTAAGTCTATGATTTGTGGGATTAGGGGATGAGTCATATCGAATACTTCAGTTAAAACTCCTAAACTCGGACACGGGCAAGGAAAAATTTGGTGTTGAGATTGCTTGGCTTTGAGGTGGTTTGATTAGGTGGCTGCGACTTTCGTCTTCAACTTTGGGACTTACCCAACATCCCAGCAGGGGATCTCAAGCGGGGGGGTACCCCTACTAAATCAGTCCTCAACTTGCAAGTCAGACGCCCTGAGCTCTTTTCCTGCGACTAATGCAACAAAAAAAGTGGGCTTGACCCACTCCTAGGTAAAACAATTTCTTCCAAGAAGTTTGAGGGCTTCTTCTGATCGAAGGGAGGCCTCAGTTCTCAGTTTAGCTCGATCGCCCGCCTGGTGACAAACCGAATCGGCATCGGCGGACTGTCCGAGGGCAGAAGGGGATAGCTGACAGGGGGAATAAGGACGACTCGATCACCGTTTTGGAGTGGGGTGGGGCGAGGGCAAATTCCTGGTTGATACCGAAGCCGGTGCGATGTCCCTAAAACTGTTGGCAATGGTCACTCAGGCCTTCTAGGACTTGCGATACGGGAGTTGCTGTGGGAAATTTTCATTTAGTTCGGACAAGCCCTCTGCTTCTTGATAGGTGGCGAAGAGGTTGACAGTGAGGGCGATTGGTAGATTCGACATGGGCGATCGCAAGATTAACGATATATTGACAAAACAGCCAAACTAAGATTCACCCTAAAAAATCCCATTACTAATGCTGAATAGGAAGCTCAATTACAAACTCTACCCCCCATTCGGGCGTAGAAATGCAAGTCAGCTTACCACCATGTTTTCGTTCTACGATCTCACGGCTAATAGATAAACCTAAACCTGTCCCTTTACCTACTGATTTAGTAGTAAACATCGGCGTGAATAAATGCTGCATTACTTCCTGAGTTATGCCAACCCCATTATCAGCAATCCGAATCACCACTTTGTTGCCCTGAAGCATTTCAGTGCAGATCCGAATCTGTGGAGTGTCATTGCTCTGTTTCTTTTCCCCGCACAGCGGACAACTAATCGTAGACTCTTCTAAAGCATCAATTCCATTCGCCAATATATTCATAAACACCTGATTAAGTTGCCCCGGATAACACTCTACTAGCGGCAATTCCCCATACTCTTTAATCACGGCAATTCCTGGGAAACTCCCTTTAGATTTTAGTCGATGCCCTAAAATTAATAAGGTACTCTCTAGCCCATCGTGAATATTCACTGGGGTTAGTGCCGATGTATCCAACCGAGAGAAATTACGCAGTGACATAGAAAGATTGTAAAGTCGCTCTGTTCCCACCGCCATTGAATCAATAATTTTTGGCAAATCTTCAACAATAAAATCTAACTCAATCTCCTGGCACTTATCCTCAAATTCTGATGTCGAAGTAACGTTGTGCTGGCAAAGCCGAGTCATCCCGATCAAATCGGCAATATATTCCTTGGCAATAGGGATATTATTGGAGATAAAACTAACTGGATTGTTAATTTCGTGAGCCACCCCAGCTACAAGTTGACCAAGGCAAGCCATCTTTTCACTTTGAACGATTTGCATTTGAGCTTTTTTAAGATTCTCCAAAGCTTGAGAAAGTTCAGCCGTTCGTTCTTCCACCCGTTTTTCTAACCCCTGCGCGAGCTGATGTAACGCTGCTTCTGCTGCGAGCCTGTCTTCTATTTCCCGTTTGAGAAGCAGATTTTGATCTGCAAGAATTTTAGTAAGAGAACGCAGTTTTAAATGGAGGTTGACGCGAGCTAACACTTCCTTTTGTTCAAAGGGCTTAGTAATGTAATCCACCGCCCCTAGATTAAAGCCTTTGACCTTATCTCCTATGTCAGAAAGAGCGGTCATAAAAATTACCGAAATTTCGGTTGTCAACGGACTTGCCTTCAGCCGATGACAGGTTTCAAACCCGTCAATTCCTGGCATCATCACATCTAACAGAATCAAATCAGGCTGACTATATTCAGCCTGTTCTATGGCTGTTTCGCCATCAGTTGCTACCAATATCTCCCATCCTGAACCAGCTAAAGCTTCAGAAAGCACGTCAAGATTGCTAGGATTGTCATCGACGATTAAGATGCTACTTGTTTCCATATTTGCTGGCTTCATTCTTTTTCTACCCTGTGGGATGTAATAAACTCTTTGATTTTTTTGACTTGATAGCCTTGGGCTAACTGGCGCAGCTCAACAGCAAAGGGCACAAATTGCTGATCTAACTTCTCTAGGTGCTCACTGCGCTTCACAATTCCTTTCACGTTGCCTCTCATCGCCAGTTCAAATAAAAGTTCCATTTCTCCTGGCGGGGGAGCCACTACAGAGGTAGATTCAGAAAGTGATTGAGGATCTGATGAAAAAGGAATAGCGCTGATTTTTTCATTTTTTCGTTCCTCATATATCCATTCAAGTTTTAAATACTTTTGCAATATCTCAAATAGCTCTTCTGCCTGCACTGGCTTACCGACAAAATCGTTGGCTCCCCCCTCCAAACTTTTATGTTGGTCGGTAGCAAATACACTGGCAGAGGAAGCAATGATTGCCACGTCTTTATAGTGTGGCAAATTTCGGATACGGCGCATCATCTCAAAGCCATCTAACACTGGCATCACTAAGTCAGTGATAATCAAATCGAACTTAAACTCTTCTACTTTTTCTAAACCCTCTTGACCGTTTTTAGCTTCGGTTACTTCAAAGCCGAGGGGCTCTAGGAGATTGACAATGACCGAGAGGTTTTCCCATTTGTCATCCACAACCAAAACTTTTTGCTTTCTACCTTGGTAGCCAACCAGCTTTCTTGGCTTGGCAACCGTGGCTGTATTTGCCCAGTCTGCCGCTTCGGGTAAATCCAAATCTAGCCAAAAAACACTGCCGACTCCTGACTGACTTTTTACTTGAATTGTACTACCCATCATTTCGACAATTTTCTGGCTAATTGTTAAACCGAGTCCGGTTCCTTCCGCCTGACGCTTGCTGTCTCCTACCTGTTCAAAAGGCAAAAATATTTTTTTTAATTGTTCGGGTGTCATACCCACGCCAGTATCTTCAATTTGAAACCTAATTTTGTGAATTGGTGAGGCTGGCGTTTGCTCATTGGTTTGTACCTTTTCACCTGTGCCCTTTTCCAGATGTTCTATCTTAAAAGTCACTCGTCCTGAGTCTGTAAACTTAATTGCATTGCTCAGTAAGTTAATTAGTACCTGTCGCAAGCGTTTCTCGTCAGCGTAGATGCCAGCAGGAATTTCCAAACTGGGTTGATAAACAAAAGCAATTCCTTTTTGTTCGGCTCGGATGCGGCAGATTTCCGCGACTCCCTGCAAAAAGGAAGGAAAATGGAAATCTTTCGCGTACAGTTCCAATTTCTGAGCTTCAATTTTAGCGAGGTCTAAGATGTCATTAATCAGGGTTAACAGGTGGGAACCACACTGGTGAATAATACTGATGCCTTGGATATCTTTCGGAGCCATCGTTTTTGAGCGTTCTAGGATTTGAGCGTATCCTAAAATTCCATTGAGTGGCGTTCTCAATTCGTGACTCATATTCGCTAAAAATTCACTTTTAGCTTGGTTGGCAGTATCAGCGATTTGTTTGGCTTCCGTGAGTTCAGCAGTGCGTTGTTCTACTCGGATTTCTAGCTCGGAATTGGTCTTGGCTAGCGCCTCAAAGGATTCGCGCAACTGTTGTGCCATGAGGTTGAAAGACTGACCCAGAACTTCTAGTTCTTCTACGCCTTTTACCTGTACATTTTCTTTTAAGTCGCCACTGGCGATCGCCCTAGAAGCTGCGCTCAAACGGAGAATCGGGCTGGTAATCCAGCGTGCGGTTAAGATTCCCAAAACGGTAGCTAGCGCCAAGGCTCCCACACACAACAAAATAGTAGTCTGGGTATTGGCGTTAATTTGATCCATGAAATCGCTTTCAGGAACTACGACGACAATGAGCCAGTCCAATCCTCGGCTATCCTGAAACGGCATAACTTGGAGGAATTGTCGCTGGCCGGCGATCGTAAAATCCAATTGCTGAGATCTGTTAATTTTAATCAGGTCGCCAAAGTGTTCTTTTAAATGCGCTGTTGTCAGCCGAATTAAATCATCTGTGCTATCTAAAGCATTCAGGCGATCGAGCTGGTCATTGTTGGTGATAAATGCTTCTTTGAGAGTTGAACTGGCTACTAGGAGTCCAGAACGTTCCATAATGAATGTCTGTCCCGATCGACCGATGTTTAAGCTGTGCAGGAAGTCACTGAGGAAAGAGATCAGAAAATTAGCAACGAATACCCCGCGCAGTTCGCCACTGTCGTCATAAACTGGATGTCCGGCAGGAAGCGAGAGCGTTTTCTGACCTGTAAGTGAAAAAATTTCGCTCCATGTCGGCTTGCCTAAGCGTACACTGTCTTTATACCATGAACGGCTGAGTATATTGTAGTTGCGGGAGACTGTTAAGAGCTTCGTTTGATTGCCTTTGCTATCAGATTCATAAATATGAAGTTCATTCCGATGCTCTTTGTCTGCTATTTTAAAAACTACTTTGCCATTCTCTTGGCGTTCAATGGCAATGAATTCTCCAGTTTTAGTAGCAAAACCCATATTGGGTAGAGAAGGAAATGCTTGAATTTGCTCCCACAAATAGCGTTCCGTACTCTCCAATTCGTCGGGATTTAAGTATCCTAGTCGAAGGGCATTGGCATTCAGTTGATTGACGCGAGGGGCTGTATCTACGTATGTGTTGAGCTGCTGCTGGATGCGGGCCGTAATTTCACTCCGCAACTGGCTGGCAACTTCGTTGACTGCTTTTTGCCCGTTGCGTAAGGATAGCCAGCCTGTCAGCCCGACGGTTGCAAAGATTTGCAGAACAAAAGGCAACACTAAAATCAGGCGAAGTGACAGCTTCTTTTGAGAACGGTTTGACAGAAAAGTGGTTGGAGAGGTCTGTGACATTGATTGGTGTTACTCCTGGGGTAACGAGTTGGCTGAAAAATCTCAGGGGATTTAGTGAAATGAGGCTGAGGAAATATATATTGAAAAGCAATCTATAATAGTTAGTGTAAATTTTTAGAAAGTAATTTACTTGAACAAGCATTGCTACTTAGGTATTTTCCCTGAAAGCTTTATAATTATAGCTGACTAAAAATGCTGACGCGCCTTCTTTTTTTTCTAGCCGTTGTAATTTTTTTTATCGCTTAGCAAAGCATTTAGAAATCATATCTAATAGATTACCTCGTTTAGAGATATGTGTAGTAGTTTTTAACTTTACTTTACACAGTGGTAATAAAAAGTATAAAATCATCAAACTTACATATAAATTGATATAATATACGTCTAAAAAAAGTGACCCTTCGCGCTAAAAAAATGACACGCTAGGCCGCTGAGAACCGTAACGGCGGTCTAACTCGCTACCGCGCTGAAGATTTGATGCACAACTCTGCTGATGACTCTGGTAGAGAATGCCGATCGCAAATGAAACTTTACAATTCCCGCAAGTTTCATTTGCAGGAGTTACAGCAGGGTAATTGCTAATTGCTAATTGGGGAAGAAAAAAATAAGTAGAGCGGTGGAACAGAGGGCATTATGACACAGAAGAGGGTTAGGGTTATTCTTTTAATTCTGGGAAACTATCTCAGCTTAATAGTGAATTCGGTACTAGAGGTGAACAGAGGGCTGCCAAGGATTTTAAGGTTCTTCAAATCCGAGAGACTAGGGTTTGTCATCAGTTGATGTAAAGGAGAGATACAGCCGACTAGAAGGATTCGATCGGCACGACAAGCCGCCGTTATGCGCTACGGGATTAACAGTGGCAAAGGATCGAAGATTTGTTGCGCGGATGTGAAGGTTATGTGGGTGGGACAGTCTGCCTACAATCGGTTGTTCGTGGAAGCGGTGTTGTACCGCTACCCAGCGGACACCGCGTAGGGAGACTTGCCCGAACGGTTTGGGGATTTCCGAGTCAGGACACGCCCTAACGCGGGGCTATCCGTTGCAGTTCTTTGGCTTGTTCTAAAATTTTCTCGAAGTCTTCTTCGCTCAACCGCTGAATGTAGTTGATTTTGAACTCTTCTAGGAAGTCGCACAGCAGCAGTTGTATTTCTTGCCAGGTGTGCTGCTGTTGCAGTTCGGTTCCTAAAGCTTGCCCGAAATGTTGGACTAGCTGGCTGGAGAGTTTGATGCTTATGGGGTCTTCGCTGGCGATTTTGAAGGCTTCGTAGGCATCTTGGGGGCCGAGAGTGACTAATTTTGACAGTTCTGCAACTAATTGCTGTGCTAGCTGTTCGGGCAGGTTTCCCAGCCCAGGTACTTGCTTCCATCCTTGATAGAGGGGGGATTGTTTGAGCAAGCTTTCAATATTGTACCGGAGGAGGGCTTCTAGGTCTGGCTGGAGTTGGGGGAGGACTTTGTAGACGGTTATTTGGACTAGATGGGTGGCGATCGCTTCTATTTCATTGATATTGTTGATGTCTAGATAGCGCTGTTTTTGAGATTGAAATAGTTGACGGGCGAGTTCGCCTGTGGTAATTGATTGTTGCATCTGGTTGATGAGTTGAATTACTACTACTTCGGTCAATTCTTGGGCGAAGTTGGCCACGAAACCTCGGCTGATTTGGCTGCGTATGGGTTGGAGATCTGGCATTTTGGCTTGGTGGATGCGAATTGTGACGGGTAATACTCGCAACAGGCGCCAGAATGGGAGAAGCAGGAAGATGTCGTACCATCGCCACAGCATGGCTGCTCGCCAAGTGACGCTGCGGTGGCGGCGGCTGATCAAGTAGGTACGGGCTAGAAATTCGATCGCGAATATGGCAATAAAGGGCAGGTCGATTTGCCAGAAGTTATCGGTGAATTCGCCGTTGTCTCCAATCTCGCGGAAATAGTTGGTGGCGATTAATGGCTTGATTTTGGAGTCAAACCACTTGATTTCTTTTTGCCAGCCTTGTTTGTTTAAATAGTCTTGGCTCCAGAATCTTTGGAATGATTGTTTAGCGGAGTCTTGGGGATTCGGGACGCGATCGCGCATCCGGTCTTTTATTTTTTCTAGGGTGCCACTTTTTGATGCTACTCGAAAGGGATCTTCGTCGATCATTTTCGCGCTCAGATTGTTTATTTCCTGCAATTTGGCTGCTACTTGGGGAGAGGGCAACCCTGTTTGCACTACTTGAGTTTTTAATTCTTCTAAGGTTTCCAGATATTGCTGGGTGTCTCGGTGGGGTTTAATTCCTTTAAATGGGTCGTATACTTGAGTTAGAACTGGCAGTTGCCGGAAGTAGAAATCTCGACCGGGGACGTAAGTTATGTCAAATAATACTAGGCTTAAATTTCCTAGGGCGACCAGTGCCATGAACCGCTCGAACCAGGGTACTTTTGGTGATTTTATGCGGGAGTTTGGAGTGGGAGAGGGCTGTAGTTTTGGTGTCACTGGCGATTCCTAATTAAGTAGACCGATCGAATTAGATGTAACTGGTAATAGCTGAAAAAAGGAAACAGGGAAAACTGGCTAATTGTCTGGTCGCGCTCGGATTACGATCGCGCAACCTAGTCTTTATTTTAACGTGCGTTTGTTGGGGAGTTTTGGATTGTTGATTCCGCCTGGTTAGGTAATAAATTATGCTGCTAAAATATTAAAGCCGATCGAACTTGGCGGAAGCTGTGGCTCCCGTTAATGTGCTTCTCTCTGGCAATAAAATTATATCTCAGGCGGAATCCTCAGTTTTTTTGGCGTTGCAAAGCTCACGGGGCTGGTAATAAATTACTATTTCTGTTTGATCTAGGGGCTATTTGACCACTAAATCAAATGTATTGCACGGCTCGGAGTCTAAGGTTAGATGTGGACTTCGAGTTTGAGGTCAAACCCTCAAGAGAGTTATACTTGCTCAGGGGCAGTCTGGCGAGAGCGCCCCCTCCGATCGCGAGGGTGGCGGCCGCCTCCGTAAGGTTCGAGGTTTCGCCTCTACAAAAACCAGCTCGCGATCGGACTCTTGAATAATATAAAACCCTGAGTATAATTTTGTTCGCATTTTTTTAATATATGACATACTGCCTTAATCTCGATTGCCCAAGAGACAAGCGTCAGAACCCACCAGGCACAAAGTATTGTCTTAATTGTGGTTCAAAGCTGCTACTAAAAGACCTTTATGCAGCAACTGAACCGCTGCGCGATGGGGGATTTGGTAGGACTTTCCGAGCTGTTAATCATGGAAAATTTGAGGAATTGTGCGTAATTAAACAGTTGTCACCCCCTCAAGAGTTTCAGCGGAAGCCCGGTCATTTTAAAAAATATGTTCGGCTGTTTGAACAAGAGGCAAGGCGGTTATACGAACTGAAGCACCCGCAAATTCCTCAATTAATTTCTTATTTTGAGGAAGATGGGCGCTTGTATTTAGTGCAAGAGTTTATTGATGGCTATAATTTAAAGGATGAGTTAGAAAAGTACGGTGCTTATAGCGAAATTAAAATTTGCGAACTGCTGTTAGATTTGTTGCCTTTATTGAAGTTTGTTCACGACAGAAATGTAATTCACCGCGATATTAAGCCTGAGAATGTGATCCGCCGCTCTCGCGATCGTAAGTTAGTGCTGATAGATTTTGGGGTTTCTAAACAGGTAGTAGCTGCTGCTCCGACCAAAACAGGAACTAAGTTGGGAACTCCCGGCTACGCGGCTCTAGAACAGCGTCACGGTAGGGCTGTTCCTGCTAGCGACCTTTATAGTTTGGGGGTGACTTGCATTCGCTTGCTGACTTCTGTTATGCCTTATCTGGATATCTACGGCGACATTCACGATGACCTTTACGATCCGCTTGAAGGCCGGTGGCTTTGGAGGGAGGCTTTGCCAAAAGGAACACAAATTAGCGAGGATTTAGGTCAGGTTTTGGATAAGTTGATTCAGGAATATGTTAAAGATCGCTACAAATCGGCTGTGGAAGTTTTGGATGCTTTAAAACCTCCGGTTGTTGTTGTCCCTGTGCTGGAAAAGTCGCAGCAGCCAACTGTTGTTAGTCCTTCTGTACCGACTCAACCTGTGACTGATTCTCCGCTAATTTCTGTGAATTTAGAGTCCGAAAAAGGTATTGATTATTCTCACTTGGCAAGGCTGCTGGCTGCTAAAAATTGGCGTGGTGCTGATGAGGAAACTTCTGTGAAAATGCTGGAGGTGATGCAGCAAGTTTCACGGGGTTATTTGAGCGAGGAAGATATTAGGAAGTTTCCAGCTAAGGATTTGCAGACTATCGATCAACTTTGGGTGCGCCACAGTCACCGCAGATTTGGTTTTTCTGTGCAAAAGGGTTTGTGGGTAAAGTCGGGAGGAAAGGCTGGTGTTTATGATGCTACAGTTTGGGAGAAGTTTGGCGATCGAGTGGGCTGGCGGGTTAACAGCCAGTGGGTATACTATTCGGAGCTGAATTTTACTTCTAAAGCAAAGCCTGGACATTTGCCGGGGGGGACTGTTTTTGGGTGGGAAGGCGGGGTTTTGTGCGGTGTTTTGGGTTTGGGTGGGATCTGGTTTCTGCTGTCGCGGCGGGATTTGTAAAGGGAAGGTAGAAGGTAGAAGGCAAAATTTATTAGTCACGCTGCACCCCAAGCGTAGTCCAAGTGTGAGTCATGAAATAGTTTTGAGTTGCGAATTAAAGAATTAACAAGTTTTTAGTTTAATCATTTGTCAGGTAGGAATTAGGTATAAAGAAAGCGGAAAATAAGATATAATCACAAACTATTTTTTTTGTGCTATGTTCTTAGAGAAGGGCAAGTTTGCAAAGTCAAAAGCCAGTCCTCGGCCCTGCCAAAGCATGGGGACTGGCTTTTGCTCCAATTTACCAAGGAAATATATCTATTATGTTGCAAGAAAAACGTCTCAAGCCGTGGACTATAGTTCGCTCGCTTCCAAATGTGGAAAAGGTGGTTGTGGGTGAGTTTCGCAGTTGGTCTGATGCAGACGGTCACTTGAAAATTCTCAAACGGATGGTTCCGACGGATCGATTGACTGTTGTGTTCGATCCGGTAGTTCAAGCGTAACGTCGCTGGTAAATTGATCAGCGTGCGATCGCTCTTTGAGCTAAGCGATCGCCTATTTTTTTACATAAAAAATGCGAGCGCTAAAAAGGAGCTCGCAACTTGAATCATTGTCCTTAACTGCGGCGAATTTCAGTAATTTGGTCGGCTACATCCAAAATTCTTTGCGGCATGGATGGCCCGGTAAAAATCATATCCAAATGATGCGGCTTGTTGTCAATCAATGCCACCACTTCGGCTTCGGGAATCAAGCCCAAATTAACCGCTAAACTCAATTCATCGAGAATAACTAAGGAATAACGACCTTCGCGCACTGCATTTTGAACATACTGCCACAATTGTTGGAGCGATCGCGTCTCCAGCTCATCTAAATCGGCATTCTCAATGCAGCGTGACAAATCGCAGCGCACCCAATCTAAATTTTGCCCCAGCCGCACCGGATGCTGATGCCCTTGATTAATTCCCCCTTTGAGGAACTGCACCGCTAGCACGGGAGCTCCCTGTCCTGCAATTCGGAGGGCCTGAGCCATGACACTGGTAAAAAAGCAGCGGTGCGGGCCTGTAAAGACTTGCACCAGCCCTTGAACTGTGTAGGGCAAGCTGTGGTTTAAATTTAGTTTAGGGGTTTGTAACTGAGCAACCATAGGGCAATATTTAATCAGCAACTAAGTCTTGAGTGCAGCTCCGACCTTGGCGCGGCTGAAGCCTGCTTGACAATATATAGTGTACGGGGCCGAGTGCACATCGGATCGAACACTAGATATACAAGTTGTCAAAAGCTAGCTGCAGTGGCATTCGCAGTCGTTTGTGCGATTTTTGAACTCAATTAGCACTTACACAGAAACGGGGTTTTTTACCAAAATACGGCGTGGAGCTTGACATTTATACAGTTATAGGGTGAAAAACCAAGGTGATGAGAGTCTGGCGGCGTCCAGGGCTTTTAAGAAAAGGTACACACATCGCGTAAAATTTGAATGTCGCGGCACTAGGAGCAGAGACTGTGAGAGTGGTGATTCTGGGAGGGCCAGGAGCGGGAAAGGGAACTCAGGCTGAACTACTGTGCAGCAATTTGAGCCTTCCTTTGCTGGCTGTGGGGGACATTCTACGGGAGGCGATCGCAGAAGACACAGATTTAGGCAAGCGGGCGGTGTCTTATGTCGAAAGAGGGGAATTAGTTCCCGATGCAACTATGATTGAATTCTTTCGCCGCCGGCTGCTGCTGTGGGATGTCTTTAATGGCTGGGTATTGGAGGGCTATCCGCGAACGGCTTTTCAAGCTGAGGATTTGGATTTTTTATTAGAGGAGTTGGCGCAGGAGCTAGATTGGGCAGTTTGGCTGAAAGTGCCGATCGAGGTTTTGCTGAGCAGGTCGATCGAGCGCGATCGATCGGATGACCACCCTGAAATTTTACAGCGTCGCCTCGATTTGTTCCACGAACGCACTATTCCTCTTTTAGAGTATTACGAACACCGCAACAAATTGTTAACTATTGATGGCGATCGATCTCCACAACAAGTCCAGCAGGATATTCTCACATTGATCGAGGCTAAAGGTCAATACTCATAGCATTTTAGATTTTCCATTTTAGGTTGAATGACTGCTTATTTAAAAAATCAAAAAAGACCCGAAGATTAATATCCTATTTTCAATCTTTAATATCCACTTACCCATTACCAATCACCTAAATATTATGTCTTTCCAGCGTCCAGACGGCAGACAACCAAATCAAATTCGTCCGATTAGTTTCGATCGACAGTTTACTAAATTTGCTAGCGGTTCCGTACTCGCGAAAAGTGGCGATACTCAGGTACTTTGCAGCGTTACAATCAAGCCGGGAGTGCCTAGATTTCTAGAGAATACCGGACAAGGTTGGCTAACAGCGGAATACCGAATGTTGCCGGGCTCGACACCGCAGCGACAAGAGCGGGAATTTATGAAATTATCGGGACGGACTCAAGAGATTCAGCGGTTGATTGGGCGCAGTTTGCGATCGTGCTTGGATATGCAACTATTGGGGGAACGCACAATACTTGTCGATGCCGATGTTTTGCAAGCGGACGCTGGGACTCGCACCACTTCAATTACTGGCGGGTTTGTGGCTGTGGCTGATGCTTTGAACAAGTTGGTGCAAAAAGGTGATTTAGTGCGATCGCCCATTATTCGTCAAGTGGCGGCCGTGTCTGTGGGACTTTTGGAGGGCGAGCCGTTTTTAGATTTGAATTATCTTGAAGATGTAGCGGCTGAAATTGATTGTAATGTGGTAATGAATGGAGATTTGAACATCATCGAAATTCAGGGAACTGCGGAAGAGGGAAGTTTCAGCCGGAGTCAGTTAAATCAAATTTTGGATGTCGCAGAAACTGGGATTCAGGAATTGTTGGATGCTCAGCGACAAGCTCTTTAGACCGATTGATTTTAACCCCAATTGTTGGAGATGTCTGTTTGAATTTACCGTTGGGTGGGGACGGGTTTTCCGGTCTTTATGGCAACCGGAAATATTTTTGGTGAAAGCCGCCCCTACAGATTTATTTACATTAGACTTGACAAAAGTTGCGGTAATTGCTATACCTAGAAAATTAGACGGGGCGTTGATCACTCTGCCCTCCGAGTAGTAAAACCTACGCGATTAATGCAGGGACGCGAACAGCCATTGCTTTCAACTCCCCAAAACCTTTGATGCCGTCAGGCGATTAACTAAATTATTCCCGAGCAGGCTAGTGAATACTACCTCTCTCAAAAATCAAATGTCTGCACTCCGAGTAACAAGTTCGACAGACATTTCTTTCAGAGTAAATGGCTTAGAACTCCCAGCAGACCACGGTTACGGGCTGTTTGCAGCGATTTGCGAAGTAGTGCCGATGTTGCGGGCCGATCGCACAATTCGGCTGCTGACGGTGGCGGGATATCCAGACAGACAGGGGAAAATTACTCTCAAGCGCGAGATCGGGCGATCGTCGCGAATGCGGATCAGGGTGGCAACAGAAAACGCGCACCATTTCTTTAAACTCGGTGGCCGGCAACTGTCTGTGGGCATCCACCAAATCGTGCTGGGAGTGCCGACAATATTGCCGTTAAAGCCTGCTGCTGACTTGTTTGCTCGGATTGTGGTGATTACTGGCTATGAAAAGCAGGATTATTTTTTAGCGGCGGTGAATCGGCAACTGAAAGCGCTGGGAGTGCGATCGGGCAATGCTGAAATTCCCCTCAATCAATACGGCGAAATCGCCAGAAAAACTATCAAAGTTAAGGGCGATACAAAAGTAGGTTATTCGGTGAAAATATCCGGGCTTACTGATGAAGATTCTTTGTTGGTGCAGCATAACGGTATTGGCGGCAAAGGACACATGGGAGGTGGCTTTTTTGTGCCTCACTGGGAGGCTAAATGAAAGTGAATTTTCCCCGACTTTTTGCTAAGTCTTTGCCCAAGGATTTTTTAAGGCTGCCTAAAGAAATTCAGTCAGCTCACTTTTTGCCCGGACATACTGCTGCGGTGTACTGTTCTGCTGAAATCATTCTCAACCGATTGCTGCCGATTATCTTGCGTCAATTAGGTTTGGGCGATGAATGGGCGCAATTGCTGTTGAAAACAACTTTGATGGGATGTTACATTCACGATTGGGGGAAAGCCAACCAGCACTTTTTGGGATTGATGGCAACCGAGTCAGTGCATTATCAAAAGCATCCTCAGTGGTTACAAACGATTAAATCAGAATTGCCAACTAACGAGAGAAATCAAGTCCAACAAATAATCCGTCACGAAATTTTGAGCGGCATTTTGGTGCTGCGAGTTCCCGAATTTAGGCAGTGGCTGGAAAGTTGCGAAAATGTCGATTTGTTGGTGGCTGTTTGGGGGGCGATCGGACACCATCTCAAAGTCGATCCAACAAAGGAATTTGTCAAAACTAAGGGCTGCGGCAATGCCCCGCTTTATGTATTTTGCCAGCACAAAATTCCTTCTAAACCAGATTCAAAACCCGTCCGAGATGATTTTAGGGCGCTGCTCAAAATTGGGACTGGCAGCCAGTTAAAATTGCCGCCACAACTACCCAATGTCAAAAAATCAAATTGGACGCAGGAGGAACTAAAATATGCTGTTGAGGCAGTAACGGACGAATGCGAAGCAATGGCAAAAACTGTGGGGCGAAATAGCGATCGCCAGCGGTTCATTGCCGCAGTGAAAGCGACTGTCATTGCAGCGGATATCGCAGGTTCTGCGGTGCCCCAAATGGCAAATCAGCGGCAATGGTTGAGGCAAGTTTTGGAGCAAGTATTGAGCCGGGAAGATTTACAGCAGGTTATCGATTCCCGGCTCAATAAAAAGCAGCCGCGGGGTTTTCAAAAGTCTGTTGCTGCGACCAAAAGTAGAATTACTTTAGTTAAAGCTGGTTGCGGAACTGGTAAAACAATTGCTGCTTATTTGTGGGGATTAAATTGGGCAATTAATAGAAAGCTCTTTGTACTTTATCCTACTACTGGGACGGCTACTCAGGGCTTTTTGGATTACGGCACTTTGACTGAAGCTGAAACAGCTTTAATGCACTCTCGATCGAACATCGATTTAGAGGTTTACCAAGCTTTGATTAATGAAAATGACGACCACGTTGAAAATGAGTCGAGACTGCAAAGTTTCAAAGCTTGGATTGCCAAACTCATCGTTGGCACGGTAGATTCAGTTTTGGGATTGATGCAGAACAACCGCAAGCCGATTTATGCGTGGATTGCGATCGCCCAAGGTGCTTTTGTTTTTGATGAAGTTCACGCTTACGATGACAAATTGTTTAGCGCTTTGCTGAGATTTATCCAGACGTTTAAAGGCGCGCCGATTTTGCTGATGAGCGCTAGTTTCACTCAGGAACAATTGGCTAAAATCTACGCTACCGTGGCGGAGTTGGGCGAAGAGATGACCGAGATTGAAGGCCCGAAAGATTTGGAGGATTTGCCGCGCTATCAATTTCAAGTAGTTGAAAGTTCCACCGATGTCATGGTGGATGTCGCGGCTGCTTTAGGAGCAAATCAAAAGGTTTTGTGGGTCAACAATTCTGTAAAAAGTTGCGTTGACACTTACAATTTTGCGGTAAATGAGTTAGTTAAGTACCCGAATTTAGATTTTTTGCCTTTAGTTTACCACGCTCGATATCGGTACAAAGATCGGGTCGATCGCCATTCTCAAGTCATGTCAGCTTTTGGGCAGCAAACTAAAGGTGTGCTGGCTGTTACCAATCAAATCTGCGAAATGTCCCTCGATTTGAGTGCCGATTTGCTGATAACGCCATTTGCAATTTTTGCGGCGCTGATTCAGCGGCTGGGGCGGCTTAACAGGCAAGTTGAGTTTGATGCTACTGGCAATTTGGTACTAGCATCGGGACGAATTTGCCAAGCTATATTTTATCCGACTAACACTCCTTATCCTTATACAGGAGAACAGGTAAAAGCTGGTCAAGAGTTCGTTCGAGAACTTGCGGAATTGGGGGAAATTTCGCAGACTGATTTAATGAATGCGGCTCTCAAAATCACCGGCGAACCGATCGCCGAATATGACTCTGCATGGCTTGACGGCTTGTGGTGTACCAGTCGCGAATCTTTGCGAGAGCCTGGGAATACCATTAATGTCATTTTAGCAGAAGACAAGCAAAATATTGAGAAAATTGCAAAAGAAAAAAGGGCAAAAAAAGGCATCAGTAAAAATAAGGCTTTGGCTGAGGAAGCACAAAAATGGGCGGTTCCGGTGCGGCTTCCCCGTCCTATTTCTGAGCTAAAAAACTGGAGGGAGAAATTTCAAAAAATTTATCCTATCGCCCCAACAGATGCCGTGATTTACAGTGAGGTAACGGGAGCTTGTGAACAGTACAAATGTTGAAATTGTTCTTAACTTGCACAGCCCGCATTATACGGATATGCACGCGGCGGGTTTGGCTGGTTTGTGGATGACCTTAAAGCAATTTAATCGGGATGGAATTAGTTATGATAAACTGAAATGGGAGCTTGGCGAATATGAAGTCGCGCTGAATATTCACGGGAGTCATTTAGAGGCGCTCGAATGGTTGATTCAACAGTCGTTTTTGCTGAATGACGGATTGATTGGATTCCGGGGAATCGATTCGGAAAATCTCCTGCCGGAGTCGAGAGTGGCGCTGCATCAAGGATTGTTGAATACTTTTTTGCAGCAAGGGATACTTTCTAAAAGCGACGGCATAAAATCTCAATCTTTTGAGATTGATGAGGGCGAGTTGCCGCTAGTAGTAAGTTACAAGTCGCTAACTGAATACAGCCATCAAAAGTTTGCTAAAAATTTGTGCGATCGCGCGGGTTTCCTGCTAGAGAAACCATTGGCAGTAGCGGGCTGGCTGAATCCGGGCGCTACAGTCAAACACACTGCTTTCGCAGGCAAAACTAGCATCGAACAAAACGCTTTAGATGCTTTAGTGTTGCTTTTCGCGCCCGTAGTTTGCTGTTATTTCAAAATTCGATCGTTCGCAAAAGGAGAAAAAGCATCTGCCGCTTTGATAATTCCTGAAATCTTGAATCTCAAACAGTTTGCTGAAACTAGAATGAGTTACGCCAAACGCCATCAAGCGTACAAAAATTTTCATGCTTCCGGGATTGGAGATGCAGCGCTGCGTTTTTTAGTGACTTACGAATCCGCAGTAGAGATTGCGAAAACTTACAAAGTTAGCCGCTGTCGCGCTGTGATTTTTGGGAAAACGCCGTGGAATCAAAAGCAAAAATCTCCGACGGACAAGTATTCCGTAACTGCGGATGCAAAAATCTGTGCCGCTTATCAGAAAGCGCAAAATGCTTTCAAGGATAAGTATGTAGTTTACGGAGATTCGGGCAGTGCCATTGTCCCCAGCTTGGCTAAAGGTTTAATCGCTGATGCTTTGATTAAACACCTTCCTTGGTACGGAGAATTGGCGGCGAAAATAACTAGCAAAGAATTGTTCGATCGACTGTGTTATGAAAGTAAAGGATTTCGAGATATGGTAGAATATGCGGAGTGGAAAGAAGCATCCCACGGGCGGTTTGTTGAGGCTTGTCACGATGCTTTGAGAGGAATTTACGCTGGTTCTTTCAAGCAAGGAAATGCTGAAGCAAAGCGCCAAAATGCTAGCGAAGAACACGGGAAAAATTTAGGTGAAAAGCGGATATCAGATGAGCGGGAAAAAGTGCGCTCGAAAATGATTCGCTGCAAAAACTTTTCAGCATTCTGTTCTTTCATCACGGAATTTTGGTCGAAAGCGGGCTTTTCGCGAGTGCAGCAAGAATATCAAGCAGAATTGTGGAATTTAGTATTAGATGATTGGGAAATGGCAAGAAATTTAGTCTTGCTTTCCCTCGTCAGTTACAAAGGCAGGAAATCTGCTGACTTGCCGCCTGAATTGCCAAGCAGCACTCGGGTGGAGGCTGAAGATTCTGATGTTGATTTAGATGAGGATGATGGGGATGAGGAAGAAGAAGATGACGAAGATGATGATGATGGTGAAAGCGTGCCTTTGCCATCATCCCTTCGCAATTTACGTTAGGCAGAACTTACGCACACACTATATCTGTAACTGAGGAAATACCATGACTTATCATTTGTTTGGCAACATTTTGACCAATTACGGCATCGCTGCTAACAACCGGGGTGAAAACCAAGGTAACGTCACAACTTTGCAGCGCTTAGCATGGAAAAATTCGCTGCGGACTACTGTATCTGCTGAGGCTATTCGGTGGGCAATTCGCTATCAGTGGCAGTTTTTAGGAGAAGATGTCAACCGCAAATGGGATGATGATAAAAATGAAAATTATCGCGTTCAAGAAGGTGTTTTCGATCCTGAAATCTACATTGATGATGATGTTTTGGGTTACATGGATGCGAAAGCGGCAACGGAAGATATTAATAATGATGGGGTTCCAGAGTCGAGCGACACCAAACCAACTGCTAAAGGCGGCAAGGCTAAAGCTAAGCTGAAAAAAGGGGAAAGCATTGCTCGCAGGGGGGTGCTAGAAGTGACTCGCGCGATTTCTTTGACTGCGGATACTGGCGATTTGTTTTTTGGCTCGACTAGCGGCAAAAAAGACCGGAAATCTATTCATCAAACCGAGGCTCACGCTACTCGCTATCAGTACGGTTTTGCGATGACTCCGCACCGTTTGAAGGTTGCGAATCGGGTGATTTCTGTTTTGGATGCTTTGGCTTCTCTCGGAGGTGTTGCGGGAAATCACGCTCGGTTTCTTTACGATTTTTCTCCTGAAAGTATCGTGCTCAGGTGGACTCACGATTTTGCTCCCCGGATTCTTTACTGCTTTGAGGAAAATCGCAAAGGGGAGATTTCAATATCGGATTTGGTGCGCCGCATTGAGGCTGGAGATATTGACCCGAATGAGGTGTGGATTGGCGGTGCAATTTCTGTGGAACCGGAGGTGGAAGAATTGGAGCAATTGGGTGTGAAAGTTTTTCGGGGAATTAAGCCGGCGGTGAGGGATTTGCAGTCTGTGATTTTGTCGGATATCGATCGGGAGGCTGCATGATCGGGTTGCGAATTGAAGTGCCAATTGCTTGTTGGCGGCAGTCTTATGCGCGGGAATATGCGGAAAGTTATCCGGTGCCGCCGCCGGCTACGGTGTACGGAATGCTGCTGTCAATGGTGGGGGAAATTAACCGCTATTCTCACTGTGGCTGTAAGATTGCGATCGCCCTTTTGTCTGCTCCCAAAAGTTCTACTTTGCTGCGGACTGTTCGGCGGGTGAAAGTTGCGAAGGAGGAGTTTGCGGCGGGCAATGCGCGGCCGGATTTTCAGGTGTTGCTGACTGGTATTGATTTGGGAATTTGGGTGGATTTTGGCGGGGATGTTGGCAATCCCAAGCTGTGGGAAAGATTGCGGGAGGCAATTTTGCGCCCGGAGTCGGTGAGTAGATTTGGTGGGGTTTCGCTGGGGGAAAGTCGGGATTTAATTAATTCTGTTTTGCTGTGGCGGGATGAATTTGAAGCTGATATTTGTCAGTGGTTGATTTTAGATCGAAATGGGTATTTGGCTTTGCCTTGCTGGGTGGATCATGCGGGTTCTAAAAAGACTAGGTGGCGGCGCTATGTTTTGGCTGATGCTGGGGATTTTTTGCTGGCTGATGTGTTGGCTGGGGTTGATTGCTGGAGTTCCATCGGGCCTGAGTAATGGATTTAGTGTGGCAAGGTGCTTGCAAAAATGGCTGGGAGGGTCTATTGTGGAAGGGGTTAGGCGATCGGCCTACTAATAACCTTTGATGCCGTTAGGCGTTGATCACTAGTGGGGGCAGTTTTTGAATGAAAAGCTGGTATTCTACTAATAACCTTTGATGCCGTTAGGCGTTGATCACACTTCTTCCCGCAGTCGCTGCAACACCTTATATACACTACTAATAACCTTTGATGCCGTTAGGCGTTGATCACTGCGATCGAACTGCTTTGATGTTGGAAGGAGGTTTTAAGGATTTAGTCGGGCCAGGTGCTTGCAAAAATGGTTTGGAGGGTTTATTCTTTAATGGGTTGGGCGATCGGTCTGAAATAACCTTTGATGCCGTTAGGCGTTGATCACTCTCAGGCTGAGATTACAGGCAACACTGCACAGAACTGAAATAACCTTTGATGCCGTTAGGCGTTGATCACGACTGGAGTCAGTCTCGTCACCGGCCCGATGTCAGGTCTGAAATAACCTTTGATGCCGTTAGGCGTTGATCACTCGATTCAAGAAGCGAACCTGTGGGCTTTAGAACAAAGCTGAAATAACCTTTGATGCCGTTAGGCGTTGATCACAAAACCCAACTCGAAGAAATCAAACCTGGTGAAACCTGAAATAACCTTTGATGCCGTTAGGCGTTGATCACATCATTGAATTGCATCACAACGACGGCAGGACTGAATTTCTGAAATAACCTTTGATGCCGTTAGGCGTTGATCACGGTGCTAAGACTTTTATACATGAAGTCGCACAATCCTGAAATAACCTTTGATGCCGTTAGGCGTTGATCACTATTTGACTCCCGCTGAAGTCCAGCAGCAGTTAATCTGAAATAACCTTGGATGCCGTTAGGCGTTGATCACAAGTTAATCATGGTTTTTGTTTCCTGGTTGTAGTGCTGAAATAACCTTGGATGCCGTTAGGCGTTGATCACGAATCACAACCGTTGGAAGTGCGAGCGGCTGAGATCCTGAAATAACCTTGGATGCCGTTAGGCGTTGATCACTTCCAAGCGTACTTTATCCCGCGAACTGTGACGTATCTGAAATAACCTTGGATGCCGTTAGGCGTTGATCACGGTATTACCGCAATTATTGGTCAGCAAGGCAGAGGCTGAAATAACCTTTGATGCCGTTAGGCGTTGATCACTAATCCTGTGCCTGGATAGGTTCGTTGCACCTAATTCTGAAATAACCTTTAATGCCGTTAGGCGTTGATCACCCAAAAGGATTGGTTTTTGTTGGCGAAAATACAGTCCTGAAATAACCTTTGATGCCGTTAGGCGTTGATCACTTCAATCTCGCGGCGTAGAGCCAGCAACCGGGGTTCTGAAATAACCTTTGATGCCGTTAGGCGTTGATCACGTCTTCATCGTGCATTTTCATATCGCTTTCACCTCCTGAAATAACCTTTGATGCCGTTAGGCGTTGATCACTTGCAAGTAATTCAAGCAACTCGGTTCGTTACAGGTGCTGAAATAACCTTTGATGCCGTTAGGCGTTGATCACTAGCCATATTGCACCCCTAAATCTTCCAGTGCTCTGAAATAACCTTTGATGCCGTTAGGCGTTGATCACCCAGTAATGAACAAATTAAGAAGCGTTTTAGTAGCTGAAATAACCTTTGATGCCGTTAGGCGTTGATCACGTTGAAACTTGGGGTGAAGAAGGACAAAAACCTGGGCTGAAATAACCTTTGATGCCGTTAGGCGTTGATCACTGTCCATAAGCCGATTCTGGTTCAGCAAACCCCAACTGAAATAACCTTTGATGCCGTTAGGCGTTGATCACTGCGCCGAAAGTTCGATTCAAGTAAGTTACGCACTGTACTGAAATAACCTTTGATGCCGTTAGGCGTTGATCACTTCATCCCTTTGGTTTCTCCGGCGAGGAAGCAACCCTGAAATAACCTTTGATGCCGTTAGGCGTTGATCACGGCTTTATGGTTACTTTGCGCGTGTTAAACATGGTTTCTGAAATAACCTTTGATGCCGTTAGGCGTTGATCACCTATCATCAATTGCTGATAGTTGCAGCTTGGTTCTGAAATAACCTTTGATGCCGTTAGGCGTTGATCACAACACCCACAATAAACCCCTCGCCGGGAGAGGTAAAGGCTGAAATAACCTTTGATGCCGTTAGGCGTTAATCACTTGCAATGAAAGCGTTGCACAATTTGAGGATGATTCTTGTGGGGTGCCCCGCCCGCTGTGAAAACGCACTGGACGAGATCAACGGCCCATCCCACAAAACAATCAAAATCATCTCGCAATTATGCAACGCCTAACAAATGACTAATCACTAATCACTAATCACCAATTACCAAGGACTCCCAATCATCACAAAAGCCGACCAATAATAAGGATGCGACAACTTCAAATCCGCAAACCCTTGCAGCGAACTCGGCAACTCCACCCCCTCACCCCGACTCAAACCCCGCAATCGGCCACCCTCCAAACGCACATCCCCCCGCAACATCGCAATTTGCGCTTGTCGCAGCGCCGCCCCCTTAATTCGCGCCGTCTTCAACTGCTGGTAAAACTCACTCATCAATCCCAAAGTACCTTCATCACTCACGTACCACAAACTTCCCAAAGCCGTTTGCACCCCCGCTTGCAGCGCCAAACCCCCGAAACCCAACTCCGCCTGTGCATCTCCCACCGCAGTCCGACAAGCACTTAAAACTAACAGATTAACCTGCGGATCATTCAATCTCAAATCCCGCAATTGATCCAGTCGCAGCCGACTATTCCAAAACTGAATAAAAGAATTATTCGGTGCTCCAGGTCGAAATTCGCCGTGAGTAGCTAAGTGAATAACCCCAAAAGGTCGGCTTTGATGCTGTCGCTTCAAATTATCCAAAGTGAAATCCTCATTCAGAAAACTAACTCCCGGCCACTCTCGGGAAATAGCCGCTATTTCAGCAGGAACAGCAGGCAAAGGATTCAACTCTGAAAATTCCGAGGCACCCATTGCTAAAACTTGAGAATTTCTGAGATCGACGTAGCGAGTATCTGTTAAATTAATGCTGGGCATCAGGCTGAGATTGTACTTTTCCACCAAAAATTGCTTTCCGTCGTGCAAAGCAGCAAAGGGCATACCTCTCAAACCTCGATCGACAACAAAGGAAATAGTATCCGTTTCGCACTTTTTCAAACTGTCCTCTAAAGGCGCAATCATCCACTTATAAAGCTGTTGGGAAGAGGGTAGATAACTCGTAGTAGCCCGCACTCCCGGTTTGGTAATCTCATCCCTGAACTGAGTTACAACTTTCAGCAGTTCTGCCCGGTTCGCAGCCGGCACACTTTTGTGAACCACTTCACCGCAAGAAGTGATCAGCATTAAATTTAATTCTTCCGGCTGCGAGAACAGATAAATTAAGCTGGGTTTCGTGCCCGTTTCTGCGCCCAGGGATGCTAACTTTTTTTGGATTTCCTCTGGGGATACCAACTCGTCGCTGATGTTGATGCCCAAATATTCCCGGAATTCTTGGGTGAAAGATTTGTCCAGCAGAGACAAAGCGGCCGATATATTGCCGATTTCCAAATTCCTGCCGATGTCGCCGCGAAATGCTGACTGAATAACTGAATCTCTGATATTTGAATTGATGAAATTTCTCAGCCCTCTGGGAGATTGCATTCTTTCCGGCGGCATCCTGTCTCCGGGTTTTCCTATATCTCGCGATATTCTGTTTTGGTTCTGCAGCTGTTCCCGACTAAAGGGTTGGTTCGGCTCGGGGAAAAGCGATCGCGCTCTATCGAATGCCGGTCTATCCCTTGGTAATGTTGGCGGCGATTTTGGATTATTGAAATCAGAGGGAGTAGGAGGAGTAGGAGGAGTAGGAGGAGTAGGAGGAGTAGGAGGAATAGGAGGAGTAGGAGGAGTAGGAGGAGTAGGAGGAGTAGGAGGAGTAGGAGGAGTAGGAGGAGTAGGAGGAGTAGGAGGAGTAGGAGGAGTAGGAGGAGTAGGAGGAGTAGGTTGGTTGGTAGTGACGATCGCACTATTGCCTTGAGTGTAAGAATTTATGAAAGATCGCCCTTGAGTAATCGTACCCAAAGCATTGCTAGCGATCGCCCCAGCAGTACCGTTAGTCGTCGCATCTCCCACCGCAAAAGGTATCGGCGGATTGACATCGCCGCCGCCGTGGCGGATCGTAACTGTACCCGCTTGAGTGTCGCCAAGAGTCGAGACGCTAAGAGGAGTGCCGTTTTGGTCAAAAGTACCCGTCACTCGAACTAAACCCGGAGTTGTGAGCTCAACATTACCGCCCGGAGCATTGATCCATGCAACACTGATATCATTTTGAGCGTTAAGATTTACTGTAGAAGTGCGATCGGCACTAACAACAGGATTAACATTTATTCGCCCAATTGCAATTTCGTTTCCGGCTAAAATTCGGACACTTTCGGCAGCACTTATATTGCCAGTGCTGACTGTTCCCCTGCTGCTAGTGACATCAACTGCAACTCCCTGCAAGTCTCGTGAATTTACATCAAGCGGCGCTGTTAAATTCACATTTCCTGTTGTAGCGTCCGTATTCCCAATATTAATACTTCCCGTATTGCTAGTTACATTAACTCCAACTCCCCGCAAATCTCGGGAATTTACATTGCCAGAACTTGTCAAATTGACATTTCCTGTTGTGGCGTCGATATTACCAATATTAATACTTCCAGAATTGCTGTTTACATTAACTCCAACTCCCCGCACATCCCCGGAATTTACATTGAGCAGCGCTGTTAAATTGACAGTATTTTCTGTTGCTGTAGCGGTTTCAATATTAATACTTCCCGAATTGCTATTTATATTAACTCCAACTCCCTGCACATCCCCGGAATTTACATTGCCAGAACCTATTATATTAAGATTCCCAAGAGATGTAGTATTACCGATCGCAATATTTCCACTATCGCTATTGAGGTCAACGTCTCCACCTTGCAAACTCCCTGCATTTAAATCGCTGGATGCTCTCAAATTAATAGTGCCAGTGCCAGCGTTAATCGATGCAACATTCATATTAGTTTGTGCATCCAAATTTACTGTAGGAATGAGGGGTTTAACTGAATTTGTGGTTACAGGATTAACAGTTATTCCCCCTGTGTTGATTTCCTGTCCCGCTAGAATTCTGACATCTCCAGAAGTAGCGATCGCCCCCGTATTAACATTCCCATTGCTGCTGCTAGCATTGACAGTCGCAGCGGTGAGATTGCCTACCGTTAAGTCCCTAAAAGCTGTCAAATTGATATTCTCAGTTGCTGTAATATTGACTGGTGTTGTATTAGAAACAAGGGTATTGGCATCAGTCAAAACTCCCAGACCCCCGGAGTTACTGGTAATATTAACTTGAGAACCCTGCAAAGTCCCAAAATTCACATTGCCAAAAGCTCTGAGTTCGATCGCCCCGGAAGTCCCAGTATCGATCGACCCTGTTACTATATTGCCTCGAACAGTATTCAGACTAATACTGCCGTTGATATCAGCACGAGAAATGTCACTTGTCAATATAATATTGTCATTAGCTTGAATATTAATTGTCGAACTAGACGTTAATCTGCCCCCAACTACCACTGCCCCTTCCCTGCTTTCGAGACTAATTTGACCGCCATTAATATCTCTAGTTGCGATACTTCCCGGCGCTGACAAAATCACCGACCCGCCAGCCGAAATATTTTCAACATAAATCAAATTATTCGACAAAATAGACGCAGGAGTAAATATTGCATCGTCACCTAAAGGATTAGGTTGTTCATTATCACCCGGAGTATCCGTAGGAGAATTAGGAACATTAGGAGAATTTGCCAGATTTTGCACTCCCGCCCGCAGAATCAAGGCCGGACTGCTGGTTAAAATAGCAACATCTGGATCGTCGGGATTCCCATTTTCCCTACCCAATGCACTATCGGGCCCGGTAATTGTAATATCCTCGGCAACAATGCTCCCCCTCGCCTCGACTTTCAGCGAAACTCCGGTATAATCTCCAAAGAAAACATCTCCTTCCGAACTGATAATCGGGTCAAATAAACTGACAAAGTTTCCCGGCATTCCCGACAAATTGTGAATCGAAAAATTGCCCCCCGAAACAAAGTGGGAATCCCCCGAAATAATGCCGTTGCTAACCAAACTCAAATTGCCGCCGCTTTGGAATTGCGGGGGAAGAGATAAGCCGCCGATCGCATTTTGAGTGAGAATATCAATAGTGCGAGATCCCTGAATGTATAAATTCCCCCCAGCCTGCGCCAAAAAAGGATTCTCGGCGCTGTCCCTGACCCGCACCGCATCCCGACCCAGCAAACTCAAATCCCCCGTAGTTTGCAGCCTAGCGCCCGCTAACGTGAGATTTCCCGCAGCCCATAAATTCGCACCTCCCGCATTCAACTGCGGCAGCCCAGACACATTAGCAGCAATCGCCACATCCCCAGAATTCACCTGCAAACCAGAACCCACAAGCCGCACAGAACCGTCATCCGCAACCGCAACACCCGCCGCCTGATTTTGCCCAGTACCTGTCAGCAACTGCGGCAAAGAAACAGGATTCAAAGTCTGTGGAGAATTACCAACATTTCCGCCCGTTGCTATTTCCAAACTCAACAAATGCCCCGGTTGACTAATGCGGAGAATATTTCCGCCCCCAACCGCAGCAACAGTAATTTGCCCGCCCGCGGCCGACAACTGCCCGGTACTAACAACCGTACCGCCAAGCAAAGCCAAATTTTGCCCAGGAGTCACCGCTAAATTGCCAGCATTAACAATACTTCCCGGTACACCCGCACTAAAATAAAAAGCATTTGGCGTACCCACCAAGGCGCTAAAATTATTTGTACCCGCAGCATTAAACCAATTTGAACCAAAACCGACACCATTCGCAGTAGTTGCAGTAAAAGCCGCCGGCACATTCAAACTCGCGTTCGGGCCAAACACAATCCCCGCAGGATTAATTAGAAAAAGATTAGAATTGCCGCCCGTGACAGTAATTAAACCGTTAATTAGCGAAGCGTCCCCGCCAGCAATTCGAGCTAATATATTCTGAATAGCCGAATTAGTCAGAAAATTAGCAATTTGACCTTCATTCAAGCCAAACTGCCCAAAACTGTGAAAAAGATTCGCGCCGTCTCCCGACAAACTGCCGCCGTTGATATCATAGCGGTTGCCGCTGGGGGTGACAACAGTACCCGTACCGTCAGCAGCAGGGATTATGGGCTGTGCTTGCGCGAAAGTATTAAAAATTAACAAAGAAAACGGACAAATAAATAGCGCAACCTTTTTAATCTTTAAGTTGGCATTTTTCATAGCAGCAAGTAAAACTATCGCAATTGCCTTAATTATGGCACTTGCAAACAACTTACCTCTAAATAACAAATTAATTCGCTCATGACAACTCCCAAAATCAAAAGCCTCTACACAGACGGCGCTTGTTCCGGCAACCCAGGCCCAGGTGGCTGGGGTGCAGTAGTTTGCTTCGCCGACGGCAACTGTCACGAACTCGGGGGTGGAGACCCCCAAACCACTAACAACCGCATGGAAATGCAAGCTGCCGTCGCTGCGCTGGAATTTTTTGCCAATTCCGGTCAAACCGAACCTGTCACCGTTTACACCGACAGCGAATACGTTAAAAACGGCATCACCAAATGGATTCAAGGCTGGAAAAATAAAGGCTGGAAAACCTCAACGGGCAAAGATGTTGTCAACCAAGACCTCTGGCATCTGCTAGACAAGCTGAATTCCCGGCAAATCAAGTGGGAACACGTCCGCGGCCACTCCGGCGACTTCTACAACGACAGATGCGATGAAATCGCCCGCAGCTTCTCCCACAATCTCACTCCCGAACTGCAACAGCGCAAACCAACGGGAGACGAGGCCGGGGCGGGCACGGGGGCACCGCCCCTACACTTTGACAACACAATTGTTTGGGAAGGAACGGACACAACTGGTAACAAAACGATAGAATCCTATGTCATAACTTCTGACCTTCCGATCTCCAACTCTACCATGATGGATTCAACTGCCGATACCCTGGAGAACTTGCCCCGCGAGGTGAGGGTTCAAGACCTCCGCAATCTGATCGAAACGTTGCACATCGCCGACGAGGTTGCTACGAAAGGCTACTTGATTACCAGTTCTGAACTGGCTGATTTGATGGATGTCAATGCCAGCGCTGTCACCAGTCGTGGAGACAACTGGGTTTGGCGGAATTGGGTAGTTTCGCGGGTGCGGCGCGAAGGCAACCAAATTCTCTGGCAATTAGAGAGAATCGACCACGTTAGTACAACTGATTAGTGGTTAGTCATGAGTTATTAGTTGATTAATGACTGATGACTAATGACTGTCTCAAAGCAAGATTTGGCAAAATTCCGTAGGGACACAACATTGTTGTGTCCTTTTAGTCATCAGTTTAGTAAACACACTACTTAACATCAGTCCCAGTTAAAAGAAAGAATCCAACTGTCTGTAAGCCCGTACTCGAAACCCTCATAAAATCAGTGATTTTGGATCTAAAATGTCAAAGCGAAAATCTAAAATAGCATGAGTATTAGCTTGCGAACAGTCACTGCTACCAGATATGTCACTCCCTTACGCGAGGGCGGGTCGCTACCCGCGATCGTCGAAGCAGATGATGATGGTATGTACGTGCTCAAATTTCGGGGTGCGGGCCAGGGAGCTAAATCTCTGATCGCCGAGCTAGTGGCGGGAGAGATTGCTCGCGCCTCCGGGCTCCCAATCCCCGAACTCGTCTTTGTTGAACTCGATCCCGAACTGGCTCGCACTGAGCCTGACCCGGAAATTCAAGATTTGATCCGAGCAAGTGCTGGCCTCAACCTCGCCCTCGACTATCTCCCGGGCTCCATCACCTTTGACCCGATAGCGGGGAAGTCCGAGGCGGATCTGGCCTCAGAAATCGTCTGGTTCGATGCTTTTGTGACCAACATCGATCGCACGCCGCGCAATGCAAATATGCTGGTATGGCACCGCCGGCTTTGGCTGATAGATCACGGTGCAGCCCTCTACTTCCACCACACCTGGAAAGATTATCTCTCGCGCAGCCGCGATCGTTTCCCCCCAATCAAAGACCACGTTCTGCTGCGTTTTGCCAGTACGCTGGAAGCGGCAAATTCAAAGATGACTCAAACGCTAACCCCGGACATCATTCGCAACATTGTTAAACTAATTCCTGATACTTGGCTGGTGGGAGATTCTCCTTTCAGCGATAGCAACCAACATCGGGATGCTTATATTGAGTACCTGCTAAATCGGCTAGAATCACCACATATTTTTTTGGAGGAGGCGATTAGTGCGCGATCGATTTCTTTATGATTACGCCATTATCCGCGTCGTTCCCAAAGTCGAGCGCGAGGAGTTTATCAACGTGGGGGCGATCGTTTCCTGCGGTACGAAAAAATTCCTCGAAGCCCGTATCGAAATTGATGAACAGCGCTTGATGGCGATCGACTCAACGTTGGATCTGGAAATGATTCGCAATCACCTAGCAGTCATTCCCATCATTTGTGCAGGCGGCTCCGAATCTGGCGCGATCGGTCAACTTCCCCACAGAGAGCGCTTTCACTGGCTCGTAGCACCCCGCAGCACGATCGTTCAGACATCGCGGGTACACACTGGTTTTTGCCAGAGTCTACCGGGTGCGATCGAACACTTGCTCGATACAATGGTGCGATCGTCTTGCCGAAAACCATCTGTAAACGCTCGGTTGCTAGCGGCTGGAATTGACACTCAGGAGATGCGATCGCACTCTAGTTAGCGTCAGCTTGTGGGTTAGATGCTGCTTTGAGCTTGGTGGGCGATCAATCCATTTCGGAAAACACTCAGAATATCCGAATTATTCATATCTCTCCGATCTTCATCTGCGTGAATCAGCGTCAATCCATTGTCATCTGCGGTTAATATATTCTCTTTTTTTAACCGCAGATGAGGACAGATTAACACAGATTAACGCCGATGAATTAGATCAATTCCGGTTGCATCGTCGGTGATTGTTGACTGTGGGTGAGATTTGACCAGAACGATGCTAACGGATTTGAGCTAACTTTTCTAAAGTCTTAGCCGCAGTTTCGCAAGGTAGAAAGATGATGCAAATTGAACCGACAAATATGACTTTCCCCCTCTGGGGTTTAACAATTTTCATTTTGTGGACGATCGCAGTCGTTATCTTGTTACTAGCAGTCAGAATTCGACATCTATCTGCGGGCGGATCAGTAAAAGATTTCGGCACACAGAACGACGACAGCTTGCTTTGGCGACTATTTCGAGTACAATCCAACTTGATAGAAAACCTCCCTTTGTATTTGGGAGTTGTTTTTCTTCTAACAGTTAGGGGTGTTTCAGGAACAGCAGTAGATTTGCTGATTGTTGTGTACATCCTATTTCGGCTTGTACATTCAGTGATTCACATTGCTGGCCTCGATCCGAAGTTTCGGTTCTTCAGCTTAGTAATTCAGTTAAGCTGCTTGGTCGCCTTAACTATTATGGCGGTTTTCTAGTTCAGAAGTTACGCAATTGCAACCTATATATAGTAGGGTGCGTCAGGGGCAAATCCTAATTGTTTCGTATACAGCGTAAGTCAGACGCACCTTACAAGTCGATCGCTCCTGTGACATTACTGCCTGTGATTTGGCTAAATTATCGAAGTTTATGAACCGAATATCTCGTCGTGCGATCGCTGTTATTTTAATTGTATTAGGCTGCATTATTTCTGTTTTAGTTCAGCCACCGCAATCAGCCTTAACCGTGCCACCTCCAGTGCAAGAATCTCCACGACGCGGAGCAGATGTTGCTGAGAAAATTAATTTTGGACGGCACTTTCAAGAGCTAGGAGTTGAAGGCTCGATCGCGATTTACGATTTGAATAGCGATCGGCTTTATCAACACAACCCGCAACGTAACGCCACAGCTTTTTTACCCGCATCTACATTTAAGATTCTCAACTCTCTGATTTCCTTAGAAACAGGGGTGATTTCAGATGAGATTGCCGTTCTAACTTGGGATGGAACTCAAAGGCAAATTCCCGCATGGAATCGAGACTTGAATATGAGACAAGCCATGAAACTTTCCGCCGTTTGGTTTTACCAAGTTCTCGCCCGCCGAGTCGGACACGAGCAAATGCAAAAATGGGTAGCTAAAGTCGGTTATGGCAACCAAAAAATCGGTAACAAAGACGATATTGACAAATTCTGGTTAGAGGGAGAACTGCGAATCACACCCAACGAGCAAATTCAATTTCTCCGCCGTCTCTACAAAAACGACTTACCATTTTCTGAGCGCTCGTTGTCTCTGGTTAAAGACATCATAATTGTTGAACAAACTCCCGCTTACACAATTAGAGCCAAAACAGGCTGGGCAAACTTTGGAGAACAAACAAAGCCTCAAATTGGCTGGTATGTAGGTTATTTAGAGAAGAATAAAAAAGCTTATTTTTTTGCTACAAACATTAACATTCGCAACCCAAATGACGCACCTGCAAGAATCGAGTTAACGCGCCGTTGCTTCAAGGATCTTGCGTTGCTGTAAGTGCGTTATTTGTTCTCTAATATTCCCAAAAATGCCAGCGGATTGGCTAACGGTGATAGCCAAAACACCCATTTATGCGATGCCTGAGTTCGCTCGTAGGAAGCCGAGTCGTTTAAATGTTTTAAAACTTACGCAATTGGCACATATAGCAATCCTTGCAGGAGTCGTAAACTTTTTACCCCACCCCAACCCTCCCCGAACCCGCGGGGAGGGAGTAAGAAATTCACAAATGATTTAGGATTGCTATATACATATAGTTGGTATAGTGCTATATGTCATTTCTCGCAGCAAGGCGACAATCATCTAAGAGAGCATTAAGTTCTTCAACAACTAGCCAGGGGTTTCGACCTTTCAAACAAGCTACGATCGCTGCTTCATAGGGATTTCTGCCAGTTTTTTTTACTGCTGCGATCGCCTGTTTGTCCGAAAATCCCCGCGCGCTGACCAACCAAGCAGCCAAAACCTGTCCAGTACGTCCGATCCCCCCAGAACAGTGAACTACCACCCGTTCGCCTTTGCTATTTGCAGATTCCAAGAACGGCAATATGCGATCGATTAAAATATCGCGATCGACCAATTCAAAGTCTGCAATCGGCGCCCAGCAAACTCGATCGCACCCAAAGATGTTCCGATATGTTCCCAGTAAATCAGTGTAACCGATGAGTTGCGTCTCAGCAAGCAAGCAGCAAACTTGCTTGATATTATGCCCCTGCATAAATTCAATCCACCCAGCAATTTCTGCATCGCGGTATCCTGGTCTGGCTGCACCAAACACAATTAATTCATTCTCTGAAGCCGCAGCGAATTTGTGCATACTGTTTTCAATATTTTTACCTATAATTAAGAAAGACGCACAAATCCTGAATCTACAGTGAAAAACAACAGCTCGATCGGTTTAATGAACTGGCTGCAACCCAAACCAGAAACCGTTTTGTTATGCGACTCAATTGCAGCAGCTTCTGACATGGCATTCATGCTCAACGGTGAGTGGGATGGGTGCAATAGTTTGGTGCTCCCTAAATCCGACAAGGTAGCAATTGAAGCAGCCGCTAGTTTGCTGGAGACATCGTGGTGCTACCAAAATACTTGCGAACCCGTTTTAATTCGGCTGGAAGTTGACGAATTGCTGCGCCGTTATGCGATTGGAGACAGGTTTTTTATTAATGCTAACTTGCGATGCGCGCAATTGAGCGAACTTTGCTTGGAAAACATTGATTTGAGTTATGCTAAATTAAATTTGGCTAACCTCAGTGGCACTAATTTAAGCAAAGCAAACTTAATGGCAGCACAGATGCCAGCAGCAAATTTGAGTGGCAGCAATTTGAGTAAATCGCAACTTGTGAGGGCGAATTTATCAGGATCAAATTTATCGGATGCTAATCTCAGAGGTGCTGATTTGAGTTATGCAGATTTAAGCAATGTTTGCTTAACAGGTGCTGACTTAAGAGGTGCAAATTTAGCGAGAACAGACTTAAGAAAAACAAGCTTAGATGGGGCGATTGTTGAGTAATATCAAATCCCGCTTAAATACTTTCTCTCACACCTTTTGCGTACATCCTGTCAACATTTATCTGCGTTAATCCGCGTACATCCGCCACCATCTGCGGTTAAATTTCCAAAGTAATTAACTGAGCAATTTCGTCAGTCTGAAAACCCAACGCCATCGGCTTTTGTACTTGAGGAATCACTTGTACATCATAGAGTTCTGTGACAATCCCTTCAAACCGCAACCAGTGAACGATCGCCCCAGTAGTCAAATCGATCGCCATCATACCACAGCGAGCCTCAGCATCCTTGGCTGCTAACAACTCATCCAATTCTAAACCGCTAAAAGTGTTGTCACCTCCCCGAGGTTTCGACAGTCCAACAATTGCCCAATTTTGCCAAAATGCTAGTCCTCGCACATATCCCGGACAAAACGTAATTGCCTCAAATTTCCCTGTCTCTAAATCCACATAACCGAATTCCCCTCTCCCCGAATTCAGCAGCCACAACTTGTCTTGATACCAGCGGGGTGAGTGCGGCATTGACAATCCTGTGACGATAATATCATTAGATTCAATATCAATAACTATACCGCCGTTTTGTCGGCGATCGCGCCAGCCATCCACCACATCCGACTGACTCGACGCTGTGACATATTTCGCTTCCCCAGCTACCATTGCCAAACCGTTGAGGTGACAGCGGTCTTCATTTATATATTGTGAGACAAATGGCGGTTTCCAGAGAGGTTTGCAACTGTGGCGATCGCTCAAAGTAGCGATACAATTAAACAAAGTGCTAATAAAAAGAATTTGATTATTTTTATCGACAGCGATATCGTGAATGTCGATATCTCCTGTAGTATAACCGATTCTTGGTATATATAATTTATCGTATCCTTGGTATAATTTCCCGGATTCTAAGACATTATCTAATTGCCAGAGTTGATATTTTGAACTTAAATAAAGGCGTTCCGGCGTGCAGAAAAGCCCCATTGCGCGATCGAATATTCGCCAAAAAGCCGAGATTCTGTTGGTTTCTGGCACAGCACCAATTAACATTAACCTGCTGGTTTGATAGGTAGTGCAAGCAAGGCTGATTTGTTGTTGGGTTAACCAAGATGGAAAATCGCGATCGCCAAAAATCTCGTGTTCTTCGACTGTATTGACAATTGTGTCGTTATTCATAAAATCTGTAAAATTTTAATTTTCGTAGGGGCGGGTTTTACAGACAATAACTGCCTAAAACCCACAATTTCATAAACCCGCCCCCACCCAACTATAAATCAAAATGTACCTCTTGAATGTAGAGGTTTCCTTCACCAACAATAATTGCCTCAAATTCACAATATCATAAATCCGCCCCCACATCTACTGAGATAATTTCCGTAAAAAACCCCAGAAGAGGTATAAATATTTACACATAATTGATATAATTTATTGTGGGTGTAAAATATGAGGATTTAATAATGGTCTGGGATTTAAATATTGAAATCAACGATCCAGAGATATATCTTAATCAAGTATCGGGTATTACTAAACATACTTTCTCTTCCAAAGATTACAAAATTCAATGGCGGCTTGCTAAGTTAAAAAACTTCGAGTTCGTGAGTGTTGTTTGGGAAGCTGGGAGTACATATACCGCAGGATATACTTTTGTTGGAAAAATAGGTTTCACATTTTTTGACAGCGATCATTTATTGAAAGTTGGGTCTAACGAATTCCTCGTGAACGATCGAAATTTGCTGATAACTCAGCCGGGAGCCGAATTAAGCCAGCTTCAGCACTCAGCCACATACAGCGGAATATCAATTTATATAGATGAAGCTCTATTTTTAACTGAAATGAGCAAGTATCTTGACAAATCCATTGAACGTCATAACCTGATGCAAGTTATCGATCGCACTACTCCTTACGGTCGATCGCTATATCAACTGGTCATAACGCTGTTGAATTTGATTGACACTAACGGACATCCACTGGTAATTGAAAATTTAGAAATCGCTATTTTTTCTACCTTAGTCCAAGGTTCATCTTACAACACTTTAGAACCATCGATTATTAAAGTATCCGAAATTTCGATCGCCCGCGTGCGAGAGGTGGCCGAATACATCCGAGCAAATATGAAACAAGAGCTGACAATTGCACAAATTGCTTCCGCCATGAACTGTAGCAGTCGTTCTTTGCAAACAGCATTCGCTCGTTATTACGGTGTCTCTCCCAGTCAATTTTTGCGAACTGCTCGACTTGAAGCCGCTCGTATGGAGTTAATCGAGAGCAACAAAACGATTACGGAAGTTGCGTTTAATTATGGCTTTTACAATCCTAGTCGCTTTACAAAATATTTCCAGCAGCATTTTGGGGAAAAGCCTTCGGACATTTTGCGAAACTAATCTTTCGCAATTTGGCTAGCGCAACTAGGAAGCAGCAAGATATAAATCTTGTTAGGGAATAAATTGATACACAGGTTAACGGGATTCAGACCAATTTTTTATGAGGCTGCATAGAATCTGATCCCCCCTAGCCCCCCTTAATAAGGGGGGGACAGGATTCCGATCAAAGTCCCCCTTCTTAAGGGGGATTTAGGGGGATCAAGATATGTGCAACGACCCATTAAATTGGTATCAGACATTAATGCGTAAGTCCTACAAAACAAAGGTTTCGAGCCCTTGTCCCGGTTAGAAGTGTTCTTCTTGCTCTTTTGATATTACTCATCACGATCGGCGAGTGTCATCCACCACCAGGTAGAAACATCACAAACCAGAATCAAATCGGGGTCATCTCCCGATCGACTCAAAAACGACGAACTACATTAAAAGCAAAAAACTGTGAAAACTCTACCTCAAATTAACCGTTCCCTAAATAACAATATCGGAAGTTTGGTTGGTTGCACCAGCAACAAGCCCACAGAAATAGTCATCCTTGACCCCACAATACCAGACAGCCAGCACCTAATCTCCGGCATCAAACCCGACACCGCCACCTACATCCTCAAAAGCCAGCCCGATGCCGTAGAGCAAATCACCACAATCCTAGCTCAGCATAGAGGCATCGAAACTCTCCACATCATCACCCACGGAGATTCTGGCAAGCTTTACCTAGGCACAACAGAACTCAACAGCAGCAACATCCACAACTACAGCTACCAATTGCAACAGTGGCGAAACGCCTTCACTGACAACGCCAACATCATCTTATATGGATGCAGCGTAGCAGCCGGAGACAGAGGACACCAATTCCTGACTCAACTGCACCAACTCACAGGGGCAAACATCGCCGCCAACCCGTACCCAACAGGCAACAGTAGGCTAGGAGGCACCTGGGACATCTTCCAACTCATCCCCCCATCTTCTGAAGCGCCCCAACTAGCCCTCACCGAAACCACCCTCAAAACTTACAGTGGCATACTAGGCTTAGCCCCCAAAGTAGACTTCATAACTGGCTTTCGCCCCTACTCCGTCAGCATCGGCGACTTCAACGGCGACGGAAAACCTGACTTAGCAACCGCGAACGAGTTCAGCAGCAACGTCTCCATCCTGCTCAACACCACTACCCCCGGAGCCACCACCCCCACTTTCGCCACCAATGTTGACTTCCCTACTGGCATTAACCCCAGATTCGTCAGCATCGGCGACTTCAACTTGGACGGGAAACCAGACTTAGCTGTGGCGAACACCGGCAGCGACAGCGCCTCCATCCTGCTCAACACCACCGCCACCGGAGCCGCCACCCCCAGCTTCGCCACCAAAGTTGACTTACCTACTGGCGATGGCCCCTTCTCCGTCAGCATCGGCGACTTCAACAGCGACAATTTACCTGACTTAGCTGTGACGAACGTCACCAGCAACACCGCCTCCATCCTGCTCAATACCACCCCCACCGGAGCCACTACCCCCACCTTCGCCACCAAAGTTGACTTACCTACTGGCACTGAACCCCGATCCGTCAGCATCGGCGACTTCAACGGGGACAATTTACCTGACTTAGCTGTGGCGAACACCAGCAGCAACACCGCCTCCATCCTGCTCAACACCACCGCCACCGGAGCCGCCACCCCCACCTTCGCCCCCCAAGTCACCTTCCCTACTGGCAATCGCCCCTTCTCCGTCAGCATCGGCGACATCAACGGCGACAATTTACCTGACTTAGCTGTGGCGAACTTCAACGAAAACAGCGCCTCCATCCTGCTCAACACCACCGCCACAGGAGCCGCCACCCCCACCTTTGCCCCCCAAGTCCCCTTCCCTACTGGCGCTAGCCCCGTATCAGTCAGCATCGGCGACTTCAACTTGGACGGGAAACCAGACTTAGCTGTGGCGAACTTCATCAGCAGCAACGCCTCCATCCTGCTCAACACCACCCCCACCAACGCCACCTCCCCCACCTTTGCCACCAATGTTGACTTCGGTACTGGCGATCGCCCCTTCTCGCTGAGCATCGGCGACTTCAACCGCGACGGCAAACCTGACTTAGCTGTGCCGGACACCCTCAGCAACACCACCAACACCGTCTCCATCCTGCTCAACACCACCCCCAAAGTCAGCATCGCCGCAGGCACTACTCCCACCGAAACCGGCCCCACCACTGGCACATTTAATATCACCCTTGATACTGCCGCCCCCGCTGGCGGCATAGTCGTCAACTTCAACACCACTGGCAGTACCGCTACTTCTGGTCACTACTCCTTAACTGCGGGTACGAATATCACGGCAGTTACTGCTAATACTTTCACCATTGCCGCTGGTGTAACTACCGCTGTTCTTAATGCCGTCCCCATAGATGATGCTATTGTCAACCCAGGGGAAACAGTCCAAGTTAACGTCACTGCCGATGCCAACAATTTTAACTACTTTGTCGATCCAGTTGCCGCCAATACGACTGGGACACTAACAATTACCGACAACGACTTCCCCACAGTCAACCTCTCAGTTTCCCCAGTCACAAGTACAGAAACCGGAACTCCAGTTATCACCGTCACCGCCACAGCATCAAGTGCAGTTGTTGGCCCTCAAAATGTAAATGTGGCTTTGTCTGGAACGGCCACTGCTGCTGATTTTACAGGGACAATTCCGGATATCATTACCATTCCCGACGGTCAAACCACAGGTTCCTTTACCGTCAATGTTATTGATGATGCACTTGTAGAAGGAAGTGAAACAGGTACTTTCACAATCTCGACTCCTTCTAGCGGTGTTACACTCGGAACTACAACAACAGGTAACGTTGCAATTACCGACAACGACTTCCCCACAGTCAACCTCTCAGTTTCCCCAGTCACAAGTACAGAAACCGGAACTCCAGTTATCACCGTCACCGCCACAGCATCAAGTGCAGTTGTTGGCCCTCAAACTGTAAATGTGGCTTTGTCTGGAACGGCCACTGCTGATGATTTTACAGGGACAATTCCGGATATCATTACCATTCCCGACGGTCAAACCACAAGTTCCTTTACCGTCAATGTTAAGGATGATGCACTTGTAGAAGGAAGTGAAACAGGTACTTTCACAATCTCGACTCCTTCTACCGGTGTTACACTCGGAACTACAACAACAGGTAACGTTGACATTACCGACAACGATGTAACGCCTTTACCAGAAATTCAAGTATTAGACGGTACAACAGATATAGTTGATGGTAGTGCAAGTACAATTGATTTTGGTAGTGCATTAATTGGCGCGACTCTCAACAAAACCTTTACCGTCAACAATCTCGGTACAGCAGTTTTAAACCTCAGCAACCTTACCTTACCAACCGGATTTAGCCTAGTCGGAACCTTACCTGCAACAGTAGCCGCCGGCGCGAGTGCTAATTTGCTTCTTCAAGTCGATACGACAGTAGCTGGAAATAAAACAGGTACGTTGCAGTTTGTCAATGATGATACGGATGAAAATCCCTTTGATTTCCCGATTTCAGCCACAGTCACAGCAACTCCTGTACCGGAAATCCAAGTATTAGACGGAACAACGGATATAGTTGATGGTACTGCAAGTACAATTGATTTTGGTAGTGCATTAATTGGCGCGACTCTCAACAAAACCTTTACCGTCAACAATCTCGGTACAGCAGTTTTAAACCTCAGCAACCTTACCTTACCAACCGGATTTAGCCTAGTCGGAACCTTACCTGCAACAGTAGCCGCCGGCGCGAGTGCTAATTTGCTTCTTCAAGTCGATACGACAGTAGCTGGAAATAAAACAGGTACGTTGCAATTTGTCAATGATGATACGGATGAAAATCCCTTTGATTTCCCGATTTCAGCCACAGTCACAGCCACT
>JACJNV010000373.1 GCA_014695175.1 Microcoleus sp. FACHB-DQ6 | reverse complement strand
ATGGTTTAACTAAAAAATATGACAGGGGAAACCTTAGAACCTACTCGGGGGAAATTAGAACGGACTCTTTCGCAGGGAATTCAAGCTTTGTACCGCTCTCAACTCGGACACTCCACGAGTCAGGCGCTCTGCAATCTTTTGGATAACAAATTGATAATAGTTGTCGAAAATGGGCTTACTCAACCCGAAAAACTGCTGGCTCAGAACGGTCACCGAGATTTGGCGATGCAGGTGCGGACACAATTAGAATCAGTTCTGGAATTGCCACTGAAAGAATTAATCCAAAAGGTTTTGGGCGTGGGAGTCACTGATTTGCTCCGCGATGCGACCTTGGAGACAGGCCGCACTGGAACGATCGCAATTTTAGACTCTGCACCTCAAGTTCGTGAGTCTAATTATAAATCTAAAACTCAACCAAAACCATTTGATAGTTGAGGTGCTGGCGGATAACTGTTTCTAAATCTTTGATGTTAAAAGGTTTGGACAGGTATTCCACGCAGCCGGCTTGGAGAATTCGAGCGCGGTCTTCTGGTTTTGCTAGTGCTGTGACAGCAACAATCGGAATATGTCTGAGCTCCGGGTTTTGTTGAACGCGCTTTACTACTTCCATACCGTCTATATCCGGCAGGCAAATGTCGAGTACGATTAGGTCGGGTTGTCGATCGACTGCTGCTGAAAGAGCTGCGTAGCCGTCAACTGCTCCCACGCACTCGCAGCCGAATAAATCGAGTATTTGTGTCAGCAGCTCTAAGTTGTCCGGATTGTCGTCTACAGCCAACACTAAAGGACGCTTGTCAACCGGGGGTTGACCGCTAATGAAAGACGAGGATTCCAATTTATTGTCCCAATGACGGTAGTTCATAAATGCCGATCGCAACGATCACAAAATTTGTCCCCGAGGCATTCTTCAAGTGGCGCTGCGGCACTTGAAACAGATTGGCTCGTATTTGTAGCTCTCCCATGATCCCTTTTTGGTCTAACCCGATACAATATCGCTACAAGCTGCGGGCAAAACGACCGCAGTTGATAACCGCCATAGCATCTGCTTAATTCTACCTCTCCCAGCGCCAATTACCAAGGCTGAGGCCCTCTTGGTGCCTCAGCCTTGGTAAAAATACGCAATAAATACGAAAAATATTACCAATAAAGCATCCTCGCTTAATAGCATTGAATAGTGGCGACAGCTTTTTAGGATATTAACCAGATTAGACATGGGTTCCCATACAGGGATCTACCTAAAGGAAGATTCTAACCCATACTTAATTTTAATAACTTCCATCTGCTGAGAGATACTTGATTACTCTACTTTATACTTCAATGTTTTAAAGTAGTAATCATCACAATTTAAGCCAGTAAAAAAAATCAGTTTTTACATGAGCTTTACCGGATATTAACCTAGGAGGTTTTAATGACAATTCCAATCAGAGACGACTTGACTTACATTTTGCTCAAAAAGATTGACAGTGGCAACGCCAAGGGAGAGTCAGAAATTAGGAACGCAGCGGAAGAATATGTCGGTCACCCGGTGGCGGAAGCGGAATTGCTCGGTCATTTGGACTACCTCAACCAAAGGGAATTTATCAAAGCGGAGTTTAGTGGAGAACCTTACGGGGGAACTGAGTTATTGCCGCCTTTAGTGGCATTTCAAGAAGCTGAGTTAACAGAAAAAGGCCGCAAACTGTTACACAAAATGGAGACGAATCCTCCGACCTCGCTCCACCACGAAGGATCGGCAGTTCCTATCGCTTCAAAGGATATGCCGTTTTTGGAAAAAGTGATGGTAAACGGTCACTTGGAGGATATTTTTGATGCCCGCGACATTACCGAAGTAGTGTACCGGGTCATGCGCGATGTGATGACAAAAGAAGCCATCGAGCACGTGGAATCTGAATTGCACAAAGAAGTTTTGCCTACGGATGACAAAACCCTGCAACAAGAAATAGCAGACCTCTGGAAAGATACAAATCCGCTGGTGGGATTGCTGAGCCGCATACGTCAGCCTTTGACCGGCCCGCCTGCACCTGCGGGGATCGATGGCAATTTGTTTGCACGGAGGGTGGAACTAGAAGGCGCACTTCCTTCGGGAGTAAAACCGGAAACTGCGATCGCGGCTGTATTTTCGGCAACGAAGGATGAGCTGTCCGAGGAGCGAATTCAGGAAATAGCTGGCTTTTTGCCCGACAGAATTCGGGAACTTTGGGAGGCGGCTTAACTAGACCTTTTAAGGTATAAATACTTACCAGCCGGGTTGACTAACCAGTATTCTCCCTCCAGAGGGCAGAATACTGGTTGGTCAACCCGGTTTCTCTATACCTTTTGTCTTGTAACTCCGCAATTGCTTTGTAGTGAGGACTTGAGTCCCGATCGAGTTCGATCGGGACTCAAGTCCTCACTCATTGTCAGATCGCTCTTGCCTTGCCTTGTAAGTGCTGTGAAAAACCCGGTTTATCACCCAAATTTGTCGAAAAAGCCGAAATATCCCCAGAAACGGAGTTTCTAGCTGTTGGGTTGGGTCAAGGCCCTAGACGGCGCGAAAGTGTTGTAATGTATAATACAGGGCAACTTAAGACGGTGGCTCGCAAAAATGCTGTCAACAGCCCGGGAGATCAAAAGACATGACCCGCAACAAAGCTAGACAAATGTCACGATCGACTTTACAACAAGAGATTTTACTCAATCGAATTACCAATCGCATCCGCAACTCTTTAGAACTCCAAGAGATTTTGACGACAACTGCGCGAGAAATCCGCAGCTTTTTAGATAGCGATCGAGTAAAAGTTTATCGCTTTGAGGCCGACGGTAGCGGTGAGGTAATTGCTGAGTCCATCAACGGCGACAATTTGCCCTCGATGCTGGGTTTGCGCTTTCCAGCAGGCGACATTCCCCAGAGTGCTCGGGAAATGTTTCTCAAAGCGCGCCAGCGAGTGATTGTAGATGTGGAATTGAAGCATCAAACAATTAATCGGTTAGATTGTCCCGAAACCGGCAAAACTTTAGCAGTTGAAGATATTAGCTATAGTCCTGTAGACCCCTGTCACGCTGAATATCTGAAGGCTATGGGGGCACGTTCTTCTCTGACGGTGCCGATTGTGCATCAAAATCAGCTTTGGGGGCTGTTGGTGTCTCACCACAGCCAACCGAAACGGTTTAGCGATCGAGAATTGAAAATGGTGCAGTTGCTTGTGGATCAACTTTCAATTGCCATCGCCCAATCTTTTCTGCTGAGTCAAGCTAGACAGCAAGCGCGCGACGAAGCCGTGATCAACCAAATTACCAGTTTGCTGCATTCTCCTCTGGAACTCAACGAAATTCGGAAAGCAGTTCTCGAACAAACAGTCAAGCATTTGCACGGTTCGGGAGGGCGACTCTACCTTGCAGCCGAGTTTGGCGATCGGCCCGCTTTGCTTTATACCTGTGGCCAGCAGCCCGCGGACATCGACCTTGAACTCAGCCCGTTTTGGCAGCAGATTATGGGGAGGGCCAACGAAGACGATCGAGCACAAATTGCTAATCATACCAGCCAATTAGGTATTTTTGAAAATCTATATTCCCAGCATTACAATTCAATTGATAGCAATATTCCCAATTTTATCGTACCGCACTTGTACGCAATTTCCGATATTTCTAAAGAACCTCAACTTAAATCTGTATCTGCCAATTTAGTCGCAGCTTCCATTCGTTCAATTTTGGCAGTACCGCTGCAATACCGCCAACAGTGCATCGGCTGTCTCACCGTTTTCCGCAGCCCTATAGAAACAGAAATTTTGTGGGCGGGCCGTTGCAGTTCGGACACCCGGCACGATCGTCCCCGACAGTCCTTTGCAGCTTGGAAAGAAATCAAAACAGGCGAAGCTCCAAAGTGGACTAGCGAAGAACAGAAGCTAGCACAATCTTTAGGAACTCACCTGTACATGGCTGCAATGCAGAGGCGCGTCGAGGCGATGATCCGACATCAAGCTTCTCACGATCCCTTAACCGGTTTACCTAATAGATTACTGTTTAATGAAAGGCTGTCTTTAGCTTTAGCTAGCGCTCACCAAAAGGGAGAAATGCTGGCGGTAATCTTTCTAGATTTAGATAGATTTAAAAATGTTAACGATACTCTCGGTCACCCAGTGGGCGATTTGTTGCTGCAAAGTGTATCTCGGCGTTTGACTAACTGTTTGCGCGTGGGGGATTCGATCGCTCGTTGGGGCGGAGATGAATTTACTGTGCTGCTGTACAATATCAACAGCCCTGAGGAAGCAACTAAGATTTGCCAGCTAATTATCCAGAGTTTAAGCAGTCCTTTTGATTTTGAGGGTCTGGAACTTTATATTAAGGCTAGCTTGGGAATTGCTTTGGCTCCTTATGACGGAGAAGATGCAGAAACTTTGCTGAAAAATGCTGATGCTGCGATGTACAAAGCTAAACAGAAAGGTCGGAATAATTATCAGTTTTACACGCAGGCGATCGGCAGTAAAGTCTCCGAGGATCTTAACTTAGAAAATAATCTTTACAAAGCTCTAAAAAATTCTGAGTTTGTGCTGCACTATCAGCCGCAAATAAACTTAAAGACTGGCAAAATAGTGGGCCTGGAAGCTTTGATTCGCTGGGGTCATCCCGAACGCGGTTTGATTTCTCCCGATCGATTTATTCCCTTAGCTGAGGAAACAGGATTAATCTGCCCGATTGACGAATGGGTGATGCGGACTGCTTGCTTGCAAAATCGAGCGTGGCAGTTACAGGGATTGCCGCCGATGCGGATAGCGGTGAATTTATCAGCCCGCCAGTTTCTGCAACCTCACACGGTAAAAATCATCGCTGAAATTTTATTAGAAACCCAGTTAAATCCCGAGTATTTAGAAATAGAAATTACCGAGAGCATTGCGATGACAGATGTGAGCTTTACGGTGTCGGTATTGCAGCAGTTGCAGGACATGGGAATTCACATTTCTCTGGACGATTTTGGCACCGGTTATTCTTCGCTGTGGTCTCTGAAAAACTTTCCCCTCAATCATTTAAAAATAGATAAATCTTTCGTGGCCGATTTGGTGACCGGCAGCAGCGGTGCTACTATTGTGAAACTGGCGATCGCCTTGGGACAGGGCCTGAATTTACAGGTGATTGCTGAGGGAGTGGAAACAGCAGAACAGTTGGCGTTTTTGCAGTCGCATCACTGCGATATGGGTCAGGGTTACTTCTTTAGCAAACCAATACCGGCGGCGGCTATAACCCAATTGTGCTTAGAAAATCAATCTGGGGAATAATATCAATTCCGGTTGCACCGTCCGTGATTGTTGACTGTTGACTCACAGTCAACAGTCAACAGTCAACAGTCAACAGTCAACAATGATAAGGAGTGCAACCGGAATCGATAAGACAGCTTACTGCCAAACAAACACTTTCGCTTCGTATTCCGGCAAGTCAATCATAATATTGTCATCGCCAGATTCAATATCATAATTCCCTGTCCATTCGTGCCAAGTTCCGTTTGCCGGGAAGTGGGGCACGCTGTAACCTGCTAGATAATTTTCCGACATATTCGCCACTACTACAACTCTCGAACCTTCATCGTTCCAGCGAGTGTAAGCAAAAACTTTCGAGTCGGGGTCTTCGTGGAAAAAGTCGATGTTTTCTGTGTAAAGTGCCTGGTTATTTTTACGCAGGTGAATCAAGCCTTTGTAGTATTCCCACAAACTTTTATTCAGGTCATTTCCTAGCAGCGTCCAGTCAATTTTAGATTGCTCAATTGTTTTGGGTTTGTATTCGCCAAATTCTTCGCCCATCCAAATCAGCGGCACGCCAACTGCTGTCATTAACAGTACGGTTCCCAACTTCGCCCGCTTGAAGGCGGCTTCATCCAAAATGCCGCGCGATCCCAATTCGGCAAAAACGCGATCGTGGTCGTGATTGCTCAAATAATTAACTACATTCGTAGCACCCAAGTAACCTTGCCGCTTGCAGTCGATTACCTCTTTGAGTCGTTCTAAATCAAAATTGTCGCCACAGAGTTGTGGAATTAGGGAGTGATAGAAACTGTCGTGCCAGCAGCCGTCCATCGGCCCGTCTAGATTCGTGATGCTGGGATTGTCGGGAATGTATTCGGCAACGGTGTAAAACGGTTTGGGGCCGGCGACACTTTTGGCTTCTTGAACGACCCAGTGCATGAAATCGTAGTTAGCAATTTGTCGCGCCGCGTCGAAACGAATGCCGTCGAGATGATATTCTTGAATCCAGAAGCGGACTGTATCGCCAGCAAATCTGCGTGCGGGGAAAGTTCCTAAGTTTTCGTCGTAGAATTCGTAGTTAAATTCCGGACCCCAATTGTTGTCTGGATCGCGGGGTTCGTGGTGAAACCAATAATCGTGATCGATTTGAGTGAGGGGGCTCGATGCTTCCGCGTGGTTGTAAATCCCGTCGATGATGACGCGAATGCCGCGCCCGTGACACTCGTCTATCAGGTTTTTGAGTTCTTCTGTGGTTCCGTAGCTGGACTCGGAAGCGAAGAAGTAGCGGGGGTTGTAACCCCAACTGTAGTCGCCTGGGTATTCTTTGAGGGGCATGAGTTCGATCGCGTTGATGCCGAGTTCGACTAGGTAATCGAGTTTTTCGACGACGTGCTTGTACTGGCCGCGGGCCAGGGGATCGGCTTCGCCGCCGGAAAAGTCAGCAACGTGCATTTCGTAAATCACTAATTCCCGATCGGCCGGTAGCGGTTTATCGTCGTGTTTCCAGACGTAGGTATCGACAATGCGATCGCCGTCTTTGATCCGAACCAGGCCATTTTGAGTAGGATCGTCGATGTCAGTCGCGTAGGGATCGACTATATCTACCCACTGATCCGCTTCCAGAAACCAGCTTTTCGACTGAACGCGGAATTTGTATTGATAAACGCCATCCTCCAACTCAACTCGCGTGCGGAAAAAACCCTCTTCGTCCTTTTCCATCGGAATCTCTTCCCAATTAGAAAAAGAGCCAATCAAGGCAGCTCCTTTGTTGTAGGGAGCAAATAATTTGAATTCAATTGGAGCGGCCATAATACCTCTTTCTAAAATATTTCAGTAGTAGTTGATACTTTTAATTTCGCTAATTTAAGCGAACTCAGCATCGCTCTGCGGATATAATTTCTTTAAGGCTTAACTATTCCTAAAAGTATCTTAATCTGGCCTGGGCCTGCGCCTTTTATGAAGTGATATCGCGCAATATTGGCAGTGGGAGCGAAATTTATTTAACTGGGGATCGCTCAACAATAAGTATTATTAATATGATATTTTTTTAGCATCTATCTTAAGGTATATTTAGTTTTTTAAAAAGTGAAAATAATATCTGTACTGGGATAGATGCGGATTTAAACTTTATCAATTTTTCAACAACAAACAATTGTTCGGCTGGTACACACTGCCTGCCCTAATTTTTTGGTAATAATTAGTCAGTCGGTGTGCACTGCACACCCTAAATCAGTGGCCGTAAGGTGCGCCCAGCGCACCCTACTTTTAACTTGATTTTGCCTGACGATCAGGCTTCATCCAACCAAGCCAGAACGCAGGGCAAGAACGGCAGCCTGAGTGCGGTCATCAGCACACAACTTGTTCAAAATATTGCGGACGTGAGTCTTGACTGTACCGACAGTAATGTAAAGCTTTTCGGCGATTGCAGCATTGCTGTAACCCTGCACGATCAGTTCCAAAACCTCTAATTCCCGTTCCGTTAAAGGGTAAGTCTCAATGATGTGACTAAACTCGGGTTCGGCAGCCTTAATTGTGACTCTTTTGCCCTCAGCCTTCGGTTCTTCCGGCGCGGACTCTTGAGTGCGAGCTTGTTTCAGGACGATGCGGGCGATCGCCGGATCGATCCAAGAGTTACCTTCGTGAGTGACTTTTACTACATCTAATAACTGATCGAAGCTAATATCTTTCATGCAGTAAGAGTCAGCTCCGGCAGCAAAAGCTGCCAAAACTTCTTCTTCATTGTCCTGAAAAGTCAGAATCAAAATTTTGGTATCCGGATCGGACTCCGCTACCGTTTTTTTGAACTTTTGTGTCAATTCAATGCCATCAAAATCCGGCAGCCCAATATCTACAATTGCCACGTCAGGTTTTGAAGACTGAAGCAGTTTCAATCCCTCAGTAGCGTTAGCGGCATCCCCGACAACTTCTATCGTGTCACGCTGTTGTAAAGCTGTGCGGATGCCGACTCTTGTCAGGTCATGGTCTTCTATCAAAGCAACGCGAATTTTACTCATCTTTCTTCCAATAGTCCAGTAAACTTTAAAAATATCGTCAACTGACTCAGCTAAACTGAGAAAATTTGAGAATGTGTCCTGATTTAGGGTTTTACAGGCTGCACATCATTTTTAAGCATACTCATGTAGCCGCCAAGAATGCAAGTTAATTTTTAAGTTATTTTGCGACGATGCCTGCACGAGCCCGATCGGGACAGGTAAGCTCTCAATGTTTCAACAGTTTAACTGAATTATCTCATTGTCCGCCCGTTGATAGAGGTAAAGATACCACTACCCATATAAATTTAAAGTATAAAAAATTTTGATGCACTTGGCTCGTCAAAATCAATAAAGCTAGCAGCACGAGTCTTTAGCCGGTGTTAGGGCTTAAGTCCAATGCTTATTTATATAACCTGTTATGACTCAGTATCCCGGCAATAAGTCATTTCAGTCGGAGTTTTCCGGCTCTGAAATCTTACACAAAGTATCTGAAATAACATCCCCCCAACCGCAAGTTGGCGACTCCCAAACTCAGGACGATCGCTTGTGGGAGGCAAATACTTACATAGTTTGGAAAGCATATGCCGACTGCTGGGTGACTTATTTAGGTCAGCGCTGGGAGGAATATACGGGGGTACCAGCAGCAGCAGCTTTGGGTTTCGGCTATCTGGCGCAGATCCACCCAGAAGACCGTTCTCGTCTGTTGGCGAGATCGCAGGCTTCTAAGTTCCCGCCACCAAGTTACGAAATTATATTTCGTCTGCGGACGCGAGAGGGTACTTACCGCTGGAATCTGGCGAGAGCAACGCCCGCTAATCCAGACAGTCAGGAAGTTCTAGAATGGGTGGGAACCTATACAGATATGGACGCGATCCAACAAACTCAACCCGAACTCCAAGCAGAACCAGAATTTTTGCCCCATCAAGCGCCCTCGGAAGACAGTTTCACAGCAGAAAAGTTGTGTGAAGCCGAAACGGTAAGGGACAGGGGGCGGGATTTGCACGCGATCGATCGGTTTACAAATCTGTTGACCCAGCGCGCGGATAACTTGGGTCAGTTGTTGCAAGGCATTGCGGACGCGACTGTAGAGGCGATCGCAGGAGCTGAATTTTGCCTAGTTGCTCTGCTGGAGTGCGATTGCAGCGGCCTCAAACTCAGCGCTGTCGGGGGCACGGAAAACTTTGCTGGGGGCAAAACCCCGCACTTGCAAAACAAGCTGCTGTGGAAAGCATTTGCGACGGGAGAGTCTGTAATTTTGCGGTCGGAGTCGAGCGACGGCTTGCTGCCGGCGGCGGCTTGTGCTGCGGCGATCGAGTCGGAGCCAAGCGGGCGTTTGGGCGTGTTGGCCATCGGCAACCGCAAAGACAGCACGGCGATTGACGGGCATACTCAGCAACTGCTGGCGGTGATGGGAAAACAAGCTGCGATCGCGATTAACAACGCGCGGGCGACCGAAATATTAAGAAAACAGGAACAGCTTTTAGACTTGCAAAACGAGCTGCTAATTCGGCAGCAGGAAGAACTGGAAAATCAGGGGCGACGCATTCAACAGCAAAAATTGCAACTGCTAGAAGCAGCGAAGTTAAAATCGCAATTTTTGGGCATTATGTCCCACGAATTGCGAACTCCCATGAATTCGATTATCGGCTTTTCCCAATTGCTGCTGCGCCAGCACAAACAACTGCTGACCCCCCAGCAAACAGAAATGGTGGGGCGCATTTTACATAACGGCAAAA
>JACJNV010000372.1 GCA_014695175.1 Microcoleus sp. FACHB-DQ6 | reverse complement strand
CACCGTGAGCTTGAACAATTACCTGATAGCACACTGAAAGTCCCAAACCCGTGCCTTTCCCGACAGGTTTAGTAGTAAAAAACGGGTCAAAAATCTTGTCTTGAATTTCTGCAGGAATGCCAGTTCCCGTGTCGCGGACAGAGATTGTTACCCAGTCCGGCTCGCTTTGCCAAGTGCGGATGGTTAATTCCCCCGGTTTGTTCGTTGACTGAAGCGCATCTAAAGCATTGTCAATCAAATTATAAAATACTTGGTTGATTTGACTGGCCTGACATTGGACGGGCGGCAAACTGCCGTATTGCTTGTCTATTTTGATATGGGTTTTTAGCTTATTTTGCAGCATCAAGAAACTGCTTTCTAAACCTTCATTCAAATCTACTGGTTTTAATTCAGCGTGGTCTAAACGAGAAAAATTTCGCAGCGTCATCACGATCGAGCGAATCCTCCCGCTTCCTTCCCGCATTGAATTGAGCAGTTTACCAAAGTCTTCTCGAATGTAATCGAGTTCTAGTTCTTCATTGATTCTGACAATTGCCTCCGCTGCTTCCGGGCAGGCATTCCCGGCCAGTTCTAGAGCTTCGTTCAAGGCTTTAAAATATTCTTGAGCATGAAACAAGTTAGCGTGGATGAAATTGTTGGCGTTGTTAATTTCGTGAGCAATTCCCGCTACCATTTGCCCCAAACCTGACATTTTTTCGCTTTGAATCAATTGCTGTTGCGCCGATCGCAATTCTTCTAACGCAGCCTGCAATTGCTGGGTTTGAGCTTGAGATTTTACCGCAGCATCTTGGACTTGGCTGTAAAGTTCTGCTTGCTGAATGGCGATCGCCATTTGGTTGGCTATCTGGGATAGCAACTCAATTTCTTGTCGCTCCCAATTGCGGGTATCCCGGCACTCGTGAGCAATAAGCAAACCCCACAGCCTACCGGGAAATTTAGGATTATAGTTTCCGGCTGTTTCGGGGGAACTTTCTTCAGTTCTCGATGTAACAATCGGCACGATCAGATTAGCTTTTACCTGCAAACGGTCTAAGAAATCAACGTGACAAGGCTCTAAACCAGCATTAAAAATATCATTAATTGCTTTGACTCGCCCTTGCTGGTAAAGATCGGCGTAATCTCCCCGGAAACACTTATCCGCCCCCATGTCTCCTAAAATTGAAGGCCAAGGGATGACCATATCTTCAACAACAACTTTTCCTTGCCAGTTGTCTTGAAACTGATAGATGATTACTCGATCGCACTGCAACATTTGGCGGACTTCCCTCACCGCTGTTTGTAGGATAGTTTCCAGATCTAGGGTACTGCGAATTTGGTTGCCGATCAGCCGCAGCAGCGATTCTCGTTCGGCTTGGCGCCTGGTTTTGCTATAGAGTTTGGCTTGATTGATGGCGATCGCCAATTGCGATGCTACCCCTTCTAAAAGCTGCCTTTCCCAATCAGTCCATTCCCGTTCGCGATCGCACTGATGCAAGCCAATTATGCCATTCACTTGACCTTGATAGCGAGTAGCTACTGCCACCATTGACTTAATCTCCAAAGCTTCGGCAATTTTTCGGGTTTGTGGGTTTAATCCCGGAAAATCGAGAAACTTCGTCACTGCTAGCGACTCTTGCTGAGACACGACGGCAGCCAAATGCGGGTTGTCAGTCATCAGTACTTTCATACCAAGTTGAATCGGATAGTCGCCCGCGTTGTACTCTCCGCGCGTGACTAAAGTTTTTTCTGTATTTGATTCTTTGACTAAAATGCTCACGCGACTGCACTCTAACGCTTGCCCCAGCAATCGGCAGGCCGATGTCAAAATTTCTTCTATGTCAAGTGTACTGCGAATTTCGTTATTAATTTGGTTCAGCAAGTTTGATAACTGAACTTGCTGCTGCATCTGCACGATTAGGGCTTTTTGTTGGTCTACTTCCGGCAGCGAAAGACTTTCTTCCTGCCTCCAGTTTTCAGATTCAGGCAACCGCGAAGTTACTCTCTGCCAGGGGTTTTCGTGTTCTTGTATTTTTAAAGACATATTTACTCAGGAGTTGTACAGTATTTTGATTGAGTCGGGTTTGTTAAACCTCTGCTTACCCCGCCAACAGCCCCATCGCAGCTACCAGGACTTTTGGAATATCTTAAGACATTATAAAGGATGCAGCCTGAGCAAAGCAATTTTTTGCTTTACAAATATTTATATTTAGCAAGTATGCCCTCTGTGGCCCACAATACTAATTGGCGCGTGGCATGGAACTTGGTCAGATGTCAAATAGAGTTAACCGCCCGCTTAACCTAATAAAATTAATCTAAAATCTATCTTTAGTTCAATGTTTGCGCGCGCTCGATCAACATGGAAAACTCAATTCCCGACAATTTTCGTTCGCCACCAAGAACCGACAACCTTATATCTGGATTAATAGGTAAAGACCAGATTAAAATAGCTTTGGCGATCGGCAATTCCCGGCTGCACTGGGGATTATTTGTGGGCAAAACCCTGGAGAAAACATGGGATACAGAGCATCTCAATGCTGATGCTGTTTCCCCGCTCTCCGAGCAGGAAAAGGCAGAATATTTGGTGCAAATAGTCATGAGGTCGATCGAGGAAGTATCTTCTCAAAATCTCCTTTCTCTTCCTGCTACTCCCGCTTTTTCTAGTCCTCACACACTTTCTTTAGTGCCGCTGCCTCTAATTGTGGCCTCAGTAGTTACCCAACAAACAGCAATTTGGCAGAGTTATCCTAATGTCCGAATTATTACTTTAGACCAGTTGCCGATCGGGGGACTCTATCCTACCCTGGGAATTGACAGAGCTTTGGCTGTACTGGGGGCTGGCAACCAATTCGGTTGGCCAGTTTTACTTATAGATGCTGGTACAGCTCTAACATTTACTGGGGCTGATGTCAATAGGTATTTAGTTGGGGGCGCAATCTTACCAGGTTTGGGTTTGCAGTTATCGTCGCTAAGTAAAAAAACCGCTGCATTACCTTTAATTAGTTTACCAAAAAATCTGCCGCACCGCTGGGCGAAAGATACTGCTGAGGCAATTCAAAGCGGAGTTGTGTATGCGACGGTGGCAGGAGTTAGGGATTTTATTGAAGATTGGCGGTGTTTGTTTCCTGATAGCAAAATTGCACTCACCGGGGGCGATCGCACTATGCTTTTAAAATACCTTACCGCAGCCTTTCCTGATACAGCTTCTGCAGTAATTGACGCACCCGAAGCTATTTTTTGGGGAATTACTCATGAGTTATGAGTCATAAGTTATGATATCAAATCCGTTAGCATCGGAATAGTAAATTCGAGTTCACGGTTGACGGTTCACTGTTGACTGTTCACGGCGTCAACAGTCAACAGTCAACAGTCAACCGTCAACATCATTCCGGTGTAACCGGAAATGATATGAGTCATTGTTAAGCGGGATGGGTAATGGCGAATTCTTCTTCCCTCTTGCCTCTTTCTTCCTTACCAATTCCCAATTCACTTAGCAAATTCCCGAATATACTTAGCAACAACATCCGGGACTTCCTGCGGCAAATTGCTTTCCCCCGGACTGACCAATTGCAGTTCGGCATTAGGAGCCAGAGCAGCATAGGATTGACACAGAGACGAAGCTGCGGCGGTATCTTCAGAACCGTGCAACAGCAAAACAGGCGCTTTCAGCAAAGGCAAATTCTCATCAACTAACTCCGCTGTAATTTCAGCCCGCCGCCGCCGGAACAGCAACTGCACGGCAACTCGCGACTGAATCAACTGCTGTCTGAACTTTAGCAGTCTGTCAATCTTGTTTTGAGTACCCAGCAACTTAGCAATTGGATATATCGATCGCAGCCACCAAAAACCGAGGGGTGGTTGGCCGATCAGCCAGCTAGCCGTGTGCCACCGCCCCCGCCGGTTGCCAACCTTGAGGCCTTCTGGGGCCAACAAAACCAAACCCTGAACTCGATCGGGATATTTGATAGCGTAGCTGGTGGCCACCCAACCACCCAGAGAGTGAGCGATTAAATAAACCTCTCGCAGCTTCAAAGTATCGAGGTATTGAGCCAGACATTCTACTTCCAGATCGATCGAATAATGAATTTTCGGACGTTCCGAGTCGCCAAACCCGAGCAAATCCGGTGCGAAGCAGTGGTAGTAGGGGCTCAAATGTTCGATCGTCCTCAGCCATTGACTGCTGTCGTGCCAAGAACCGTGCAAAAATACTAAATTAGGGCCTTGACCGACTTCGTGCCAAAAGATTTGCCCTACAGAGAGTTTGACCCGAGAATTGCGTAGCAGTGAGTACATCCGGTTAAATATTTAGTAATAAAAAGATGATTAATTTAATGTTCAGAGATTGTGAATAAAAGTAGGAAAACATTAAAAATTAATTCCACAGTCATCACAGACAATTTTTGACGGCGAGGTAATTTCCGACTTTTCTCAAATTTCGATGCCCCGCCGATTTACGCCAAAGTTGTCAGGCCTTGAAAATAGTCCTGTAAGTGCTGGTCGTTATCGTGGCTGAGCGCGCCCTCCGGCAGCGCGGCGGGCAAAAAAGCCTCAACCTCGCTGACTTCAAGCGTATCCTGAACTTGCATATTGCCCTGCACCTCTGCAGCCACCACGATACAAATCGAGTGCAGGCGAGGGTCTCGATCAGCAGCCGAATAAACACCCACCAAGCGGCGGATTTTGACTAAATCGAGCCCTGTTTCCTCTGCTAATTCCCGCCGCACAGTTGTCGGAATATCCTCTCCCCAATCCACCATACCTCCCGGCAGTGCCCAGCGACCGTTGTCGCGGCGGCGAATTAACACAATTCGCCCGTCAGGCAATACGGGAATCACCGCAGTACCGGTGACGGGATGTCGAAAAATCAGCCCCAGCACAGTTTGTAAAATTTGCCACAATCGACGCATAAACTCAAAAGCTTGTTTAGGAGATAGTAATTTCAGGCCTCCTAGCTTGCAGCTCCGGAGTCTTAATTTTTAATTTTTCATTCACGCCAGAGCTCTGGCAAGTCTGCTAGGATCTCCGCCGCGTGAGTTTCTGGTTTGACTTTGCGATAAACCTTTTCAATCCTACCATCTGGGTCGATCGCGAAAGTCGATCGAGTAATTCCCATAAATTCTTTTCCCATAAACTTTTTGAGTCCGTAACAGCCGTAGGCGGTAGCGACTTCGGCGTTTGAGTCGCACAGCAAGGGAAAAGGCAGTTGATATTTAGCTGCAAACTTGGCGTGGGCCCCTGCCCCGTCTGTACTGACGCCAAGGACTGAAATATTGCGCGACTCGTACTCTAAGTAAATATCGCGAAAGCCGCAAGCTTCTTTAGTACAGCCTGGAGTATTGTCCCGAGGATAAAAGTAAAGTACAACTCGCCGCCCTCGAAAATCGGCAAGGCTGACGACATTGCCTTGCGCGTCGGGCAGGCTGAAGACAGGAGCTATGTCACCGGGGTAAATAGTCATTTGTCGTATTTTGTCAAGAGTTTATAGAAATTTTCTGGGAGATTAAAAACGTTGCGTGCCGATCGCACCCAGATTCCCAGCGACTTGAATCCCCGTGTTCTTTTTTCTGGGTCTTGTACCGGGTGTGCTATAATCGTCATTGGTCTAAAATTGACTATAATCTAGCCAAGGTAAAAACTTAACTGGATTAGTTGAGTGCGTAGTCACAGCTAACGGTGTTGCGGTTTAGCTAGGCAGACAGGAACCCCCACACTATACCGATCAAAGGTTAGTGTGGGATCAAAGGCGCGTGAGACTCCTGATTCCACCCGTTCATAATCTCATAAGCATAGCTTTGAGCCGTGGACGGGTGGACAACGAGACGAACCAATTCCTTTTATAATATCAGTGGGGCTGGACGTGTTCCTCACTTTAAAACGCCGTAGAGGGAAACGATTGGAGTACCTTGAAGGAAGTTCTCGATCTCCTTAACAGGACTCAGAAGCCTAAACCATATCGCTTGCGATTGTTGTAGGAGCGTCACGAAAGCTAAATTTGAACAAAACCTAGCTACAGAAAGAGAACTGATCGAGTACGGTAGGGCATACCGGAATTTACGCTTGGGGAGAAGACACCTATATTTTGGCTGGAGAAATCCTGTCACAAGCAAGTGACTTCGCTGAACCAAGAATCTCAGTCACCAAGAGTGCACAGAGTGTCAAACTTAAGAATCCCCGTGCGTGAAAGCCCGGGGACTGTCAATGTTTATTAGTGAGGTCAGAATGGCTAAGCGCCGCAATCTCAAGAAAGAAAAGGCACAACGAAATCAAGCATACGCTCGCAAGTTTCGCAAGCGGAGAAATCAAGATATGTTCTCCAACAAGAGAAGACGATTTGACGGCGGCAACGGCGGTGGCATGGGCGCAATGAGCGGTGGCGGCAGAGACAAAGACATGGCTGCTGCTGAAGATTAATTGAGTCAGGCTATCTGCCGAACTTAGAACCAGAGTGAAAAACACGATCGTTCTTTCGTAGAGATAGCCAGCGGGAATTTGTCCAAAAATTCAACGATGTTTAGGCGAGTCGATCGCGCGCAGCGATAAGTGATTTTCTCACTTGTTCAAACCCGGTACCCCCGTAACTATTGCGAGCCGCCACCACTTGCTGAGGTGCGATCGCGCTGTAAATGTCTGTCTCAAAGGCTGGGTGCAAGTCTTTCCACTCCTCAAGTGTCAAATCTTTGAGGAGTTTGCCCCCCGAAAGGCAAGTTTTGACGACTTTGCCGACAAGGTTGTAAGCTTCCCGGAAGGGAACGCCTTTGGCGGCCAAGTAGTCGGCTACGTCTGTAGCGTTAGAAAAGTCTTCCGTAACAGCAGCAGCGAGGCGATCGCCGTTAAACTCGATTCCTTCGCGCAACAAAATGGTCATTGCTTCCAAACAACCCTGTACCGTTCTTACGGTATCAAACAAAGCCTCTTTATCTTCTTGTAAATCTTTGTTGTAGGCCAAAGGAAGTCCCTTCACTACTACCAACAAGGCTTGCAAGTTACCGAACACCCGCCCCGCTTTGCCCCGCACCAACTCCGGCACGTCGGGATTTTTTTTCTGGGGCATGATGCTAGAACCAGTAGCGCAGCTATCTTTGAGCGTAATAAATCCAAATTCGTGAGAAGACCACAAAATCATTTCTTCTGACAAGCGGCTCAGGTGGACCATAATCAAGCTGGCTGCGGCGAGAAATTCGATCGCAAAATCTCGATCGCTCACCCCATCTAAGCTATTAGCATAAACCTTGTCAAACTGCAATAGTTCTGCCGTATAATGTCGGTCGATCTGGAAAGTCGTTCCCGCCAGCGCGCCGCAACCCAAAGGCGAAACATTCACCCGCTTGCAGATATCGCCGAGACGTTCCCAATCGCGATCGGTCATTTCAAAATAAGCTAACAGGTAATGAGCCAAACTGATCGGCTGAGCGCGCTGCAAATGAGTGTAACCGGGAATTAAAGTTTCCACGTTACGATCGGCAAGATCGAGCAAAACCCCTTGAAATTCCCGCAATTGCTCGCGAATTTCTGCGATGCGATCCCGCAAATACAAGCGAGTATCAGTGCCGGCTTGATCGTTGCGTGATCGGGCCGTGTGCAACTTTTTCCCAGCATCCCCCACGATATCCGTCAGCCGCTTCTCTACAGCGAAGTGAACGTCTTCTGCATCAACTCCCGGAACAAAAAGTCCTTGGCGGTATTCGCGGCGGATCTGTTCCAAACCATTGACTAACTGTTCGCCTTCTGCTGCGGAAATAATCCCCGTTTTGGCCAGCATTTTAGCGTGAGCGACAGAACCAGTCAAGTCATACTCAATCAATTCAATATCGAAGCCAATACTAGCATTGAATCGGGCGATCGCCGGGTGCAGCGCCGATTCAAATCTTTGACTCCAAGTTTTTTGTTGTGTTGTCATTGCTCAAGCTAAAACTAGATTGTATCTCTCTTGCAGAAGTCTATAAAAACCGGTTTGTAGCAAAGAGTTTAGTCCTTCCTCCGGTTTGTAGTCAGCACTTTAGTCCTCCCTTTCCAATTCGGCAAGAAAAAACTCAAGTCTTGACTACAAACTTTTTATACATCTTTTGACCCGAAAAAACTGAATTCTGGACTACAAAATTGGGAAACTTTTGCTGCATCCGAAAGAAGTGAATTTGTTGCTACAAAATTTTTAAATCTTACATCCCTTCCCGATAGCTTCTTCGACAATAACTCTAACGAAAAATCCCTTTAAAGAACCAGCCAACAAAAATACCTATAATAAAAGCTCCTATTTGACCAGTCGAAACAAAATTGTCCCAAGCTTTCTGGACATTGGTAAAAAGTTCGTAACTTTGACCCAAAAGCACCGTCGAACTCAAATGATATTTCAAAACTACCACGTGAGCGACATCATTCCAAGTAATCGAACTGGTTAATCCAGCAGTAATTTCCGGTATTAAATTAACTATCATGGTGATTTTCTCCTGCTAAAGGTGTTACCCTCAGTACAACCAGTGTCATGTCATCTTCGTTGCGATTGCCGATGCCGATAAACTGATGTACGCGATCGAACAAATAATCCAAAATCTCTTCAGACTGCTGGTAATTTTGACAGGCCCACTGAAAAGCCGAGGTCAAGTTATCCTCGTCAAAGCGATCGCCCCTTTGATTAGCAGCATCGGTAAATCCGTCTGTGTAATAAATAATAGTATCTCCTGGCTGCAATTGCACTTGAGCTTCTTGGTAATGCGAATCAGCATCCAGGCCAATTAACATTCCCTCCAAAGTATCGAGCTGAATAATCGAATTAGTTGCAGCTTGCCACAGCAAAGGCGGGTGGTGAGCTGCATTGCTGTAAGACAAAACGCGAGTTTTCGGGTCATACTCCGAATAAAACAGAGTCACAAAACGGTGGGAATTTTCCAAATCCGCGTGCATAACCCGGTTTAAATGTTGCAAAATTCTTGACGGCGAGTGGCGGTTCAAAACCTCCGCCCGCAGCATACCCCGTGTCATCGTCATCAACAGGCCCGCCGGTACTCCTTTGCCCATCACGTCGCCGATCACAATGCTCCAGCGGCCTTTGTCGATTTTGGACTTGAGATTTTTAATTAGGGATGGGGGGTTTTCCCCCTCATTCTCCTTGCCGATCGGGTCATAGTCAGCGGGAATAAAATCATAATAATCTCCGCCGACTCTGCTAGCAGTTTGGCAGCGGGCGGCCACGTCAAGGCCGGGAATTTTGGGACAACTGCGGGGTTGCAGCCGCAATTGAATTTCCGCCCCGATTTCTAACTCTCTGTCTAAGCGGTCTTTTTCCGCCAACTTAACAGTAAGTTCGTCTTTGCAAATAGCCACGGCGGTTTGATCCGCCACCAACCGAACTAATTTCTGTCTGCTGGGAGTCCAGAGATATTGCGGATCGCTGCTAAAAACATAAAGGCGTCCGCGTTCCAAATTGTTGACTAAAATTGGCGCCCCAAACAAATGAACATCCGGACCCAAATAACGACCGACTTGCAGGTCTAGACTAGAAGTTGGCCCTGAGGTTTCCGAAAACGCTCCAGCAGTAGCGCCCGCACCTGCTGTAGCTTGCCGGGTGGCTATTTCCAGCGCTTTTCGCATATCTTGGCACTGCCGTCCTTCCTGACAGTGCAACTGCTGGAACCTGACTTGACCGTTGGGTTTGAACAGCACTAAAGCTCCGCCGTCGGCGTCCGTAACGCGAGTCGCCACCAAAGGCACCAACTCCAAAAATTGGTTGAGATTGTTAAAACTTCGCAGGGCAAATCCCAGCGAACCCAACATATCTTGAACGTTGTGCTGATATCGGTGCAAACGCGCCACCAGTTCTTTGAGGGCAAATACTGGCGTCGCGTCGGTGGAATTGCGACCCGGAGGGCGGTCAGCAGGTTGAGGTGAGGGACGAGGCAAAGGCACAGCAGTCATTTTAAATTTGTGATTTTCGATTTTAGACGGAGGAGGAATTATTGAGGACTTAGGGGAAACTTGAACAGAAACCCCTTTTTTTTAGAACAAGTAGTTTGGTTTGAGCAAGTAGGTTCGGTACTCGGACATTCATATCAACTTAACTCTAAAATTCTTAAGCAATCTCGTTTATAGCTGAGTCTAGAGCCCCCTAAATCCACGCCGCTTGCTTTACTTGGGGGGTCCCCAAGACCGCAGCGGCTTCCCTTAAGAAGGGGGACTTTAACCATTTGCTGTCGCCCTTCTTAAGGGGAGGATCAGGGGGATCGGGAAGACTGTGCAATCAAACAGCAGACTGATACTAAATTTGAGCTTAATTTGACACCTTACTCGCGCTTTGAAGCCAACCCAGCAAGAACAGGGGGAAGGTATTGTTTCTAGGTATTTAGTTTTCACTCGCCGCCCGTGGCGATCGGCGCAAGTCCTGCGATGGTAGTTTGAGGTTAATGATTTGAGATTTTGAACCTCTGTATCCGCCTCCAAAAATCGGGACGACCACAGATACCCGATCAATCTAAAATCTAAAATCTAAAATCTAAAATCGAGTAGGGCTTCCACAAATTCGTAACTAGAAAACGGGCGCAAGTCTTCGATGCTTTCCCCGACTCCAATAAAGCGGATTGGCAGACCAAGCTGCTGCACTACAGCTAGGGCAACACCACCTTTAGCAGAACCGTCGAGTTTTGTCAATACTACTCCACTTAATTTGGCCGATTCTGCGAACACTTCTGCCTGTCGCAAACCATTTTGACCCAGTGTGGCATCCAAGACCAGTAGAGATTCTACGGTAGCGCCTGGGGCTTTCTTATCTACAATGCGACGGATTTTACTTAATTCGTCCATCAGATTTTTTTTGTTTTGCAGGCGGCCTGCGGTGTCTACGATCAGGAGTTCTGTGCCTCGGGCGCCCGCAGCGGCGATCGCATCAAACACGACAGCAGCCGGATCGGTATTTTTCCCTGGGTTGGCAATAATTTCGACCCCACTGCGGGAACCCCAAACTTTTACCTGTTCGACGGCGGCGGCGCGGAAAGTGTCGGCGGCGGCAATTAGGGTTTTGTAGCCGGATTTTTGGGCAATATGGGCAAGTTTGCCGATCGTCGTAGTTTTGCCCGCACCGTTGACTCCTACGATTAACCAGATGTTAAAAGTGTCTTTTTCCGGGGCAAATGTCAGGCTGTAGGCGGGATTGCCGGCGGCGGTTTCGGCACAGGGAGCGTCGAGAATGTCGCGCAGGATGGTTTTCAGGTAGGCTAGAGCCTGTTCTGGTGGCAGCACTTCTTGCGTGAGTCTTTCTTGGAGGCGACTGATAATGATGTCGGTGGCTGCGACTCCGACATCGGCTTGCAGGAGCAAAGTCTCAATTTCCGCTACCGCGTCTTGATTGAGCGGGCCTTGACCGACGATCGCCTTTAGTCGATTAATTAAGCTGCGACGAGTTCTTTCTAAGCCTTTCCGCAGTTTTTGCAGCCAAGTGATTTCTTCGACGGATACTTGTTCTGGCCGGCGGCCTTGACTGGCTAAGATTTCTGATGACCACAGGAAGCCTTCGTCAAAGGCGAAACCGGGAATTTCTTCGATAATTGCCGCTCTCTCGGCGGCGGCTGCAATTACTTCTGGTTCTTCAAGGGCGGTTTCTTTGAGGCGTTCGATGCGCTCCATGCGATCGGCCTGAGCTCTGGCCCAAAACGGCAGGGCTTCGGCTGCTTCGCCCTCGGATGCGAGTGATTCGGTTTCTACAACCTCCGTTGCAGGTTCGGCAATTTCTATATTTTCTGCTGTAACTTCTAATTGTTGAGCAATAGGTGCAATGTCGATCGCCCCGGCTGTGGGTTGCAGAGTTTCTGGAATTTCTGCTGGCTTGGCTGCAGCGAGTTCCGAAACCTCGGTTGCTTCAACTGTTCCTGGTTCTGCAACTTCTGTAACTTCTGCAACAGTTGGTGCTGTGGGTGCTGGTTCAAGTTCGATCGGTTCCGTTGCTTCAATACTCGTCGGTGCTGCAACTTCTGCAACTGTCGCGATTTCTGCTGCGGCTGCTGGAACATCCGGCGCTGCTGTCTCGGAAACTTGCGTTTCGGGTTTTTGCTGTTTTTGAATATTTTTGTAAGCAGCTTTTGCCCAATTGAGATAATCTTCTGCTCCAGCAGGAGAGCCTTGCTCTGCTGCATCTGCTTGAGGCTCAACCGATGCGGATTTTGCCGACTCATCTTGCGGCTGTTCGGGGGTTGCCTCTGTTTCTGAAGATTTGCTTTCGCTGTACTGGCGACGAAACCAATTAAATACCATAGGAAATTGTGAATATAGTTATTAGTCCTTAGTTTAGAGCGGATTGTTGATTGCGGATTGCCGATTGCTAATGACTCTGGGTAAGGTTCGCGCCCCGCCGTGCAGCCTCCGGGTAAGGTGCCCACCAAGCATCCGGAGGACTGATGACTAAGGACTATTGACTAACAACTTCTGCATTGATTTTATCGACTACTCGGCGGAGGACTCCGTTGATGAAGCGATGTCCTTCGTCGCCACTGTAGCGTTTTGCCAGTTGGACGGCTTCGTTGACGCTGACTTGTTCGGGTAAGCCGAGATATAGCATTTCGGCGATCGCGATTCTCATGATATCTCGATCGATCCGGGCCAACCGTTCTATTTGCCAGTCTACAAGGGCTTCCGAGAGCAATTCATCAATTTGAACACGGTTGGCGCTGACTTTCGTCAGGATTTGCAAAGCATAGGTACGGACATCTTGCTGGTTGGCTAGCTGGATCAGTTCTGGAAACTCCATTGCTGAACCGAGACGGTTGATGGCGGTTTGGGTGAGTTCGACTGCTTCCCGCACCATTGCTCTAGCACTTTGTATATCGGCGGCACGGATTTCGCTGGCAAGCAGTTTGTCGCTACTCCGCTGCACTTCGGATGCTGCTGCTTCTAGGGATTCTTGAACTTCTGCTGTCAGGGTGCGGATGGCGGCGAGGAGAACATCTTGCAGTTTCTTGGCTTCTAAGAGTTCTGGATTCGTCGGCAGTTGGCTGATGCCGAGGAGTGCGAGTTCGCGTGCTGTTTCGCGGGCTTTTTTCATAGTTTTTAGATAGGAATTGGGACTTTAGGAATTTGGGAATTTTTGAGATTGCTAGGCGCTGGTTGAGAGCATAGACTTGGACTTTAGCAGAAAAACTCGCAAAAAACCCGCCCTGAGTCACGATTGTTTCTGGGTAGGTTTTGGACAGATATTATCTGTTATTGGGAAAGTAAAGTTTAGAGTTTCAAACCTCCTAACAATGGGGATCATCTGAGTTTTGCTTTTAGAGGAGAGCAAGCGGGATGCCCACTATATGTATAGTATGTAGCGGGCGTCCCGATCGCACTCCTAAAAAACGCTTTTTATTGTGATTGAGATGCTCTCTAAAGCTGACCTACAGATTAATGTCTTGGTTCACTCTTCTTCAACTGGGACAGGCTGGTATCTTGATTCGGATACCAAGGGTTCGAGTGTTTTGCCCTTGATTTTTTCGGGGGTTACTGCAATTGAGTTGTTGGGGTTGACGATGCCGCCAGAGATGATGACTTTAAAGGCATCTTCGATCGACATTGACAAATTGACTAAATCTGCCTCCGGGACTATAGCGTACCATCCGGTAGTGGGGTTCGGAGTGGTGGGGATGAAAATGCCGATCGGGGTTTCACCGGAAAGGTGAGGCGGGATATCGTTACTCTCGATCGTACCGGTCACAAATGCTAAAGTCCAGATTCCTCGCCGGGGATATTCCACTAACACCACGCGGCGAAATTTGTCGTTTGAGTTGAGGAGGGTTCCCAGCAGTTGTTTGAGGGTTTTGTAAACCGAACCGGCGAGGGGAATTGCCTGCAACAGCCGTTCGCCAAAGTCTAGCAGCCACTTGCCGAAAATGTTGCGGGCCATTAAACCGATGACTAAGATGCTCAGCAGGGGTACAGCCAGACCTACTAAAAGATTTAGCAAATTCACCAAAATCGGGTTGAGTCCGTCAAAAGGGTTGATCTGCTTGGGAATTTTGGTGAGAAAATTGATGACCCAACTGGCGACGGTAATTGTCAGCCAGATGGTAGTAGCTAAGGGTATAACTACCAATAGTCCTGCGATCAGGTCGTTTTTTAAGTCTTGTTTGATGCGTTGGAGCACGGCGGGTCAAATCTCCTCGTAACTGGTTGCCAATAACCTGAATAAAGCTGAGACTAAAGCAACTGCACGGGCTTTACTGGAAGTCACCATAGACGATCGTCTTCAATTCTGCTAAACCCTACCCTTTCTGAGGGGGAAGAGTTAGGGATCGCCGGTGCTGTACCTCTATTTTAAAGAATTATTGCAAGTTGGCGCTTGGTTTTAATATATGCGGGCTGTGCAGCAGCTCACCGTATTGTATATTTTAAGACACTTTGGGTCGGTTCAATCAATAAGCCGATCGGTCAGAGGCCGCCTGGGAGTGCAAGTGCAGCGAGTCCAGATAAAATTTTTTGTGATTTGTATAGGAAATTAATTGGTCGATCGAGCTTTCTCAGATTTTCGCCAGGGTGGCACTTCGTTTTACCGAATTCAGGGGAATCTCTGCAGGTTGAGTTCAGTGTCTATCCAAAAATCTATATTTTGATAGATGTAGTATGACCATTACTAGGCTGTAATAGCTTATTTGTGATGGGCGACAGCGCTCAACAAGGCAACAGTTGCCTACCCTGCAAGTGTTGCATGGTAGGCAAATCCGGCAAAAAGTAAAGCAGACAGACCAGCAACTTTGACTTTTTTTGACACGATCGATCTATATTCAGGAAATAAGGGCAGAATTCAAGCGAATTCGAGTTTGAGAGCAGCGGCAAAGCAATATAGCATTAACTCGGGCATCACTACAAAAAAAAGAATCTGCCAAACGAGGTAGCAGTAGTTAGTAGCAAGCGAGATAAATTACTACATAGCTAGTTGTTTCTAGCCAGAAGCGCGAAACTATTGGTTCAACAGGGTATAGCTAAACTGCTGCATAGAAGCAAAACTCCAGCGGTGCCGATTCCCTGGAAGCAGACGAAAGTTAAGGAAAAACAAGCGTACTAGCCAATTAAGTCAAAGCGGGGATTCACCTCGCAGCAAGCAGCAATAGACTTGATTAGAAGTTAGGATTGAGATATGAATGCTCAACTAATGAAACCAATTGATTTTTACATTTTTTTATGCGATTCAAAACGCAAGAATTTTTTGGGCTTCATTTAAAGCCGCAGCCTGATAAAATTTTGTATGCAATAATTAATATTTAAGTAAAAGGAATTTTTGTGAAAACGCTTAGTATCCTGTTAGTAGAAGACAGTCCCCTAGATGCCGAACTGATTGAGGCATATCTAAAGGATGGCGGGCTAGAATTTTCTCTGGTGTGTGTGGAAAATCGAGAAGACTTTGCCGCGGCGCTGGAAAAACAACGTTTTGACATTATTTTGGCAGATTATATGCTGCCTGGTTTTAACGGGATAGCTGCACTGGAAATCGCCCACACTACTTGTCCGGGAGTGCCGTTTATTTTTGTTTCGGCTACTTTGGGCGAGGAAGTGGCGATCGAAACTTTGAAAAGCGGCGCTACTGATTATGTTCTCAAACGCCGTTTGATACGCCTGGTGCCGTCGATTCAGCGGGCCCTGCGGGAAGTTCAAGAACGGAACGAGCGCAAGCAAGCCGAAGCACAGCAGCAGGAGAGCGAAGCTCGATTTCGGATTATGGCGGATACCGCCCCGGTAATGATTTGGATGTCGGACACTGACCAACTTGGCGATTACTTTAACAAAGTTTGGCTGGAGTTTACCGGTAGAACTTTGGCGCAAGAAAGGGGCACGGGTTGGATGGAAAACTTGCACCCAGATGACTTGCCAGAATCTCTGGATATTTACCAAAAAGCCTTCGACGCTGGCCGCGAGTACCGGCTCGAATGCCGCCTGAGACGCTATGACGGGGAATACCGTTGGGTTTTGGGTACGGGCGTACCCCGGTACAGGCCCGATCGCACTTTTGCAGGCTACATCGGTTCTTACATCGATATTAGCGAGCGAAAACAGGCAGAACAAGAACGCGCTGCAGCTTTGTCCCGCGAACAAGCAGCGAGATTGCAGGCAGAAGAAACTGCTAAAGCGCTGCAATTGGCAAACGATCAAATTACTAACATTCTCGAAAGCATTACCGATGCTTTTATCGCTGTTGATTTAAATTGGAACTATACCTATGTCAACCACCAAGCTATTGAGCTGTTAGGCAGACCAAAAGCCGAACTAATTGGTAAAAAATTTTGGGATATATTTCCCTGGGCGGTCGATTTACCGTTTTACAAAATGGCTACCAAAGCATTAGCAGAAAAAGTAACGCTCGAGTATGAGGGATTCGTACCGTTATGGAATAAGTGGTTGAAGATGCGTTTTTATCCTTCCGATTCTGGTTTGTCGGCTTACATCCAAGACGTTACCGATCACAAGCAAACAGAAGCTGCACTCCAAGCTAGCGAAGAAAAACTGAGAATGTTAGCCGAAGCTAACTTGATAGGAATTATCTTTGGCGATGTAAACGGCCGTATCATCGAGGCCAACGATGAATTTTTGCGGATAGTTGGTTACACGCGGGAACACTTGCAGCGCGGCGAATTAAACTCGATTGACATCACGCCGCCGGAGTACCAGTCTCTCGACCAGAAAGGGATGGCAGAGGCACAAGCAACGGGGGCTTGCACTCCCTACGAAAAGGAATTCTGGAGGAGAGACGGCAGCCGGATTCCGGTGTTGATCGGATATGTTTTGCTGGCCCAAAAGCGGCAAGAATCTGTGGCTTTTATTCTCGACTTGACGGTTGGCAAGCAGTTGGAAAGAGAACTGCAGGATCGAGCTCAGGAATTGGCGCGGGCGAACCGGATTAAAGACGAGTTTCTAGGAACTTTGTCCCACGAATTGCGAACGCCGCTGAATGCGATGCTGGGATGGGCACAACTGTTGCGAAACCGCAAGTTTGACGAAAAAACGACTGTTCGGGCTCTGGAAACGATCGACCGCAATACACGCTCGCTGGCAACTCTGATCGAGGATTTGCTAGACGTGTCCCAGATTATTAGCGGGAAACTGTCGCTGAATTTGCGTTGGGTGGATGTGATTTCGACTGTTGAGGCTGCGATCGATACTCTCGCGCCTGCGATTGCGGCCAAAAATATTGAAATTGTGACGGATTTCGACCCAACTACCGGGCGGATTTTTGCCGATTCGGGCCGGTTGCAGCAGGTAGCCTGGAATTTGCTGTCGAATGCGATTAAGTTTACTCCCGATGGCGGACAGGTGAAGGTGGCGGTGCGAAAGATGCAGGGGACTTTGGCCCCTGAGGAATCCGCTTGCTGTAAAAAATTGTCGCCCGCTACTGTGGAAATAGAGGTTAGCGACACGGGACAAGGGATTTCAGAAGAGTTTTTGCCGCACGTTTTCGAGCGGTTCAGCCAAGCGGACAGCTCTACAAGGCGAGCGTACAACGGATTGGGTTTGGGTTTGGCCCTAGTGCGGCATTTTGTGGAAATGCACGGGGGGACGGTGCAAGCCGAATCGGCCGGGAAGGGAAAAGGGTCCAGGTTTTTAGTGAGATTGCCAATTCAACACCTTCCTGGCGACGGCGGATTTTCTGTTGCCGGACTCGGGGAGTTGGCGATTCCTCTAAGCAAGGCGCGAGCCCCTGTAAAGGAGTCTTTTGTCAACAGCAATCTTTCTGGAGTGCGGGTATTGGTGGTCGATATCGACGCGGATTCCCTGGATTTTGCCTCTACCGTGCTCGAAGATTGCGGGGCCCAGGTGGAGACTGCTAGCTCTGGAAAGGGTGCGTTGGAGGCGATTGAAAGGCTGAATCCGGATGTGTTGGCGATCGATATCGGGATACAGGCCCTTGACGGAGAGGCTCTGCTGCAACAAGTGCGATCGCGGATGGTGGACAGGGAAATTCCGGCGTTGGCGTTCACGGCGGTTGGTAGGGTAGAGGAACGCATACGGGCACTGCAGGAAGGTTTTCAAATTTATGTGCCCAAGCCGATCGAGCCTGCTGAGTTGGTAGCGGTGGTGGCAAGTTTGGTGGGGCGATCGAACGATTTTAGATTTTAGATTTTAGATTGACTCCGCGAGGACGGAAATCCTAACTACAAACCAATTTTCTTGCCTTCGAGCGATCGGATAATAGTTCTTAGGACTAAGGCCAACTGGTAGATTAAACAAAAATATGTAGTGGCGCTTGTGCGCTATTAGCTTAGGAAAGAGCGTACAAGCGCCACTACATACTTAAAATTTAAGCTTTATTTGTGACAGTTGCTCTTAGTCCTAATCCTGCCGAAAAACTTTTTTTATTATGAATTAGACTTAGAGATAATTTGTCAAGTCCCCAAAGTTATAAATTTAATTGGGCTCACAGTATGTAGTTTTTGATACTGAGAACAGTTTCTAAAAAGAATGCAAATGTAGAAAAGTTCCAAACCCTGATACTCATCAGTAGTCCGAATTCTAAAATGTAAAATGTAAAATGTAAAATGTAAAATCTAAAATTGTATGAGATTGAGGGACGATCGCCCTTAACAGTCTCTCATCAAATATCAAGTTCAGCAATTAGCTGCTTAATTAAGCATGACTTTTAGTTACAGTTAACCTAATTTGTCATACCCCAAAAGTTATAAATTTAATTTAAGCCAAAGTTTTTAGCTTTCGATCGGAGGCGCAGCGACGATCGCCCCTAACACTATTTCCTTAAATATCAAGTTCACCAACGAGATGCTTCATTAGAGAAATATTCGGTCGGCATCAATGCTTCTAACACTCCTCTATTGCCCGCCGTGCAAGGATTTTTGGGTTCTTCGATGTGGACTGGTTGCCCGCTTCCCACTACCGACGGCTAGATACCAATTGCACCCGACCGGCATCCATTTCATCCATTAATAACTCTAAAGCCTCATAATCAATATCCGAGATGTACCCCAAACGGGTAAGCTCGTAGTTGATTTCGTTTTCAATGTCAGGCGTCAACTGCTTAATGTAGAGGGCTTTTTCTACAAGTTGACGGATAGCATGAGTTGCTTGCATAGTAAGTCGGAGAACTCCGTACATTTTTATTCTCCTCTGAAGTGTCGAACACACAGGTGATCTAGATCAGAACTAACAAGTGATTTTAATTACATTGTTCAGTTTTATTGAACAGCTAGGGCAAAGTCGATCGCAATTTTTAGAGTTAGCAAGACTAAAGCGGCTGGCCTAAATAAAAAATAGTATAGTAGCTTACGTTTCCTCCCCAAATCTTACGCAAAATTTCATAAAAAAGAGGCAATAAATAAAGATTGAGTAAAACTACTGACCAAAACTGGTCATTTGGCCTCAGATTAAGTTAGGCTCAGGGTAATCAAGTAGGTTTAGGCTTACATCCGTTTAGCACAGTAGTTGAAAATACGTAGCAATCATAGGTTTGACATATGCAGACACTTCTTGCCCATAAACCAATTACGGTGATTCGACCCCTAGACTACCTGAATGCAGCCACCTGCGGAGAATTCGGACGGCAACTAACGACAGCAATTTCAGCCCCCGGAGTGGTAGCGGTACTCGTAGATTTGGGCGCAGTAACATTTATTGACAGTGCCGGTTTGATGGCATTGGTTTCAGGCCTCAAGCAGGCGAAAAAAATGGGCCGCAGGTTTAGTCTGTGCTCGGTATCCCCCGGGATTAGGATGATTCTGGAACTCAGCCAACTCGATCGAGTTTTTGAAATATTTGAAAATGTCGATAGCTTTGATGCCGAAAACTCCTGGGTAAAACAAAACTGATAGAGCCTCCTAGGCGAGGAGAACAGGCAACAAAACACAGCACATTCGGTTAAATGCCCGAAAAGACAGACGGCTGTCGTTGGCGTGTTGGCAGATTTTAAGGTAGGCTGCTTAAGAGTCGCAAATATTTAGCGAGTCGAGCCGTGGCAGTAAAAGTCGAAGAATTACTTACAGCAGACATTAATCAGCCTGCTCGTTATCTGGGAAATGAATTGGGGGCTACGCACAAGCCTTGGGACGAAGCGTTGGTGCGCTGGGTTCTCACTTACCCAGAAGTTTATGAAGTTGGTGCTTCCAATCTGGGGCACATCATCCTTTACAACATTTTGAACGCAGGGCCAAGACAGTTGTGCGATCGGGCTTATTTGCCCGCCCCTGACTTGGCAGCAAAACTGCGATCGACCAAAACTCCGCTGTTTGCCGTAGAATCGAGGCGATCGCTCACAGAATTTGATATTCTGGGCTTCAGCCTCAGCTACGAACTCGGAGCCACAAACATTCTGGAAATGCTGGATTTGGCCGGCATTCCCCTAACTTGGCAAGAAAGAGCGACAAATGACCAAAACGGTCAAATGCCGCTGATTTTTGCTGGCGGGCAAACGGCAACTTCTAACCCCGAACCCTACGCGGACTTTTTTGACTTCATCGCTTTGGGTGATGGAGAAGAGTTGCTGCCAGAAATTGGCTTGATTTTGGCAGAAGGGAAAACAAATAATTTGAGCCGAGAAGCATTGCTGCTGGATTTAGCGCAAATTCCAGGCGTCTACGTCCCGCAATTCTACGATATGGCGGCCGACGGTTCTGTTCATCCCAACCGGCCCCAAGTTCCAGAACGAATTCTGCGCCGCGTGGCAACTCCGATACCAGCTTATTCGATCGGCCTGGTTCCCTACGTCCAGACAGTACACGACAGACTGACAGTAGAAATCCGCCGGGGATGCACCCGCGGGTGTCGCTTCTGTCAGCCGGGAATGCTGACTCGCCCCGCGCGCGATGTCGAACCGCAGCAAGTCGTAGAGGCGATCGAACAGGGGATGCAAGCCACCGGGCACAGCGAGTTTTCCCTGCTTTCCCTGAGTTGTTCCGACTATCTGGCACTCCCAGCAGTCGGGATGGAAATCAAAAATCGCCTGAAAGATAAAAATATTTCTCTGTCTCTACCCAGCCAGCGGGTTGACCGATTTGACGATAATATTGCCGACATTCTCGGCGGTACGCGACAAGGCGGTTTGACTTTTGCGCCGGAAGCTGGTACTCAGCGGATGCGCGACATCGTGAACAAAGGTTTGACCAACGAAGAATTGCTTCGGGGTGTCAAAACTGCGGTCGATCGCGGCTGGGATAAAATCAAGCTGTATTTTATGATCGGTTTGCCCGGAGAAACCGATGAAGATGTTGTGGGCATCGCCGAAACAGTCCGCTGGCTGCACAGGGAATGCAGGCTGGATGGCCGGCGGGGACTGACTTTTAACTTGACAATTTCTAATTTTACGCCTAAGCCTCACACTCCTTTTCAGTGGCACTCGGTTTCTACTGCTGAGTTTTCCCGCAAGCAAAAACTCCTAAAGGGAGAATTTCGGGGGATGCGCGGCGTCAAGGTGAATTACACTGATGTGCGGATTTCGGCAATGGAGGATTTTGTCGGACGGGGCGATCGGCGTTTGGCTGCTGTAGTTCGCCGCGCTTGGGAACTTGGGGCGGGTATGGATGCCTGGTGGGAAAGCTTGGATCAGGCTTACAAAGCTTGGACTCAGGCGATCGATGAATCGGGCCTTACCTGGAAATACCGCCAAGTCGAAAGCGGCGAGTGGAATCTTTTTGAGAAGGAAGAAGGAAGTTCGGCAACGGATTCTGTAACGGATGTAACGGATGTAACGGATGTCAGTCCGAGGTTCGTCGGAAGAAGGAAGTCGGAAGAAGGAAGAGAAATCAAGGAAGATTTTCCCAATTCTCCGGATCTCCCCCTCTCCCCCTCCCCCTCCCCCTCTCTCCCCCTCTCTCTCGATCGGGCCCTGCCTTGGGATCACTTAGATACGGGGATCGACAAAAACTGGCTGAAAATTGACTTGCAAAAGGCTTTAGAAGCAGCGACGGTTCCCGACTGTTCCTTTGAAGGGTGTTCGCGCTGCGGGGTTTGCGGCACCGATTTCGGACACAATGTGGTTGTGGATGCGCTGCCAATTCCAGAGTTTGCTGGGGAGTTCGTGCCGAATACGGAGCGGAAACAGCGTTTGCGGGTTTGGTTCGGGAAGGTGGGCGATATGGCTTTGGTTGGTCATTTGGATTTGATTCGATTGTTCGATCGAGTAGTCCGCAGAGCCGATTTGCCGATTTCGTTTACCGGCGGGTTTCACCCGAGCCCTCGGATTTCTCTGGCAAATGCTCTGCCTCTGGGTGTTACCAGCACTGGGGAAATTGCCGACTTTGAGCTCACTGAGCCGATCGATATTGAGAGTTTTCGGGAAAAGTTGGCCGCTAAGCTGCCGGAAAATATTCCGATTTACAAGGTTGAGTCGATCGATCTCAAGGCTCCTTCTGCGAGTCAGTTGTTAGAAGCAGCGGAGTACGTAATTACTGTGGCCTCCGCAGGCTCGTTGACAGAAAATGGTGAATTAGACCGGGAAAATGCTGCTCCTGTCTCCGTGGCTGCTGATGCCAACTGGGAAGCTTGGGTCAAGACGATCGCCGAAACCGAGGCTTTTTGGCGGGTGCATACTACTAAGTCGGGAAAGACGCAGGATGTCAATTTGCGCGAAAGGCTGCACAAGCTAGAACTTGTAGAGCCGAAACCAGACAGCAGCACCTCTGCTAGGAGTGCTACATCGGAAGGTAGAGCCGTCTTGCGCTTTACCGGCAGTTGTCGCAGCGACGGCAATTTGCTCAAGCCAGAACATATTGTTTTCATGCTCGAACAAGTCAGCCAGCAGGAAATTCAGCTTCTGCAGGTTGAGCGTAGTCAGCTAATCCTGGGTTATGGTTAAGATACGGAAGCCGTGGTGGAATATTTCACCTTCGGCTCTCGATCGGGATGTGTCGTTTCACGCTATAATCGCTTGTTATGGAAGCCGCGGCGGCTCGAGCGCTTTAGTCGCTCGCCGCCCTCGTCAACCAGCAACGCGGGCTGGGTGCAAATTGCTTCTGTTCAAGACTTCAAGCCTTTTTGTTGTACATTCACGGGCTAAATCTAGCGCCAAACCCGCAGGAGCGGGGTCTGAACCAAATTTAGCGATTAATTTCGATCGATCGACTGGTTGTCGGTGGTCGGCTTATTCAAAAATCTCACGGTTCAAACCGCAGAGCGGGTATTCAACAATAGATGTTTTTGACGGGTTAAAAAACCGAGATAAGTCCCCGACTTAAGTCGTGGAGAACCAAAAGTTTTAGATTTTAGATTAAAGTTCCAGCTCCGAGATTCATCTGTGGAGTAAATCTAAAATCTAAAACCTAAAATCTAAAATCGATTGACCCGTCAAACAACGCAGATAAGCCCCCGACTTAAGTCGTGAAGAACCAAAAATTTTAGATTTTACACTTTAGTTCAATCTCCCAGATTTATCTGTGGAGTAAATCTAAAATCTAAAATCTAAAATTTAACATCTAAAATCGACTGACCCGTCAAAAAACGGAAATAAGCCCCCGACTTAATTCGTGCAGAACCAAAAATTTTAGATTTTAGACTCTAGTTCAATCTCCGAGATTCATCTGTTGAGTAAATCTAAAATCTAAAATTTAACATCTAAAATCGACTGACGAGGTTTTAGGCTTGGCAGGGGCGGAGGTTGCAGTCGAATGCCAAGCTGGGGTATGTTGAGTGCGATGGCACAAGAATTCAACAAAAGTCTAGGCGCTTTCACTCCTACCTACTTTCGCTCAAAACCAGCCCTCTACCACCACGCAAGCGGAGTTATCAGTTCGTAGTGTTAAGTTGTGTGTTAAGAAATTGGTACGGTGTCAATGAATTTATTCGCTGAGTTCAAAGGAAGAGTTGTAAGTGTTGAATTTTGAGTATTGATTTCGCAATTCTCAACTCAAATCTCAATATTGCTAACTCGATAAAAGCCTCCTTATTTCAATCTCTCAGATTTATCTGCTGAGCATAACTCATAACTCTGTAAGGGCGGGTTTAACTACTTTATCTGTAACAGTTAACAGTGAACAGTCAACAGTTAACAGTGAACGGTCAACAGTTAAATTTTCTTCCACCCTGCACCAACTCACAGCTAATAACTCTTCAAGCCACTACTAATTACAGTGAAAGTCAGAGGCACTATGAGTGCGTAAGTGTCTCTAACTTGCTGCCAGTTTTGTGAGGAAATTGAATGACAAAGCAGATAGTTATAGCAGAGCAGCATCGCATTGCTGCCGTCTTTTCAGAAGATCAAATCCAAGAACTTGTGGTAGCCACAGGCAGCCACCAAGTCAGTGACATTTACTTGGGAATTGTTGAAAATGTACTCCCTGGGATAGATGCGGCATTCGTCAATATTGGCGATCCAGAACGTAACGGGTTTATGCACGTCACAGACCTCGGCCCGCTGCGCCTTAAACGCTCGGCAGGAGCAATTACAGAACTCCTGACCCCCCAGCAGAAAGTGGTGGTACAGGTAATGAAAGAACCGACGGGCAGCAAAGGCCCCCGGCTGACAGGCAACATTACCCTGCCGGGCCGCTATTTGGTACTGATGCCCTACGGCAGGGGAGTCAATCTCTCGCGGCGGATCAAGTCAGAAGCCGAGCGCAACCGCCTCAGAGCTCTGGCAATTTTGGTGAAACCGGCCGGAATGGGGCTGCTGGTACGCACCGAAGCTGAAGGGATGACGGAAGAAGCGATCATGGAAGATTTGGAAGTCCTCCAAAAACAGTGGGAAGCCGTTCAACTCGAAGGCGGTACTTCGCGGGCGCCGGCACTGCTCAACCGGGATGACGATTTTATCCAGCGGGTGCTGCGAGATATGTTCAGCGGTGACGTGAATCGGATTGTGGTGGACTCGCAAAATGGAATTAAGCGGGTGAAGCAGCAGTTGATGAGCTGGAACGGTGGTAAACTTCCTGCGGGAGTTTTGATCGACCACCACCGAGAGCGCGCCTCGATTTTAGAATTTTTCCGGGTTAACGCTGCGATTCGAGAAGCCCTCAGACCAAGGGTGGATTTGCCTTCGGGCGGTTATGTGATTATCGAGCCGACTGAGGCGCTGACGGTGATCGATGTCAACTCCGGCTCGTTTACTCGATCGGCGACGGCTCGGGAAACGGTACTCTGGACAAATTGCGAAGCAGCAACGGAAATTGCTAGACAACTGCGGTTACGCAATATTGCCGGGGTGATTATTGTTGACTTTATTGACATGGAATCCCGCCGCGATCAGTTGCAGGTGCTGGAACATTTCAATAAAGCTCTCAAAGCTGACAAAGCTCGGCCGCAAATCGCTCAACTGTCGGAATTGGGGCTGGTAGAACTGACCCGCAAGCGCCAAGGTCAAAATATTTACGAGTTGTTCGGCCACAGTTGTCCGACTTGCAGCGGATTGGGTCATCTGGTGCACTTGCCCGGGGAAGAAGACTTCGCCGCAGCGGTGCGGGAATCGGCCGATCGCACTGTTGCTACCTCGAACCGCGTTTTGTTGAATTTGCCAGAAGGATTGGAACGTCGCAGCTTGACGCCTGTGGCGGCTGCAACTCCTGCACCGGTGCGGGAAGAACGCCCCCCCGAACCTGCTCGGGCTGCTTGGGAACCTCAGAGCGAAAGTGTCGATTTTGAGACCGGCAGCAATGCCTCGCCTTTGGACTTGCTCAACCATCCCAGCTATCAGGATTTGGGGAACGGAACCAGACGCCGCCGCCGCCGCCGGATTGGCGAAGAGCCTTTTGCTCTCCCGGCGGAGGAGGAACCTGTACGCAGCAAGTTGCGGCTGCCGAATACTTCGAGCGCGCCTGTGGCGGATACGCGCTCTGAGTATCTGGCGCCCCCCGGCATCCGGGCCGCGTCGGAGGGCTTCGGGCTGGTGAATATGGCGACTGTGGGCAGGCGCGAGGATTTCGATCGCGTGCGTCCGGCTAAGTCTGAGTTGATGAAGCCGATGGTGGAGCCTCCAGAGGTGATTTCGGTGGAAATGACGCCAGAGGAACAGGATGTTTATGCGCTGATGGGGGTTTCTCCTTTGGTGCTTACGGATCGCAGCGTGAAAAATCCTAAGAATGCGATCGTTTCGGTGACTCTCCCCGGAGCGGCCCCGAACAAGCCGCCTTTCGAGCAGCTCGAATTTGAATTTGAAGCGGCGGCGCCTGCTGAGAATGTTGAGGAACGGGATTATTATCCAGAAAGATCGGTAGTTGAGCCTGTTTTTTCTGAGGATGATGATGATGAGGCCCAAATTTATGGCGAGAGTTCGATCGACGAAACTGATGATTTTGATCGGATTGACGAAGCCAGCGATGTGATGGGCGAATCTCTTGAACCGATCGAATCCCATGAGCCGATCGAATCCCATGAGCCGATCGAATCCCATGAGCCGATCGAATCTTATGAGCCGATCGAATCCCATGAGCCAATCGAATCCCATGAGCCGATCGAATCCCATGAGCCGATCGAACCCAGCCAACCCAGCGAACCCAGCGAACCCGAGGAGCCTGCTATCAACCGCCGCCGCCGCCGCCGCTCGTCAGCCGTTGTGGATGAGTGATATGAAGTCCGAGGGAAGAGGGAAGAAGTCAGAGGGAAGAGGGAAGAAGGAAGAAGTAGAAATTTTTACTCTCTTCCCATCTTTCCATCTTCCCCTTTCCCCCTCTCCCTCGAACACTCTAGTAATTGCAGGTGTGGATGAAGTCGGACGAGGCGCTTTGTTCGGGCCGGTGGTGGCTGCAGCCTGCATTTTGCCCGACGAAGTTCTCGATGAATTAGCAAGTTGCGGGGTGCGCGACAGCAAGCAGTTGAGTGCCGCCGCCCGGAGTCGGTTAGCCGTAAAAATCCGGGCTGTGGCGGTTGACTGTCAAATTGGTGTGGCTTCGGTGCGAGAGATCGATCGCCTCAATATTTTACAGGCTTCTTTGTTGGCGATGAAACGGGCGATTTTGAAGTTGAAGGTGACGCCGGATTTGTGTTTGGTTGATGGGAATCAAAGGATTCCCAATTTGGCGATCGAGCAAGAGACGATGATCAAGGGTGATGCGCGATCGATTCAGATTGCTGCTGCTAGTATTGTGGCGAAAGTTTGGCGCGATGAATTAATCCTGCGTTTAGCTGTTAAGTATCCTGAATATGACTTGACAAACAACAAAGGATATGGGACAGCCAAACATAAATTGGGGTTGGAACGTTACGGGCGATCGGCTTTTCACCGACAATCTTTTAGCCCCTGTCGAAGATAGGTAGTTGTAGTCAATAATACAAGTCAGGTTAAATAGACATAATTCCGCTCAAAAAAAGCGACTGTTCAAGAGGGTGCAGATTACCATACCTTACATAAAAATTAACATTCTCAAAATCACCCAAAATGTTAAAAATTGAAGGCTACGAGATTCTAGATCGAATTTACGAAAGCCAAAATTCAACGGTTTATCGAGGCATTCGCGAACAGGACAATCAACTTGTTATCTTCAAAATGCTCGAGCAAGATTATCCCGATCCTGCTGAACTTACCCGCTACAAACAGGAATACGAAATTACTTGCAATCTCCAAAATCTAGAAGGATTCGTCAAAGTTTATAGCCTACAGGAGTATCAAAGAACCCTAGTCATTATCTTTGAAGATTATGGCGGCACTTCTTTAGCAATGTTGAAGGATACCCCTGTAGAAACGCCAAATATTTCATCTTTACAGCACTTCCTCCGCATCGCTATTCAAATAGCAGAGATTTTGGCTCAAATTCATGGTGCCAAAATTATCCACAAAGACATTAACCCCGCCAATATCCTGCTCAATCCAGAAACCGGGCAAGTCAAAATTATCGATTTTGGCATTGCTACCGTCTTCACCCGTGAAAATCCTACCCTAAAAAACCCCAATATTTTAGAAGGTACATTAGCCTATATTTCTCCAGAACAAACTGGAAGGATGAACCGTTCTCTCGATTATCGAACCGACTTTTACTCTTTGGGCGTTACCTTCTACGAACTCCTCACCGGACAACTTCCATTTGCCGCTGACGATGCTTTGGAGTTGGTACATTGCCACATCGCAAAACAACCAGTACCGCCGCATCAGGTTAATCCAGAAATTCCCCAAATTATTTCTGATATCGCACTCAAACTGATGGCAAAAACAGCCGAGGATCGATATCAAAGTGCCTGCGGAATCAAAGCAGATTTAGAAAAATGTTTGAACCAATTACAGACAAAGGGCAAAATAGAATCGTTCCCCCTTGGCCGTCAAGATATTTGCGACAAGTTCCAAATTCCCCAGAAACTTTACGGACGTGAGGCAGAAGTTGCAGATTTACTAGCAGCCTTCGATCGAGTTAGCAAAACCGAAAATAATCAGCAATCCCGTAAAGAATTAATGCTGGTTGCTGGTTATTCTGGCATCGGCAAGTCAGCACTGGTATCCGAAGTTTATAAACCGATAACCAAGGCTAGAGGCTATTTTATTGCTGGAAAGTTCGACCAATTTCAGCGCAATATTCCTTACTCTGCTCTTGTCAGTGCTTTCTCGGGATTAGTGCGACAATTATTGACCGAAAGCGAAGAACAGCTTAATCAATGGCGAGAAAAATTATTAGATGCTTTTGGTGCTAACGGTCAAATCATTATTGATGTAATTCCCGAAGTTGCATTGATTGTGGGTCAACAGCCGGCATTGCCGGAATTAGGCGCAATTGAATCGCAAAATCGCTTTAATCTTATCTGTGGCAATTTCATTCGGGTATTTTGCTCAAAAAAGCATCCTTTAGTCATTTTTCTGGACGATTTGCAGTGGGCAGATACTGCCACCCTCAAATTAATCCAACTGATGATGGCGGATGCAGATACCCAATATCTATTTTTGATTGGAGCTTATCGAGACAACGAAGTCAATTCCACCCATCCCTTGATGGTGACTCTGGAAGCAATCCGCTCCAATCAAGTATCTGTCGTCAACCAGATTACCCTTGTACCTTTAGCGCAAAAACATATCAATGAATTGATTGCTGATACGTTACAATGCGATGGTTCTTCGGTTCGATCTTTAGCAGAATTAATCCTGAAAAAAACCCGGGGTAATCCTTTTTTTGTGAGTGAATTGTTGAAAACGTTATATGCTGAAAACCTGCTAAGCTTCGATTTTATCGATCGCACTTGGCACTGGGATATTGTTCAGATTGAGGCGAGGGCAATTACTGAAAATGTGGTAGAATTAATGATTGCCAAACTCAACAAATTGCCGTCTACCGCTCAGGAGGTATTGCGTTTTGCAGCTTGTATAGGTGCAGAGTTTGACTTAAGCACTCTATCAATTATTTGCGAGCGATCGCCCGCTGAAATTTTCTCCGCTCTGAAAGAGGCAATTCAGTCTGAGTTGATTTTTACTTTCTCAGAATTAGATACTCAACTGTTAATTCAACACTATAAATTTGGACACGATCGCATCCAACAAGCAACTTATTCTTTGATTGACGAATCAGAAAAACAAGCCATCCATTTACAAATTGGTCGCCTGTTGCTCAAGAATAGTTCGCCCGAAACACGCTCGAAAAAAATATTTGAAATTGTCGATCATCTCAATCTTGGGATAGGAGCAAGCAGGGCAGTACAGCCCCTACTAACCCATCAACAAGAGCGAAACGAAATTGCCCAACTAAATTTGATAGCCGGCCAGAAAGCCAAAGCAGCGACGGCTTACACTGCGGCGGTTCAATATTTGAAGACAGGGTTAAGCCTGTTAACCGAAGAAAGTTGGCAAACGCAGTATGACTTAACCCTAAATCTCTATCAAGAAACAGTAGAGGCTCAATATTTAAACACCCAATTTCACCAGGCCGAAACATTAGCTGAAGTTATCTTGGAACGAGCAATAAATCAGCTAGACAGAGTAAAAGCTTACGAACTTAAAGTGCAAATTTCTACCGCTCAAAATCAGCCACTTAAAGCAATAGAAACGGGTTTAGAAGCATTAAAATTACTGGAAATTTCTCTGTCTACAGCGGAAGATAGTAACGTAAAGCTGCCAACACTGATGGACTTAGAAAGCTTCCCGCAAATGACTGACGCTGCTCAACTAGCAGCCATGCGGATTTTAATGTCTATTTCTCCCTCAGCTTTATTTGCGAAACCCGGAGTTTTAGTGTTAATTATGTTGACAATGGTTAACCTGACTATTCAAAAAGGCTATTCAGCCTTGGCTGCTTATGCTTATGTTGGGTATGCTGTTATCTGTTCGGGAAAAGGCAACATAGAAACTGGATATCACGCCGGAAAATTGGCACTGAAGCTAGTAAACATATATCATGCTACAGAACTAAAAGCGAAAGTTTATAACTTATTTTGTTCTTTCGTTAAACACTGGAAAGACCCCGAAAAAAGCAGTCTTTCTCTGCTCCTAGAGGGAAGTAAAAGCGGACTGGACACAGGAGACAATGAGTACGCCTGTTATTGTATTAAAGCTTATTGTATCACCCTATTTTTGACGGGGGAAGGACTAGAATCTGTCGCCTCAAAAATGCAGCAAGCCTGCGAACAATTATGGAAGCTTAAACAGGAATATGCTCTCTACCAGACTAATATCTGGCGGCAAGTTACCTTAAATCTTTTGGAAACAACTGCCACCCCATCTCGTTTGCTCGGCGAAAGCTTTAACGAGGAGGAAATAATTCCCCGTTTGCTAGCCACGAATAACCGCACTTTGCTTTGTCTGGTTTACCTCGCCAAACTAAATCTTTCTTACTTATTCAAAGACTCTGCCGGGGCCGTAAAAAATGCGATCGCAGCCGCAGAATACATAGATTCTCTCATGGGATTTATGTATGTTGCTCTGCATAACTTCTACTATTCTCTTGCCCTGCTCGCTCAGTATTCTCCCCAATTCATGGAAAACTTGGAGCGAGTCGAATTAAACCAGGAGCAAATGAAGCAATGGGCAGAGCTTGCCCCGTTCAATTTCCAGCATAAATACGACCTAGTAGAAGCAGAAACAGCGCGAGTATTGGGAGATAATTGGCAAGCAGCAAAACTTTACGACCGAGCGATTAAAGGAGCAAGAGACAGCGGATATATTCAATATGAAGCTTTAGCCTATGAGCTAGCAGCAGAATTTTATCTCGCAAGCGGTATGGAGGAGATTGCCCAAACCTATCTCAAAGGAGCACACTACGGCTATACTCGCTGGCAAGCTAGGGCAAAAGTTGAGGATTTAGAAGCAAGATATCCACAATTACAGGCTAAATCTGCAGGGAATATTGGTAAAAACACTGGCACGAGCATCGCCACTTCTCACACTACTACAGGAGCGGGTACAGCTTTAGATTTAGCGACAGTTATCAAAGCTTCTCAAGCCATTGCTGGTGAAATTGTGCTAGAGAAATTACTCCGAAACTTGATGAAAATTATGATTGAGAATGCTGGCGCACAGGTGGGCTACTTGTTGTTGGAATCTCATGGTAAACTACTGATTGAAGCATCGGGTGCAGTTGATTGCGACAGCATCAATTTATTGCAGTCAATCCCATTGGAAAGCAGTAACTTACTGTCACTATCAGTGATTAATTATGTAAGTCGGACTCACAAAGATGTTGTTTTAAATGATGCTAGTCGTGAAGGTAAATTTACTAATGACACTTATATAAAGGCACATAAAACTAAATCAATTCTCTGCGTTCCTCTGCTCAAACAGAATCAGCTTATTTCAATAATTTACTTAGAAAATAACCTGGTAACAGGTGCATTTACTCCCGACAGAGTAGCCCTGTTAAAAGTCTTGTCCTCGCAAGCTGCCATCTCGATCGAAAATGCCCAACTCTATACCAACTTAGAAGCAAAAGTAGAAGAACGCACTCAAGAATTATCACAAGTTTTAAGCAATCTCAAAGCCACACAAGAAGGATTGATTCAATCAGAAAAAATGGCAGCTTTAGGACAACTTGTGGCCGGAGTGGCCCACGAAGTTAACACTCCGCTGGGTGCAATTCGCTCCTCGGCAGGAAATGTTTCTAAGTTCTTGAATCAAACTTTAGAACAGTTGCCCGCACTTTTTCAATCTCTCTCCCCACCAGAAGCACAGAATTTCTTGAGTTTACTTCAGCGTTCCCTCCAACAAGAAGCAAGCTTATCAACAAAAGAAGAACGCAAATTAAAGAGAGCTTTGAGAACCCAACTGGAAGAATTAGAGATTGATAGTGCCGATACCGTAGCCGATCGCCTAGTGATCATGGGGGTTTATAATGAAATAGATGCCTTTGTCCCGTTGTTGCAAAGATCCGATAGTTTACATCTCTTAGAAATCGCCTACAAACTTTCCGAATTAAAAAGAGGCATCGCTACTATCAACACAGCCACAGACAGAGCATCCAAAGTAGTTTTTGCCTTAAAAACTTATGCCCGCTACGAACAGTCGGGCGAAAAAACAGCAGCCAGTATTACAGGAGGTATTGAAACAATCTTAACCCTGTATCAAAATCTCCTCAAACAGGGAGTGGAGGTCATCAAAAACTATGCCGAAATCCCGCCGATACTGTGCTATCCAGACGAACTTAATCAAGTTTGGACGAATTTAATTCACAATGCTTTGCAAGCAATGGATTATCGAGGCACGCTAACAATTGAGTTAACGACTGAAGATGACCAGGCTAAGATTAGCATTAGCGACAGCGGTCACGGGATACCAGAAGAGATAAAAGCGAAAATATTTGACCCGTTTTTTACTACTAAATTGGCAGGAGAAGGCAGCGGATTGGGACTAGATATTGTCAAGAAGATTGTTGAGAAACATCAGGGAAAAATTGAAGTAGAATCAATTCCGGGCAAAACTACATTTAATGTTTTCCTGCCAATGAGCGGTGTATAAGCAGGTCAAGGAACTCGCAAACTATATAAGGTAGTAAGCCGGTCGGATTTTGCTTGGTTCCGCCTAAGCTGCAATCTACCCCATTGATAGGATTTCAAAAATTAAAGCGTTTTGAGGCCCATAACTCCGATCGAACCGGAAACGGATGTAAAACAGCAGTACGATGGGCTATGCTCAGCTAAGCTACTACCCATATAAGTTTCTTAGTTTCGGCGACTGGGGGGAGGGGGAGAGGATGGGGCTATCCGTTGACTTGTGACCCCGCCCAAAAACGGATACAAGCCCCGACAGGATTCGTGGAGAGGCAAAAATTTTAGACCCTTGTTCAAGCTCCCAGATTCATCTGTGGAGTCAATCTAAAATCCTTCGACTGAGCGCTCACGCCGAAGTCTCAAATCTCAAATTAAAATCGACTGACATCTTCAGATAAGATGGGGTCTACTAATATACTTTACTACTTTGACTACTTTTGCTACTAATAACAATTAAAAAGGAGAAAAAATAGATGTCGAAACCAGTTATTTTGTGCGTTGACGATGAGAGAATGGTATTAGACAGTCTCAGGACGCAGCTAGCAGCAGAATTTGGGAATGCCTACACCTACGAAGGAGCAGAAGATGCTGAGGAGGCTTTAGAGGTAATCAGCGAACTCTATGACGAAAAAATTACCCTTATTCTGATTATTTGTGATTGGTTAATGCCCGGTATTAAGGGAGATGAGTTGCTGATTCGCATTCACAAAAACTACCCCCATGTTATAAAAATTATGCTGACAGGTCAAGCCGATGAAGTAGCAATTGACCGAGCGAAAAAACAGGCTAACCTCCATTCTTGCTTATCTAAACCTTGGTTAGAATCCGAGTTGCTGGAAACTATTAAATCTGGTTTATCTAAACTATGAGTCAACAGGTAATTATCTGTGTCGATGATGAGAAAACTGTACTCAGGAGCCTCAAAGCAGAACTGCAAGAGGCTGTTGGCAATGATTATATAATCGAAATTGCTGAAGGTGGGCAAGAGGCCTTAGAGTTAATTGAAGAATTGCTAGAGGATGGGGAGGAAATTCCTTTAATTATTTCCGACCACATTATGCCTGACATGAAGGGAGACGAGCTGTTGAAACAGGCTCATATAATTTCGCCTAAAACTATAAAAATTATGCTGACGGGGCAAGCAGATATTGAGGCGATAACCAATGCTATCAACTCTGCAAACCTATATCGTTATATTACCAAACCTTGGCAAGCTGAAGATTTGAAATTGACGGTTAGAGAAGCGCTAAATAGTTATCTTCAAGATAAACAACTGGCACAACAAAATGTCCAACTCCAGCAAATGAATCAGGAGTTGGTAGAGTTCAACTGCGAGCAAGCGGTACTGATTGCTAAACTCCACGAAAACGAAAATCGCTTGACACAGTTTTTGGAAGCAATGCCGATTGGTGTGGGTGTGCTGGATGCGGACGGCAAACCTTACTACATCAATCGGAAAGCAAAAGAGATATTTGGTAAAGGAGTTGTGCCGGATACGAGTTCCAAGCAATTGTCAGAGGTTTATCAACTCTATCAAGCAGGCACAAATCAAAATTATCCTACGGAGAATTTACCCAGCGTGCGCGCGTTGAAGGGGGAAAGTGCTACGGCTGACGATGCCGAAGTTCATCAAGGCGACAAGATTATTCCCCTAGAAATCTTCGCTACTCCAATCTACGATCAACAAGGAAATATTGTTTATGCTATCACCACTCTTCAAGATATCACGGAACGCCAAGAAGCTGAGGCAGAACGCCAAAAGTTCATCGAGGATCTCTTTGAGGTCAATTGCAATTTGGAACTTTCACTGGATGCAGAATTAGAAATTGCGGAGGCCACAAGTCGCTTTGTACCCAAAGAGTTGTTAGCTTTTTTGGGATGTGACAGTATTGTTGATATTAAATTGGGAGAAGCGGTGGAGTTGGAAATGTCGGTTTTGTTTTCTGACATCCGCGATTTCACTACTCTCTCGGAACAAATGACACCGACAGAAAATTTCAAATTTATAAATTCTTATCTGAGTCGAATGGAACCGCTGATTGTGGAAAACCAGGGGTTTATTGATAAATATATTGGCGATGCAATTATGGCTTTGTTTAGCGAGGGGGCGGATGATGCTGTGAAAGCGGGAATTGCCATGCTGCATACTCTTGCTGAATACAATCGAGATCGCGCTTCTGTGGGTTATGTGCCAGTTGAGATTGGGGTGGGAATCAATACGGGTTCTTTGATTCTGGGTATAGTGGGCGGCAAAAACCGGATGGACGGTACTGTGATTAGCGATGCGGTTAATTTGGCTTCTCGGATTGAAAGTTTGACGAAGAATTACGGGGTGTCGCTGTTAATTACTCAGCAGACTTTCGATCGCTTGAGAAATCCGGGTGATTATGCAATTCGGGTAATTGATAAAGTTCAGGTTAAGGGTAAGTCTGAATGGGTGACTGTTTATGAAGTTTTTGATGCGGATTTGCCGGAAGTTAAAGCGGGGAAGTTAGCGACTTTGCAAGTGTTTATTGAGGCTTTGTCTTTGTACAATATGAACAGTTTTAGGGAAGCTTCGGCACTTTTTGCGGATTGTTTGCGCCAAAATCCGGGGGATAATGTGGCTCGAATTTATTTGGAAAGGTGTAATTAAGGAAGAAGGAAGTTCGGCAACGGCTTCGCTTGACGGATGTAACTGATGGCAGCAAGAAGCAATAAAAGCCAGGGTTTGAGCAATACAGAACTTATGCAAAATTTCTATATGTAGGGCTCCATGCACACCGCACCTTACCGCTTTAGTCCGATCGAGTTTTATGAGAACTTTAGTCCTCACTACAAACCGCGACTCGTTATCGGAAATGCGATCGCCCCGATCGCATTTTAGGATTGTTCGATCGGTTGTTCGATCGGCAATTCTATGATAAACTCTGCTCCATGGCCGAGTGCAGACACGCAGCTAAGTTTGCCACCGTGTTCTTGGACAACTTTGTAGGAAATTGACAGGCCTAAACCGGTGCCTTTGTCGGCGGGTTTGGTGGTAAAAAAAGCCTCGAATAACTGCTGGGAAACTTCTTCGGGCATACCGGGGCCGTTGTCAGAAATCCTAATTACAGCATTGGAGTTTTGGACTTCTGTCCTAATTTTAATCTTGCTGCGGTTAGCTTTGACTTCGCCAACTGAATGCCCTTCGTTGTATTCCTCGATCGCGTCGATCGCATTTCCGATCAAATTCATAAATACCTGATTGATTTTGCCGGCATAACACTCCACCAAAGGCAAATTTCCATAGTCCTTAATGACCGCAATTTCGGGATAGTTGCCTCTGGCTTTCAGGCGGCTTTGCAGAATTAGCAACGTTCCTTCAATCCCTTCGTGCAGGTTAACTTTGCTCATTTGAGAATCGTCTTTGCGGGAGAAATTTCTGAGAGATCGCACGATTTCCCGAATGCGATCGGCCCCAACCTGCATCGAAGACATCGCTTTCGGCAAATCTTCTAGCAGAAACTCTAGCTCGATATCCTTAATTTTATCTTGAATTGCGGCCGGCGGCTGCGGGCAGTGCTGCTGGTACATATCGAGCAAAGTCAGCAAATCTTCCGTGTAGTGGCCGACGTGAACGAGATTGCCGCAGACGCTGCTAACGGGATTGTTAATTTCGTGAGCAACACCAGCTACCATTTGACCGAGAGTAGACATTTTTTCAGTATGAATTAATAAGGCTTGAGTTTGCTGCAACTCGTGCAAAGTATTTTCGAGCTGAATTTTTTGTTGGGTTAACTCTGTTTGCGATCGCCGCAAAGCTTCTTCACTGCGTTTCTGCTCGGAAATATCAGTAATTAACCCTTCCAAAGCTATCAATTCTCCGGACTCGGAAAACACTCCCAAACCTTGCTCCCAAACCCATTTTAATTCGCCGTTTTTAGAAGTAATTCGGTAATTTAGCTGATAGGGTCGATTTTCTTGCAAGGCAACTTGCACGGCATTCCACAAATTCTCGCGATCGTCCGGGTGAGTCAATTCCGATATAGAAACTTCCCGAGTGCCGATAAATTCTTCAGGAGAATAGCCGGCTAACTGATAGCAACCTTCGCTGACAAACTCCATACTGCGATCGGCATCGTTGCGAAAACGGTAGGCCATTCCCGGCAAATTGCTCATCAGCGTCGCCAAGGCCCGCTGGCTTTCCCGTAGGGCTTCTTCGGCGTGTTTGCGATCGGTAATATCCGTCATCACCGCCAGCATACAGAGTTCGCCGTCCAAATTAATCAACTCTGCTGACAGCAAACACACCACCACCGATCCCGACTTCATGCGAAACTCGCATTCCTGATTGCGAACCACACCTTGTTCGTGCAAACGTTGCCTAAAATTAAGTCTGTCTTGAGGCCTTACCCAAATATTTAACCCCGGTACTGTATTGCAATTCGTTTCTTCTAAAGCGTAACCAGTCATCGACAAAAAACTATCATTAACTTCAATAAAACGACCCTCTGCAAAAGTAGTAATAATCATCGGATCTGGACTTGAGCGAAAAGCCTTAGAAAACTTTTCTTCCGACAATCTCAACTTTTTAATAGCCTCTTCCAACTGACTCGTCCGCTCTTTAACCCGGCATTCCAATACCTCGTTAGCCTGCTTCAGGGCCTCCTCAGCCTGCACCCGATAAGTGATATCGCGCACCACGCCTTGCAGCCCCATTTTGCCGCCAATATCCATAGAAGTTAGCAGCACTTCCGCCGGAAACTCAGAACCGTCCAAACGGCAGTGCCGCCAGTCAAAACGGCAATTTCCCGATCGCACAGCCGTATTAACTCGCTCTTGATAAAGACTCAGAGAATCTTGTCCGTCCGGTTGCAACGGAGGGCTGAACTCGGAAGGATGCTTGCCGCAAAACTCCGATTCAGTGCTGCATCCAAATAACTTTAAAGTAGCCGGATTGCAATCCAAAAAACCCTCTTCGTCTAGCAGCATTACCGCATCAGTCGTCGATTCGTACAAAGTGCGAAACTTTTTTTCCGACGCCTGCAAAGAAGCAATCAACTGCATCTTTTCCTCAGCCGCCCGCTTTTGCTCAGTAATATCCTGCATTACTTGAGAAAAGCCCTGCAACTTTCCCCTTTCATCGCGCAAAGGAGTAACAATAATATTCGCCCAAAATCGCGATCCGTCTTTGCGAAGGCGCCAGCCTTCATTTTCGTATCGACCTTCTGCCACGGCCCGGATTAGTTTTTCGTTGTGCTTGCCGATTTCAAGATCTTCTTTAGTGAAAAAACACTCCGAATTATTGCCGACTATCTCATGAGCTCTGTATCCCAAAATGCGTTCTGCACCAGAATTCCAGCTAGCTACATACCCATCAGTATCTAACATAAATATAGCATAATCCTTAACGCCTTCAATTATTAAGCGCAGGCGTTCTTCGCTTTCTCGAAGTGCAGATTCTGCTTGCTTGCGCTGGGTGATATCTTCTACAAAACCTTCGTAGTAGAGCAATTTACCCGCTTCATCGCAGACAGCCCGCGCATTCTCAGCGATCCAAATTATTGTTCCGTCTCGGCGATAAATCTGCGACTCAAAATCCGATACCATACCCTGTTCTTGCAAAGCAGAAACAAACTGATCGCGCCGATCGGGATTGACGTAAAGCTGATCGCTGATATCAGTCAGACAGCTCATCAATTCTGCGGCGGAATTATATCCGTAGATGCGAGCCAAAGCTGGGTTAGCGCTGATGTAGCGACCGGATTGGGTTGTTTGAAAAATACCCGACACAGCATTTTCAAACATACTATAATATTTTGCTTCCATTTGGTGCAGTGCCTCCGCAACATTCAGGCATTCTATCGCTTTATTTCCTAATTTTTGATTTCCCACTTGTGAATACCCTGCTCTTGTGTTTGAGGTGAATATTTTTGGCCTACCGCCTGTTAAATTCAAGCCGTTAGTTAGGCTGAAATATGCTGTCTCGCAGCCGGAGACGATTGTGTTTATTCATCTGTCCTACGGGGCTGTTAGTTGTTAGTGGTTGGTGCTGAAAGTTTAGTCGAGCCGGTATTTATTTGAGGCTTGACTAGCTGTCACGATCGTATTGGCACATCGATGTGCCTACGAGGCAGGTGTTCTAGCAAAACCCCTTCCTTGAAATCTCCCTGAATATATTAGCAGTTGAATACCCTGAAATAAGTTAGTAGCAAAGATGTTGTTACAATCATAAAAGGCAGCGACTTCTACAACCGCAAGACTCTATTTGTAGGATTTGGGTGAGAGTGCGATCGACTCTTACCCGAGGCAACTAACCCGCCTGCAAGAGCTAAACGCTCGCTGTCCTTGCTGTCAGTCGATTGGAGATTTGAGATTTTAGATTAAAGAATTGACTCCACAGATGAATCTGGGGATCTCCTAAAATCTAAACTTTTTTGCTCTCCACAACTCCTGTCGGAAATTTTTATCGGTCTTTGGGTGCTCTGAGTTACTCTTAAGTATTATTGCTGATAGATAATACAGCAGACTGCTGGCAGTTGTACGATCTGGGGTTTCTATGTAAAGTTGGCACAACAATAGGGTAATTGTTGTATCAAAAAATTCATATTCTGCTGCTGCGGGCGGAAAAATTCTGTAGCGGTGCTGGCATTTGGGCAAAAATCTGGGCGCGGGCGCGCAAAATGTGGTCGGCAAGTCTGGTAAAATCCCGATCGATTCTCGGTTTGGCCGCAAAGCTCGATCGGGCTAAATTTGACTAGAAACTAATAAATGACAGATTCTCCTCTACTAGCAACGCCAGAGTTATCCCCTGCTTCAACCCAGACGGCGGATTCTCCTGTGTGGCCAGCCCTCCTGCAACAACTATTAGACAGACAATCTCTCTCACGCGACCAAGCAGCCGACTTGATGCAGGGATGGCTAGCAGAAGCTATTCCCCCCGTCCTCTCAGGAGCAATTTTAGCGGCCATCCAAGCCAAAGGCATCTCTGCCCAAGAATTGGTAGGAATGGCTCAGGTACTGGGTTCTCAGTCGCTTGCAGGCGAGTCGGAGAGCGTTTTCAATTCCCAATCTCCAATCTCCAATCTCAAATTAATTGATACTTGTGGCACCGGCGGCGACGGCGCTTCCACGTTTAACATTTCCACTGCTGTCGCTTTTGTGGCCGCCGCCGGCCAAGTTCGAGTTGCCAAACACGGAAATCGCTCCGCATCGAGCAAAGTGGGTTCTGCTGACGTGTTGGAAGCACTGGGAGTCAACCTCAACGCCGATCCCGCAAAGGTAAAAGCTGCGGTAGACGCAGTAGGCATCACCTTTTTATTTGCGCCTGGGTGGCATCCCGCACTTAAGGCTGTAGCGTCGCTCCGGCGCACTTTGAAGGTACGGACTGTTTTTAACCTTTTAGGGCCCCTTGTCAATCCTATGCGCCCTACAGGGCAGGTAATTGGGGTGTTCGATCCTAGTCTTGTATCAACTATTGCTCAAGCTTTGGGCGAGTTGGGGACTGAGTTAGCTGTAGTCGTTCACGGCAGAGAAAAGTTGGACGAGGCGGGTTTGGGAGATGTGACTGATTTGGCGGTTTTGTCGGGCGGTCAAGTGGAACTCAGTACTTTAGACCCGGAAAAGGTAGGATTGACACCAAGTGCGATCGGCTCGTTAAAAGGCGGAAATGTTGAGGAAAACGCCGAGATTTTGCGGAATGTTTTGCAAGGCAAAGGTACGCCAGCACAAATGGACGTTGTAGCTTTGAATGCGTCTTTGGCTCTTCAGGTGGGAGGTGAAATTCCTTTGGGTTCCCACGAAGCAGGAGTTTCTATGGCTAAGGAGATTTTATTGAGCGGCGAATCTTGGTTGAAGTTGCAGCAGTTGATTGAGTTTTTGAAATGAAGTCAGTTGTCAGTTGACAGTTGACAGTTGACAGTTGTTAGTTGACAGTTGTTAGTTGACAGTTTTTATATCAAATCCTGGTTGGCCATCCCCATTATGATTCGGCGGTTGAAACCGCTACTACACAAACAAAGTCCGCGCAACGCGAGACTAAGAAATAAACGGGATATTTAACGCGGATTTGGTATTAGTTGTTATTTGTAGCAACTAACAACTAACCACTAAGCTGTTGCACATTTAAACTGTGATACAAGCATTGCCCTTATTTTTGATTTTGCGACCCCATTTAATTATTAATTGCCCTTCATTTAAGAGGCGGTGCAATAAATACTCTAGCTCTTCAATAGATGTAAAAAGTCGATTGGCAATATATTCTTTAGCCGAATGCCATACTAATTCAATTAAGTTATAGTCTGGGCTGTATTCGGGGAGGAATTCTCAATGAAGATTAGGCATTTCTGTTGCAATTATTTTCAGGTACTCTTCTTTCTTATGAAAACTAGCATTATCCAGAACAATCACTATTTTCGCTTTTTTTTGAGCAAATTCTGAGGCTTGATTACCTGCTGATACCCATTCATTGATTAGCTCTTCATAAAAGAGTTTTAGCACTTGATAAAAATTATATGAATTGCCTTTTTTAAGGAATTATACCACCTTTTTTTATCCGAATTCCTCACTCCTCCCATTACATTAACTCTGCCTTTTCTTCGGTCTCCTCTGACCTTTTTTCGGCTTCCTTTTTTACACCAGTTATTTCTTCTGGTGACTCTTAAACTAAATCCACTCTCGTCCCAAAACCCGACCTGTAATCGTTCTGGAGTTTCTTTTTCTATTTTTAAATATTCGGATATCTTTATTTTAAACGCTGTTCTTTTTTCAGGATTTCTCTTGGACTCTAGGCTATACTTAGCCCAGATGTAAACCTACTTTTTTTTCTTTAATATCCTCCGAACTTGTCCTCCACTTAATTTTATTCCTGTGGATTCCTCTAAGTATGTTGCTAATCTCTGCGCTGTCCATCGTCCAAAATCATATCCTAATTCTTGAGGGGTTTTTTCTATAGTTTTTAATAATATCTCTATATATTTGTCTGTGGCTTTTTTGTGATTTACTTTCATCCTTTCATCTATTAGACTTTCGAGATTGTCTGGGTCTCCCTTGATACATCAATAAGATACTTTATTTATTATTGAACAACCCACAAACTCAGCGATTTTAGATTGTGTTTTTCCGTCATTGAGCAATAATAAAATCAGAATTCTTTCTCTGACATTTGCCTTTTCTTCCTCTTTTAAGGCTTTCTGTAGTTTCTCTATTTGTTGGGAATTGAGATGGTTTTTGGCTGGCATTTTTGTAGAGATTGACTAAACTTAATTTTTATTATACCCTATTTAAAGGTACAACAGCGTAGTGTCAGAATTCTATCTCTTAGATTTAGTTGCCGATAAAAAGTTTTTTGGGCCGCCATTGCCGGAATTAATAAATCTTCCAAGTGATTCGCGATCACTTCATTTTCTACTTGGGGACGATTTTTTTTCTTTGCATGATCTCGGTTGATTCGTTTTTTGCGACTCACAACTGGTTCAATTATGGCTCAACTGCTTGCCCGGTAACGGTTTCATCCTATTTTACCTTTTTTTGTCTACCCCCTTGACAATTTGCACTTTTTCTTAACTTGTCACAAATGCTCTACCCCGTTAACCTGGAAAAAGATATCAGCCTATTGACAGATTGACATTAAACCTTTATTATATAACCTTTTTTTTCATAAAGGCAAAAGTAAAAATGAATCATATACTTCCTGCTTTAGATTCTCAGGTTGCTGTGGTTGGAGGAGGAGTTGCAGGAATTTGGGCTGCTTATAAACTCATAAAGGCAGGAATACCTACAACTTTAATTACTTATTTGGATAAAGATAGAGGCGGCATACAAGGTTCAACGCATCGGTCTGTGGGTGCTATCAACACTTCCTCTTTAACAAACGATGACTTTGCCTCTTACATGGATGATTTGGGAAGGAAGTGCGCTCATCCTTTCGTAACTCAAGCTTTACAGCAATATTTAAAGGATGAAATTGATGAGCTTTCATCTCTTGTTGCTTTAAAAGCCATAAAAATTGGATTGGCATTAGAGTCTGAAAGTGGTAAATCTTTTTTGCAATATATGTATGAACTATTTGAATCCCTTGGAGGGCGAATAATAAATGCTTGGGTCACTCGATTAGTAATAGACAAAAATATTTGCCAAGGATTGCAGTATGAGAAAAACGGCTACATCGGAAAATTGCGTTGCCGCGCAATCATCCTAGCTTCGGGAGGGTATGCAGGTTTATATTCCAATTCGATAAATACTAACTGTTTTGGAACAATGTTAGGTCGCTTTATGGAGTGTGGAGGCAGTGCAACAAATTTAGAGTTTCTCTTCAAACATGGATACGGAAATATTGATACTAATGACTTAACGCCAACGGAAGAGATTGCTGGGGCAGAAATTTATGACAAAAATAAAAGCAGAGTTGTCTGGTTGGAAAAAATGCTCTTTGATGGGCAAGGAACTAATACACATCTTCAAGCTGTTAATTTCTGGACGAGTAATAGTCATATGGACTATTCTATCGACCTTTCATACAGGGAGCTTTATTTAGCGATCTTCAAGTTTAATTCAGCGATTCAAAACACATACACCCAGCCAAACTTTTGTAATAAGTTAATTCCATTATATAAAGATGCTTTGGAAAATTTTTTAACAAATTTTCCAGAAAATGCGCGTATTGAGGTTTCGCATAAAATAATTTCTACTGATTACCCTCAAGTAATAAACTACGATAAATTTCAAGATTTAAAGAAATTATTTTCAGTTGAAAATTTTAGATTATTTCAGGTCAAACCGATTACTTATTTTTCGATGGGTGGAATTGCACATATAAATTGCCGCACAGATTTGAAAAATGTCTATGTAACGGGTGAATGTATGCACGATTTTGGTGCAAATCGAGTTGGTGGATTACCTTGGGCGCTTTACTTAGCTAACGGTCGTATTATATGCGAACATATCGTAAAGCAGCTTAAAGAACATGAAAAGCAACTTGATTTTGAGATAGTCTTTCAAAAATCTCATTTCAGTGGGGAGTTGTTAAAAGAAATTAGAGGGAGATTATATGAATACCAAAATAAAAATAAGAATGAAACTCAGGCTCTAGAGAGCATTCAATGGTTCCGTGAAACTCGAAGTACATTGATACAAAATAATGAAAGTTTAAGTGATTCATTCGCCTGGTTAATTGTTGCAGAAGCTATAATGCTATCTTCTTTATCTAGGAGAGAAAGCCGTGGTTACTTCTTACGTTCGGACTTCCCATTTGAAAATGTAAACCTAGATAAATATTTATCTTATCTCTGGTACGATCAACAAGTTAATATCGTAAAATCTCGATTTTTAGAAGCATCTTACTTTAGTAGTTCATTAGATAATTTCGTCTGATCTGCCATGCCTAAACCCTACAGTTATGACTTCCATTTCAATAAGATTGAGCAATGCTGGTCTTAACTCAAAAGTCGAATTCGTAAGCAACTCGACCAGTTTGATTGTCTACGCGATGCGATGGAGCATATCCTACACCTAGCGTCCTAACCGCCAAGGCGGTTGCTATAAATCAGCCAGCAAGCGATTTAGCGCGATTTAGCTTGCTGGCAGGTTTAGCTTAAATCCTTGTTAAGCGAGGTCTTCAGCAAAATGACTAAGTTTCTGCTAGATTGCTACTCAAACTTCTCTCACTCCCCTGCTTCAGGTTTGGGTTCCTTCGCTTTTCTCTCAAAGACTTGGATATTTGGTTCTGATAGCACAAAGCCGTTAGAGGTTGATTCACCCATCTTGCCACCGATAGCAGCCACCCACATCGGATAGTTGGCAGCAGCATCCTCAAGCTTCTTCCATATTTTTGGCTTAACAGTAACCTCCACGACTCGACCGTCGCAGTCAAGCTGAAATATCAGGACTTACGCACGACCACTAGATATAGCGTACCGGGTTTAGAAATACCCATTGGATAGAGCGATAATATAAAATTAACTATCTTGAGTTTTACATTAGAAATTTCAATTCTAAGAGAGGTAGAGTCAATAGATTTTTTAGATAAATTATTTTATAGTGGAGGTCTAAAAAAGGGATAAGCTGTATGGGATTTACCAAGCTAGACTATTGCCAATATTTACTGATCAGTCAGGTTAATTATACAATTACCAATCTAGCTGACCACTTAAAAAAGTGCAGCCATGATACAATAAATCGTTATTTAAGGAGGGAAAAATTAACTCCTCACCTAATCTGGGAAAATGTAAAAAACCTTTGTCTTGATATCTGAAAAAGCTGCGGTAATTTTTGATGATACAGTTTTAGATAAAAGTTATTCTAAAGAAATCGAAATTTCTCGTCGCCAATATAGTGGTAATGAACATCGAGTTATCGAGGACATTAGGCTAGTTAACTGTGTATATGTTAATCGAGAAACTCAGGATTTTTGGGTAATTGATTACCGGATTTACGCTCCAGAATCGGATGGAAAGTCTAAGCTGGATCATGTTAAGGATATGCTGAATAATTTAAAATATCATAAATAAATTCCCTTGAGCACGGTCTTAATGGATGCTTGGTAAGCTGTCAAACATCTAAACTGCATTAACTAAGTTACCTTTGTTTTTTATTTTTCGGTTCCATTTCATAATTAGTTCTCCTTCATTTAACAATTTATTCAACAGAGACTCTAGTTTTTCAAGAGATTCAAATAATCTATTAGCAACATATTCCTTGGCGGAATGCCATACTAATTCAACTAAATTGTAGTCCGGGCTATACTTGGGCAAAAACTCTATGATTAGATTCGGCATCTCTACTGCTATTTTCTGCAAAATCTCTGCTTTTTTATGAAAACTAGCGTTGTCCAAAATTATCACAAATTTACAGCCTTTATCTTCAAAGTCTTCCGCTAAATTCCCTTGTAATATCCACTCTGCTCTTAAATCTCCATAAAAAATTTTCAGCACTGCATAAAAATTAGCAGAATTCCCAGACGGAATAAAATCTACCCATCTTTTCTTGTCTGAATACCTCACTCCGCCCATGACATTAATACGACCCTTTCGTCGGGAGCATCCCGATTTTGCAAAAACATTAAACTGCAAATTCACCATTCAAGTAAGCACAACGCAGTTGTAACATTTGAGAAACACTTTCAGATTTCCACTGCGCCCCGGAAAT
>JACJNV010000371.1 GCA_014695175.1 Microcoleus sp. FACHB-DQ6 | reverse complement strand
CTCAAGACCTTCTAAGGTCGCTATTTCTGCTGAATCTGTATTCCTGTAGAGGATTTGCGCTATCTCGTCAATACAGGCTGATAACCGTAATTGTTCTTCGGGAGTTATGCTCATTTTTTTCCCCTGATCTATTCTCTTTATTTTAGCTGCAGGCAGTCTATTTGCAAAATCGGGATGCTCCCTTGGTAGTCAACCTCGTAGGTGTCTATCATCTGATTTATCATCTCGTTCATTGCTTTTGGTGAGTCCTTGAGCATGATGATTTTGGGAACACCATAGGCATGAACAGCAATATAGTTCCATGTTGGTACACTCTCGTGTTTTTCATACTGTGTAGGGGAAATGTAAGCGTGCGGCCCGGTAAAGATAGCCAATGACTCAGCAGATCCAAATGCTTGCCATTGAGGATTTGGCTTCGCGAGATGACCGCTCAATTTCACGACATCCCCTTGCATTGTGATGACTAGAGGAATATGTGAAGCACAAGGTACACCGTCTACGCTCGATACCAATGTTGCAAAACTATTGGCTCTCATGAAAGCAACCAGTTTATCAATATTGTCTTCTTGAAAAGCAGTTGGGTTATACATAGAAATTTAATTTGTATCTCAATCTCCCGTCTATGATAGCACTCGCACCCTCATTGAAGGGCGATCGATCTACTGGTATTTTTAAAGTATTGGGTATTGCGATCGCGATCGGGATCTAACGACTGGGTTCAGTGGCAGACCGCCCCGCAAGACCCCGAACACACACGCAGAAACAGGGCAGGCTTTCCGCTGCACGCTCATTGTTCGCCGACTGTTGATAACTTCTAGCTCATTTGAGGGAGGTTAATTAATTGTGCCAAAGTGGATAAGTGCTGCGCGGATCGCGATGAACCACACCGCAAGCGTGGCAAATAGGTAGAGGTAGAACCGAAGTATGATGAGATTGAATGTGCAATGGACAGCACTATGCAATGTGCGAAACACAACGAATACCCACGCGGCGTTCACATACACTGTATCCACCTGCTTTGTGATGAACAGGTATAGGACAAGCGCATAGAAAAGTACCGGAATCTCGAACAGGTTTTTTAGGTTATCCGATGGATTGGATACGCTTGGTGGGGAAATTTGTGCCAGTGCGCCCGGTACAGCAAGTTCATTCGGGGCGAGCTTTCTACTGCTGATAAAACTGATACGGCGGATGTACATATACGCCCAGACTAAGAGTGTTAGAAACACTGTTGCAAAGAAGGGACTAAAAATTGTATCTTGCGTCATTTCTACCTCTCAAATTTGATTGTTCTGATAGTTGGTGGGCGATAAAGTGCGCGATATGCTATGTACAAGGCTTGAAGAAACATAGAGTAACGTAAATCCAATTAGAGGATGGAGTATCTCTAGGTGAAGAGGACTTTTGAGATGAATGCTGGAAAATTGTAGTCCAAGCAGCACTGGCAAACTGGTGGCGAGATGTCGTATTCTGCGTGGGAATGGGGCGAGAAACGACCATCCCAGTAATACTAATGACAGCCCACTGTACCCTCGCACTAGCCAAACATGGATATTCCACCATGCAGGATTATTGAAGTAGGCAACTCCAACCGTTAATAACTGAGCAATCAAGCAGACATTAAAGATGATTGAAGTCACATAAAAGCCGAGCTGTATCCAACGTGTGGGAGTGCGATCGCGATCGGTTTGCGAACTGGTTGTCATGTCAAGTTGCTTTGTAGATTACAAGGGTAATATAATTCGAGTATTGCAATGCTTCTAGACCTCGATCGGGTACTCTTTTTGACGCCATGACCATGAAAAGCCCCTTGCAGCTTTTATTTGAAGCGCTCGACCAGGTAAAGGACGAACAAGATTTGCGATCGCAAGTCGTGCCCAAAATCGGTGAGTATTTTGCAGCTAAGCGATCGGGAATCTTTTTCTTCGATCGACTGCCGTTGCTAGATAGTAAGCTTCAGAAAACATTGCAAATTGGGCTATCGATCGAACATAATCCTGTTGTGCGTTATTTAGCGGAGCGCCATGCTCCTGTCCATGAAGCATTGGTGGCATCTCCCAAGGTTTGGACAATAATTTGTCCCCGACCCGATCATTGGCACGTGATGGCGGGACCGATTGTGAGTCGCGGTCAATTAGTGGGTGTAGTGGGTTGTACGCGCGATCGGTCAATGCCCGCCTTCGATACAGAAAATCTAGCGGATTTGAGTGCGATCTGTTTGCACTTGTCTGTTTGGGCTGCAACAGTGCGCGCGGCGAAGCTATCCCGTAGTGAATCGCAACACCAATCTTTCAAGACCTCACGCCTAACGCCTCGTGAATTGCAAATTGCCGAATTGGTTGCTTTGGGGCGAACCAACGCAGAAATCGGGAGGGAACTTTGGATTACTGAGAATTCAGTCAAGCAAGCTTTGAAGCGAATGTTCCGTAAGCTTGAGGTTTCGTCTCGTGCAGAAATGGTTGCACAGCTTTCCGCGACAAAATATAATTTGCCAAGTGTAAAAAGCTCTCCATCCAACTTGATACACCACACCCACCAATAAACTTAACGCTAGAAACCCCGAGAGCGATCCTCTTCGAGGGCTTCGCTAACGCACCGAATTAAAAAGCGATCGTTCTAGTGGTAATTTTGAAGTATTCGGTATTGAGTATTGCGATCGCTAGCTAACGACATTAAACAAAATGAAAAGACTCTCTTGAGTCCGTTTCAACTGAGATATTGCATCATTCTCGCTTAACAGGCATTTGGGGCTTTTCCACAAAAAGTGAATTTTTTTGTGGGGCGGGCAGGAGATCCCGGCCGTGAAAGGCTTATTGCAACTGGTGCAAGATATCAGTTCCAACGAGTTGTTGTGCTCAAGAGTGCGATCGCTAGCAACCTCAACTGATTACGTCTCAATCTTTCACCGCTAGATCAGATCGATCTGACAATTTTGGGCCCGAGAAGGAAACACTAGGTAGGTGTGTTTTTTCTGGGCTGTGGAAATTACAAGTGTTTCACAATAGGATTACTCCTATCTGCTTGTTATGGAAATAGATCGTGTGCCATTTCTGAATCGCCTCCGGCGCACCATGTCCTCTGCAGAAGCTTGGGGGTTTAGTGTGGTTGGATATCTGATGTGGTTTACCTTAGCCCCGTCGATGCCAGCAAAAATTGGCTCCGCATCGCTGTTGGTTTGGATTCCTGGTGTTATCGTCGGAATTCTGTTTAACCTTCAAGTTCAGAGTTTGGGTGAGAAATATCCAGATGTATCTGGGGGAACACCAAATTACATCACGCGATTGCTCGATCGTTACCCTGCCCTTTCCCGCTACTTGGGGATTGCCTACTACTTGGGGTGGGTTTCCTTTCCGCCCATTAATGCGATCGTCATCACAGAGTTGATCCAATTCCATTTAGAACCGATGGGGCTGAATATTCCCGAAAAAGTATTTGAGATCGGCTTTACTGCGATCGCTTACTTTTTAGCATTCAGCGGCACCCGTGCCGTCGCCATCCTGCACCTCTTTTTTATCTTTCCTTCGGTCGGCTTTTTACTCCTCTTCTGCGTTCAGGGTTTAGGCTGGCTTGCCTTTTCGCCCCAAAGCCCCGGACTGTTGCCCAGCAGGATTGATGCCATCAGTGTCCAGGACTGGCTCAAATGGTACTTGTTTGCCGCTTATAGCTTCTATGGCTGTGATACAGCTTCATCCTTTGTAGCAGACAGTGTGCACCCAAAAGACACCCTCAAGGCGCTGTCTTGGGTTGCTTGGTTCATGCCTCTGGTGTTTGTGGGTGGCCCTTTAGTGTTGTTGCAGTTGGCAACGGCTCCCGGTTTAGAAGGCAATTTGTACGGCAATTTCCTGGTGGCTGCCCAGCCTTTCTGGGGAGACGCTGCCCCTGCCATAGTCACATTGCTGGTTGCGGCTAGCTGTTTGTTGGGATCTGCGACTAGCGTTTGCAATACGCCCCGCATCCTTTTCCAACTCGCGCAGGATGGGCTGTTGTCTCCAGTGTTTGGCGCAGTGTCCCGTCGGGGTTCCCTAGAACCCGCGCTGCTGCTAACCTTTATCTGTAGTTTAGGATTTTTAGTATGGGGCAACACCACTCGAATTGTCGTGGTGGCAGGCGTAAGTTTTTTCATTTCTATCATGGGGTTGCACTTGGGGCTGTGGATGCAGCGCAACGATCCAGCCGTGCGTTGGGGGCGACTATCCTTAGCATTGCTGGTGGTGGAGTTCATTTCCCTGGTGGTGGGTGGTGTTAGCTGGGGATGGATGGATTTGGGCCTCGGGTTGCTGTTGCCGTTAGCAGTGATAGCGCTCGACGCTGCGATTCTGCGGATTCCTTGGCCACCTTTGCATTTACCGTGGTGGGATAGACTCCATACCAAGCCAGTAACTGCTCCTAAAAACGAATACTTTGTGGTGCTTCAGGTCGGAATTTTGATTGCGCTGATTTGTGGTACAGCGACGATCAGTTGGCTGATCCGCTCCTGGCTGCGGGTAGAAGCCGGAACCAACAATCCCTATCTGCTGATTATTGTGTTGATGACGCTGGCATTTGTGGGAGTGGCGATTGCTTGCTGGACAACTCTGCCCCAGGTTGCTGCGATCGAAGAACTAGCAACCTCCTCGACTTCGCAAGCTAAAGAACTGGAGACGACCCTAAACGAACTAAAAAAAGCCCAGATGCAAGTTATCCAAAGCGAAAAAATGTCTAGCTTGGGACAGTTGGTTGCGGGAATTGCCCATGAAATCAATAACCCGGTCAACTTCATCCACGGTAATCTCAGCCACCTGGACGAATATACCCAAAATCTGCTGCAGATGATAGAACTCTATCAAGAGCGCCATCCCAGCAACGATCCAGACGTGCAAGCAATGGCAGAGGAAATCGATTTGGAATTCCTCACTGAAGATATCCAAAAGATAATTGCATCTATAAAGGTAGGAACCGAGCGAATTCGCGGTATCGTCGTCTCGTTGCGAAACTTTTCTCGCATCGATGAAGCAGAGTTCAAAGATGTTGATATTCATGAGGGAATTGAAAGTACATTGCTGATTTTGCAACACCGGTTCAAAGATAAACCAGACTGTCCAGGCGTGGTAACGATCAAAGACTATGGCACATTGCCCAAGGTGGAATGTTTCCCCGGACAACTCAATCAGGTATTCATGAATATTTTGGTCAATGCCCTAGATGCCCTAGATGAGATGAATAGCAAACGCTCCTCTCAGGAGCTTAAAGACACCCCGAACCAGATTACGATTCGGACTTCTGCGATTGACCATCAATGGGTGAAGGTGGCGATCGCTGACAACGGAATCGGTATGCCAGACCGAGTGAAGCAGCGCATTTTTGACCCCTTTTTCACCACCAAACCTATCGGTAAAGGTACGGGTTTGGGGATGTCGATTAGTTATCACATCATTACTGAAAAACATGGCGGTCAAATCAAGTGTTTTTCTACACCTGGCTCAGGCACTGAGTTTGTGATTCAGATCCCCATTCGGCAACAGACAATTTCAGCATTCCCGAGCCCTGAATCTTAACCACTTCGCGTTCAGTGCAGCCCTCAAACAATCTGAGGCGGTACAATAATCGATCGGGGTGTCAATTACCGCCAACTGCTCGATCTCAAGCCGTAAGAATTTTAGAAGCGCGATCGCCCTTTCCAAAGATCGCACTCTCGGTATAACAATAAGGATAGAAACCCGCAAGTGCGATCGTACCGAAATGAAGAGCGATCGCTTCACAGATAATTTCCAAGTATTGGGTATTGAGTATTGCGATCGCTCTTCGGCGCGACTCGGTTCTGGGGCTTCCAGAAAACTTTGCAATCTCACACTTGGTTTTTGTCAGTCCACTTCACGAGATTTTTCAGCGGCTGTTGATAACTACACTTCTAGCGAGCGTGGTGTTCGCCTAGCATACCAGGCATGAATGAGCAGGGTTTGTAAGAACAATACAGGTGTATCAAAGCCGCTGGATGCAATTATTGATTCGACTTCAAGTGGCGGTAGCACAGCAGTATTTCGACCATAAGAAGCACGAAACTTTTCAATCTCCTCAGCAGGCACTTCGGAATACCTCAGCATTCGCTGCCAAACCTCGGAAAGGCTTTGGTACGCTGAAGTAGACATATCGGAAGCCAGATCCGCACTGACCAAATATCCGTTAGGGCAAAGTCGTGAAGCAATTTGACTAAAAAAGTTGCGCCGCTCATCTTGTTGCATAAAGAAGTGAGAAACCAGAAGGCAAGTCGCCGCATCGAAAGAGTGCGATGCCGGCAGTGAATCGAGATAGCCTTCGTGAAAAGTGCAACGTGACGCGATACCACACTCTTCGGCGCGTTGGCGACAGATGTCAAGCATGGGTGCCGCAGGCTCTACCGCAGTAAACTGCCACTGTGGAAACGCTTGAGCCAGATAAATCAATTCCAAGCCGGTTCCCGCACCGACACAGAGAATCCGTGCATCGGTAGGAAGTTCAGAAAGTACAAAGCGGATCAGTAAATGAAGTGCGTCGCGCATCGGAGCCAATTTAGCGAATCTTTTGTCGTAGGAAGAAGCGCGTTCTCGATCGAAAACAATAGATGACTCTTGATTTTGCATTCTGGAAAGCCAATAAGCTTGCAATCTGTATTTTAATAGCTATCTGAATTGGATTTTAGCCCCTCGCTTCAAAACTTACTGGGTTCTGGCAAAACAAAAGTAATAAGAATCCTCAAAGCTCGATCGCCCTAAAAAAAATAGAAAACCCCAAAACCTCGATTATTAAACGGGTTTTGGGGTTTTCTTCCTCGCATCCGGTTCAAATTACAACTTGCGAGGGTGCGATCGCCCTTGACAAATATCGCACTCTTGGCAGAACAATAACGCTAGAAATTAAGAGAGCGATCGCAATACCGAAATGAAGAGCGATCGATCTACGGGTAATTTTGAAGTATGGGGTATTGAGTATTGCGATCGCGAATGGCGCCATGAAGTTGTGGGACGGCAAATAACCCTGAACTGCTACATAACGCTGACCGAGTAGGCACGAATTGCCCCATCTACGGTCGCAATAGTTAGACCATTCTCTAAAGCTTGACAGATAAGCATTCTGTCAAATGGATCGCGATGTAATGGTGGCAGTTTAGCCAGTTGAGCTACGCTACTTTCATCAAGAGAAAGACTGACAATTTGATGAAGATCGCGCTGTTTGGGTAAATAGGTTTCGGGATGCTCCGGCAGAGGTAACTTACCCAACTGGTACTTGACAATTGCTTCCCAGACTGAAACTGCACTCAAATAGACCTCATTATCTGGATCGCGAATTGCATCTCGAACATCTGTTGATAACTGGGCGTCACCACTGATGAACCATAAAAAGATGTGCGTATCTAGCAGAATCTTCATTTACCTTCAAATGCACTGAGGATATCTTCTGGCAAAGGATCATCGAAATCATCTGGAACAGTAAACTCGCCTGCACACAAACCAAATGGTCGTAATTGCTTGCAGCTAGAAATAGGTCTGAGTTCAGCGATCGGCTTATCTGCTTGCAGGATAACAAAAGTTGCACCTGCTTCCACTTGACGTAGAAACTTTGAAGGATCGCGCTGAATTTCATCAACTGTCACGTTCAACATAAAAATGCCTCAGTATAAAGCTCAATGGAGAATACTACGCCTCACTCAATTGTAGATGATGGAGCCTATGCTCCCAGTTAGGATAAGTCTTGAATCATAATTAGTGAATTAAAGAGCGATCGATCTACTGGTATTTTTAATGTATTGGGTATTGCGATCGCTGACCGTCGCAACTCCTTCAGTCACTCAAGGCTAGTTTACAAACATCAAGTCCTTGAGTTAAGCATTGTTCTCGCCACTTGCGAGATATGGGTGCAAACATTTCTACCAACTGGTCTTTTGTCCATTCATATTTCTGATGTGACTTACCCCACCAGTAAGCACGATTCTCAGCCCGCAATGCCTTCAAGACTTGAATCGTTGAGTAAGTGCCAAATTCTGCGGTTAGTAAATCATAGCGACAATCTGGTAGAAGAGCTTGGCACCAAGTTTTTAATCCACCGCGAATTGGATATGACACACCTTCTGTACTGTTCGGTTCTATTGTTTCTGCTCCAAATCGTTGAGCTAGTCTTGAACAAGATTCTGATGTTGCAGATGCGTCAAGCAAAAGCTTATAAGTTCCCCAGCGTCCTAAACCTGTGTGGAAATCAATATGCAGTACCTCTGAAGCATTACCAATCCATTGAGGCAAATTGCTAGATAGAATCTCTTGAGTTTTGGATGGAGCATGACCACCAAAAAAAAGCCCCTTTGGAAAATCGTATTGCCCTACAGGAAAAGTGTTTCTCAAACTGGTCATTCCATATCTCAATATCAGCCAGATAGCTTGAATAATATAAGGTTCAAAGCGTGATGGAGGTAAAGTTGGATTTAGAAAGGAATTGAATTTAGGATAGTTCTTTGGGCTGCCCTCAAAAACTTCTTCAGATAATAAAAAATTACGGTTTAAGTCTATGTTATTTTCATTCCAACGTCGTCGCCATGCAAAACCATAAGGATTCAGAGCATGAATAAGTACAACTTTAATATCAGGTGACAACGATGTGAGAAGTTGGTGCTTTTCTAACAAGGTAAGTTGGATTGCCGCTCCCAAAAAGCCTTCTACTCCATGCAAGCCACTAGAAATGACTACACATCGTCGTGGGTTTGAAGAACCACCGATCGCCACATCAATAGTTAATTCTTCATCAGTTGGACTAACCCGATCAATTGGATAGGCTGTGTGCTGATAACCCAAAGATGAAGATGCTGCTCGAAATCGCTCTCGTGCAGTAATGTAGTTGGGTGAAAATGCTTCTGAATAGCTCATAAATCTTCATTACCCACCAGTAACCTTACAAATATGCCTCAAAAGATAGCTCACACGGCATAACTATTAATTATACTGTAGTTGCGGTCTAACACTTCGATCGCCCTTAACAAATATCGCACTCTTGGCCGAACAATAAGGATAGAAATTAAGAAAGCGATCGCAGAACTCTCAAACCAGCTTACCTTAGCGCTTAACAGCAAGACTGAAACGACAAGGGCAATGAGGAAGAAGCGGAGAACGATCTAGCGATCGTGGAACAATGATTGCAGCCTTCGATATCTCACAGCAACTCTCCTCTGATTGTTTGCGGTCTAAATTCTTCAGCATTCCGCATCTGCAAAGTGAAAAAATTCAATTGCTTCAAATTGGCAGACGATTCGATCGTGTTTTAGTAGGCTCTTCTAAAACTTTCCTCTCTCCACAGGATTAAGTTGAAGGATAGAGTGCGATCGCGAAATTAGATTCAAACTGTGAATCTAGCAGTCACACTTCACTCTCCAAGCATCGATCCTACCTGCAATCTCTAAAACTTCCAATTATAACCTCTAATTATCGGTCTTTATGTGATCGCAACCTGTAGCTTATGTAGCATACATTGTGGTCTAACGGCAAAACGCAGCAGCAGTAGATAACTTAGAACTCAGCACCAGCAGCTTGCGTCGATCCGCTGCCGTGAAGTGTTAGACTGCTCAGATAGCCTGATCTCAAGGGTATTTTAAGTTAAATATCTACGTACACTGGCTAACCCAGTAATTTTCGACTAGATTTATCCGTAATTTCACTGGTGACAAGATAGAAGGTAGCAAGTCAAAATTCGGAAGTAGGGATGTTGGGTCTTATAGATCATATGAGTAATGATTCAGCGGATAAGGAAAACGAACTTCACAGGGAGAGAGCTATTCTCCGAAAAAAAGGGCAGGATGTTTTGGAAAATGTTGAAGCTGCATTGAAGAAAGGAAAAACTGCCACAGATCCTCGGCAGCAATTTAAAAACTGGCTTCGTTCTTCAGAAGGTCAGGCATGGGAAAAAGCTGAATTTCAGCGCCGTAAAGGAATCTGTGCCTACTGTAATACGTTAATGAGAGAGGCGGATGCAGTTGTCCACCATGTGGAACCAATTAAGAAGCTTGGCTGTAATGCTAATAGAGTTGAAAACTATCGGTTGCTGCATCCTAATTGCAATCTCAGCATTGGCACAAAAATTGTTGATTTTTTATTCTAAAAATTTGGAGGTTATAAGATGGATGCAAAACAAGTTCTAATAAAAGGTGATCAAGATATTAAGCAAATAAAAAGCGAGGTGACAGTATTAAAAGGGAAAAACACAAGGCAATCTAATTTAATCAAAGAACTTACCGATGCTTTAGAAGCCTTGAAGAAACAGTATGAAGATATGCTTCGCGCCAGTGATGCAACAATTGCTGCACAGGCAGATCGTATCAAGAAGCTGGGAGATAAGAATCGGGAACTCCGTAGGCAACTGGAGGAGCTAAAAAAGAATGCTGCATAGCCTATCACTGAGGAAGAACTGAAGTGAGTAAAGATTTAACCTTATTGACAAAAGCAGATTTAAGATCTCTTGGCTTCTCTGAATACTTAGTTAGGGAAGTTTGTAAAGGCTTAAATTCTGTTCCTTTAGAAAAGGGCATAAAAGGATATGCCCAAACAGACTTAAAGGATGCCATTATCAATAAATTATCTCAAGCTAAAATTAAACCGCAGACGCGTGAAAACTTGCAAGTCGCTCTACGCCTAATGAGTGACAAATCTAACGTTATTGAGGTTGATTTTTTAAGGAAGTTTTCTTTGGAAGAAAGAATAGGCTTTCTGAGAGACTACCGCGAAAGATTAAGGTTGAAAGGGGAAGAAATATTGCAGGATGTTGACACGTTGTTGGAAAAAGCAAAGAAATTAACTTGATTTGCAAGTAAAGCCTTAAACTCATATCAACAGATACTGCCTCCACTGTTGGTCGCTTGAGTTCTAAGCAGGGAGGAGTGTCGGGTTTCATCCTTCAACCCGACCTACAAGATCGGACTATCGCATTAAGTTGAAGGATATAATGTGATCGCGAAATCAACACATCCGCAGTTAGAGCTTCTTGAAGTATCTGGCAACTGGGAATAGCTCAAAGCCCACCTTTTCATAGGTGTGACGGGCTCTTTCATGACCAGGAGCGCCCCCAGTCTCAACCATAGCAATAGACATCCCAGCATCTTTCATCCAAGCCAGAGCGAATTCTATCAGAGCACTACGAATGCCGCGACCTTGAAAGTCTGGATCGACGGCAACCCTGTAGATTTCACCCATAAAAATATAAAACCCCCAAACCTTATCTTTAAAATGGTTTGGGGGTCTTATTCCTAAATCCCGTTTAAATCACAACTTACTCGGCTCGATCGCCGGAGCACGCAGAGAGACAGTTTTATCCGCAGCAGCCTTAGCCACAAGCGACGGCACAGAATCGCGCAACTTTGCAGTCAACTGTACAGTAGTCGCATCGTAAACCTGAGTCAACATCTTAGGATACAAACCAATGCCAATAATCGGCACTAACAGAGCCGCAATAACAAACACTTCTCGCGGTTCCGCATCCACCAATTCCTCGTGCTCCGACAACTCCTTATTCTCAGGCCCGTAGAAGATTTCGCGCAGCATCGACAGCAGGTAAATCGGAGTCAAAATCACCCCGACAGCAGCTAGAAATACCACACAAACCTTAAAAACAGGATTGTAAGCATCGCTCGTTGCAAAACCTACAAACACCATCAATTCTGCTACAAAACCGCTCATTCCAGGCAAAGCCAAAGAAGCCATAGAACAAGCAGTCCACATCGCGAAAACCTTACGCATTTTCTGCCCGACGCCGCCCATTTCGTCCAGCATGAGCGTGTGAGTGCGATCGTAAGTGCAACCCACCATAAAGAACAAACTCGCCCCAATTAAACCGTGGGAAACCATTTGCAGCATTGCACCGCTAGTTCCCAAATCAGTAAACGAAGCTATCCCGATTAACACAAACCCCATGTGCGAAATCGAAGAATAAGCAATTTTCCGCTTCAGATTGCGCTGAGCAAAAGAAGTTAAGGCGGCGTAAACAATGTTAACCACACCCAAAATTACCAAGATGGGTGCGAAGGTAGCATGAGCATCCGGGAGCATTCCCGCATTCATCCGCAGTAAAGCGTAACCGCCCATTTTTAGCAGAATTCCTGCTAGCAACATGTGGGCGGGTGCGGTTGCTTCGCCGTGAGCGTCAGGGAGCCAAGTGTGCAGGGGAAAAATTGGCAGTTTGACGCCGTAAGCTATTAAGAAACCTGTGTACAGGAGCAATTCTACATTGGGGGCGTAATCTTTAGCTGCGATCGCCCGCATATCGAAAGTCACCGTATCGCCGTAAAACGCCATCGTCAGCGCGCCAACCAAAATAAACAGCGAACCTCCTGCCGTGTACAGGATAAACTTAGTTGCTGCGTAAAGGCGCTTTTTCCCGCCCCAAATCGACAAAATCAGGTAAACCGGAACTAATTCCAGTTCCCAAACCAGGAAAAACAGCAGCATATCCTGCACGGCAAAAACAGCTATTTGGCCGCCGTACATCGCCAGCATCAAAAAGTAAAATAGCTTCGGTTTAAAAGTGACTGGCCAAGCTGCTAAAGTAGCTAAAGTGGTAATAAAACCAGTCAGCAAAATCAGCGGCATCGATAAACCGTCAGCACCCACAGACCAATTTAAATCGAGTTGCGGCACCCAAGAGTAACTTTCTACCAGTTGCAGTCCCGGATTGTTAAAGTCGTACTGAGTGTAAAAAGCGTAAACAAGCAGAGCAAAATCAATCAAACCGACAATCAAAGCATACCACCGCACCGTCTTGCCATCCTTATCGGGAATTAAAGGAATCAGCAAGGACGCAGCAATGGGAAACAGGATTGTTGTTGTCAACCAGGGAAAGTTAGCTGTATCCATTGCGTTTTAAAATGAGCCGTCAGTTATTAGGTTTAAACACATTTTGGCAATTTTAGCTTAAATTTTATACTTTCTTTAGACGGAACAATTTTTTTGGCTATTATTTGGACAAATTATGCGATCGCAACAGTTAAGTTTAATGAAAGATTTATTTCTATTTGCTAATTGTCAATTGTGAGTTCTTGAGCTAATACCCGTTCTTAAAATATCTTCTGGTGGGAAATGGCATTGCCCATTGGTGTCAACTTAAGCCGATCATCTGCAATTCCGCGAGTCCGCCAGGGGTTAAAACCCCTGGCTAATAGCGAAAGTCCTCTGAAGAGGACTAATAGATATCTCCAAAAAAGCCAGTATTGAACAGGCAAGATCCCTGTTCCACAATAAGAGGTTTAAGGAGTTCTTCAGTCCTCTTAAGAGGACTTTAGCTTTGAGACAGGGAATTCATTCCCTGTCGGACTGTCGGACTATCGGTTTTACCTGTTTGTTGACACCAATGGACAAGGCCGTGTCGCTACCGATTTAACTGACTCCTGAAAAGATCGCAAAACCCAGAACTGCGACAAACACAATCAGGGCATAAAATTGAGCGCGACCGCTCTCAAAGTATTTCAAACCTTCGCCGCTAACCAGAGTGAGAAACCCTGTTAAGTTGACTGCACCATCGACGACTCGCAAATCCACTTCCATGACTTGCCGCGCTAAACGGCGGCTGCCTTTGACAAAGAGAAATTCGTTGATATCGTCGAGATACCACTTGTTGAGGGAGAACTCGTAAAGCGGTTTGATTTTTTGCGCGATCGCACTTGGGTCAATTTTACGGCTCAAATACATCAGAGAAGCCAAAGTAATGCCCAGCAAAGCAATACCTACAGAGCTTCCGCCCATAATCAAAAATTCCGTCAAATTGAACTCTGCAGCGTGTTCCAAAACTTCTTCGAGAGATTCGCCCGGAGCGCGAACAAACTGCTCGAAATAATTGGCAAACGGCGTACCGAGAAAACCGATAAATACAGAAGGTACTGCCAGCAACACTAACGGCAGAGCCATTGTCAGAGGAGATTCGTGAGGCAAATGGTCGTGCTCATCGTGACTGTCGCCAGTTGATGCCAATTCCTTAACGTTCATCGCTCCCGGGCCAAAAACAACACCGGGTTGCAAGAGTTGCCGCTTGATGGCGCTGTCATTGCCCCGGAATTCGCCCTCAAAGGTGCTGAAATACATTCGGAACATATAAAACGCGGTCATCCCGGCCGTCAGCCAGCTAACAGCCCACAGAGCGGGATTTGCTGCGAAGGCGCTGGCGAGGATTTCGTCTTTTGACCAAAAACCAGCAAACGGCGGAATTCCGCAGATTGCCAAATTTCCGATTAAAAAGCAAGCAGAGGTGATGGGCATATACTTCCGCAAGCCGCCCATGACTCGCATATCTTGAGCGAGAGCGGGGTTGTGGCCTACAACTGCTTCCATACCGTGAATCACTGAACCCGAACACAGGAACAGCATTGCTTTGAAATAAGCGTGAGTCATCAAGTGGAAAAGTCCGGCACTGTAAGCACCGACGCCCATCGCCATCACCATGTAGCCGAGTTGGGAGATGGTGGAGTAGGCGAGGCCTTTTTTGATGTCATTTTGGGTAATCGCGATCGAAGCACCCATAAATGCCGTAAAACAGCCGGTACAGGCGATCAAATTCATGACTGCCGGCAGCCCTTCAAACACCGGGTACATCCGAGCGATCAGGAATACGCCGGCGGCTACCATTGTCGCGGCGTGGATTAAGGCCGAAATCGGTGTCGGGCCTTCCATTGCGTCTGGTAGCCAGACGTGGAGGGGGAATTGAGCGGATTTGGCTGCTGGCCCCAAAAATATGAGGACGCCGAAGATTGTCGCCAGAGTCGCGCTGAGGGCGCCGGATTCGACTAAGGAGTGCAGGCGTTCGCCCATCACCTCAAATTCAAAGCTGCCGGTGGCCCAGTAAATGCCGAGGATGCCCAGCAGTAGGCCGAAGTCGCCGACGCGGTTGGTGACAAAAGCTTTTTGGCAAGCGTCAGCAGCGGGTTTGCGATCGTACCAAAATCCGACTAGCAGGTACGAACACATACCTACGAGTTCCCAAAAAATGTAAATCTGAACGATGTTCGGGCTGATTACCAGACCCAACATCGACGCGCTGAAGATGCTCAGGTAAGCGTAAAAGCGCACGTACCCGTCATCGTGAGCCATGTAGCCGTCGGTGTAAATCATCACCAAAAAAGCGACCGTGGTTACGATCGCCAGCATCACCGACGTTAGGGGGTCGATAATATAGCCCATATTCAGCGAGAAGTCGCCAGCAGAAGCCCACTGAATACTGCGGGTGTAGGGTGCGTGGCCCTGTAGTTGACTCCACAGCAATGCGAAAGAGAGTACCATTGACCCTCCGAGTGCGGAGACGATTAATATCGCATTTGCTTGTCGAAGTTTGTTGGTTGCCTGGTTAAAGGTGATTAAGCCTAGACCTACTAGCATTGCGCCTGCCAGCGGCAGGACTGGAATCAGCCAAGCGTATTGATAAAGCAGTTCCATGACTGATAGGTAATTTAAAGTTTCTACTAGATATTGCCACAATTCTTTACAAATTGTGGCACACGGCTGCGCGACTGGGCCAAAATACTCGATCCAATTCTTTAAGTATTGCTATAGACGAGTGCCATCGCCAGCGAGACGATCGCACTACTTTTTTCATAGCAAGCGAGACGATCGCCATAAACGCCGAAAATTATTCCGGTGCAAACTAAAACTATACGACAAATCTCACAGTCCTGTACCTTCAAGACGGCGAGATTTATTTTGGTGTGGGATGGTTGATGGACAAATGGGGAATGCCTTCTGCTTCCGACATAAAAGCCGAAGGCCTTCTAAACAAAAGCCGAATGCCTTGGAACCCTTACCTGTTGGCTACTTCCTGAAGTTGCAGCCGTTGAGATGGGGAAACTACGTGAGCCGCCAGCATCCAGGAATCCAAAGTCCGCCGCAGTTCCTCGCGTCCTTTGTAGTCTTCCAATCTAAATCGAACTTTATCGCCCTCAAACAAAATCAGGGTGGGCAGACTTGTCAGCCGATAAGTGTGGGCTAACTTGAAACATTGATCGGCATTCACCCCTACGATCTTGACTTTTTCTGCCCACTGTGCCTCAAAAGTCTTAAGGGTGGGGTCGATCGCGCGGCACAAACCGCACCAAGGAGCCGAGAAGTGAACTAAAACGGGGGTAGAGGCTTGAAACACCTCTTGTGCAAAAGTGCGTTCGCTAACCGACAACACCATGAGCCCTCAAAATTTAATAATTTTTTTTCTATCCTAGGGATCATGCTACCAGTATATGTTCCTAGTTACACGCATCAAAAAAGGATGAATTTCCCACAGCAGGCCCGTAAAAAGGACAACCCCTACATAGGAAGGGCGCAAAAACTCAAGCAAATCAAGGGTTTGACGCTTTTGTAGGATTGCCAAAAAAGGAATAATTGAGGTTCGAGATGTGTGTAATTCAAAGGATTCTCCAAAACGAGCCTGAAGCCGCTTGTCGCCGTGCCACACTCCGAACAGGTGGTGAAGTACCAAACCGATGGAAGTGACGAGGGTAAAGCTAGTGCCAATCCACAGGGTGTGGGCCACGCACCAAATCACCTGTCCCACCATTTGTGGGTGACGGGTGATACGAATGATGCCAGTTTCGTAGAGGTGAACTTGGGGCTTTTGGACGGCGGCAATTTCTAGGAGGTTGAAAGTTGCTGGGTACAGAAACAGAAAGGAAATTGCCGAAAGTATCCAAACTGCGGGTTTAACTCCGGGTACTCCCTGTACTTGCCAAAGCTGTACGCCGTCGTAGCGGTGGTTGAAAAAGTAGACAATCAGAATTACGGCTAGCGGCAAACTGACAAGGGCAAACAAAACGCGGTAAAGTCTCGCCCCGATCAGCTTTTCACCTTTGGGCCGGAGGGCTGCTAAACCGCTGTGGGCGATCGCAAAAACCAGTAACAGACCCAGAATAACTAAGTGGGAGTCGAGCGCCAAGTCGATCGTCATTGCAAATATTAAGAAAAGTTATTGATTCTCGGCCAATTTGTGTCACAAAGTATCTATGGGAGCATTCAGCGGTTATCAGTCAGTTAACTGTTCACTGTTCGCTGTTGACTGTTGACTGTTCGCTGTTCGCTGTTGACTGTTCGCTGTTGACTGTTCGCTGTTTGCTGTTCGCTGCCTACAGTCAACCGTCAACCGTCAACTGACAACTGACAACTGACAACTGACAATTTAGATATATGTCTGACCTTCCTTTCACTTTAGACCAGTTACGCATTCTCAAGGCGATCGCCTCTGAAGGAAGCTTCAAACGCGCCGCGGACAGCCTCTATGTATCCCAGCCAGCAGTTAGCTTGCAGGTGCAAAACTTAGAGAGACAGTTGGACGTGCCGCTGTTTGACCGGGGGGGGCGGCGGGCGCAACTGACCGAAGCCGGACACCTGCTGCTGAGTTACGGCGAGAAAATTTTATCGCTTTGCCAGGAAACTTGTCGAGCTCTGGAAGACTTGCAAAATCTCCAAGGCGGTACTTTGATCGTCGGCGCTTCTCAAACAACGGGGACGTATTTGCTGCCCCGGATGATAGGGATGTTTCGGCAGAAGTACCCGGACGTAGCAGTACAGCTTCACGTTCACTCGACCCGCCGCACGGCGTGGAGTGTGGCAAACGGGCAAATTGATTTGGCAATTGTTGGCGGAGAGATTCCTACCGAACTTGTAGAAGCTTTAGAAATTGTTCCTTACGCTGAGGACGAACTGGCTCTGATTCTTCCTCCGTCTCACCCGATGGTACAACAAGAAAGTATCCAAAAAGAAGACCTTTACAAATTGCAGTTTATATCCCTCGATTCGCAGTCTACGATCCGCAAAGTAATCGATCAGGTACTGACTCGCTGCGGAATAGACACGCGCCGCTTGAAAATAGAGATGGAACTCAATTCGATCGAAGCCATTAAAAATGCCGTTCAGTCGGGGCTGGGAGCTGCTTTTGTCTCGGTTTCGGCGATCGAAAAAGAGTTGCTCATGGGCGTCTTGCACAAATCTCAAATGGACGAAGTTTTGGTAACTCGCATTTTGTCGCTGATTTACAACCCCAACCGCTACCGTTCTAAAGCTGCAGAGGCTTTCAGCAATGAAATTTTGCCCCAGTTTGCTACTTATTCGACCATCCTGGAGAAGAAAGAACCCCCGGCGCTCGATTTGGGATTCATAGAAATAGCAACTCCCAACTCAGCGGGAAGTTAATCTCTTAGGTCGCTGGCAGTTAGCAGTTCGCGGTTAGTTGAGAAATCGAAATCTGGTTTAACCATCACTTTTTCTTTCTTCTTCCCTTTTCCTTCTTCCCCCTTCCTTCTTCCCTCTTCCTTCTTCTTAGCAAACAAAAATGGAAGTTTACTGCACCCGCCCGGGCTGCCCGCGCCCTCAAAACTATTTTCCCGACCTCAATGACAGTTCGCTGCTGAAAACGGTGCAGCAAAAGTTTTGCACGGCTTGCGGGATGCCCCTGATTTTGAGCGGCCGCTATTTGCCCGTGAGGTTATTGGGTCAAGGCGGTTTTGGGGCGGCGTTTTTGGCCAGAGACCGCTATACTCCGGCGATGCGGCAGTGCGTTGCTAAACTTTTGCAGCCGTCGGTAAGTCTGACTCCGCCCCAGCTAAAAATCGCTCAAACTCTGTTTGAACGGGAAGCGGCAGTGCTGGAAGAACTGGGAAACGAACATTCCCAAATTCCCAGTTTGCTGGCTTTTTTTGAGCTGACTGTTGCGAGTTTGCAGCCGGGAAAAAACGATCAGTTTTTCTATCTGGTTCAAGAATTTATTGACGGTAAAAATTTGGAGGATGAACAGGCTGTTAAAGGCAGGTTTTCGGAGGCGGAAACGGTGGAGGTGCTGCGGGAAATTTTGAAGGTTCTCGATTTTGTCCACTCTCGCGGTTCGATTCACCGGGATATTAAACCTGCTAATATTATGCGGGGTAAAAACGGTCGGCTTTATTTATTAGATTTTGGGGCTGTTAAACAAGTAACACAAAGTGTTGGGAGTGCAAAAGCTTCGACTGGTATTTATTCTTTGGGTTACGCTCCGCCAGAACAGATGAGCGGGCAAGAAGTTTATCCGGCAACGGATTTGTATGCTTTGGCTGTGACTTGTATTACTTTGCTGAGTGGTTTGCAGCCGACGGAGTTGTTTGATAGTTACAGAAATGAGTGGAATTGGCAGTCGCGCGTGCAGGTAAGTTCGCGTTTGGCTCACGTTCTCGATCGAATGTTATTATCAGCTCCCAGCCAGCGTTTTCAATCTGCGAGTGAGGTGGAAGCGGCTCTGATGTCTGGGCCTCAACAACATTCTCAACCACCTACAGTCGTGGTGGCGCCGCCTCCGATACCTCTTCAACCGACTCTGCCTCCTCCTGTACGGGTTCCTGCAAC
>JACJNV010000370.1 GCA_014695175.1 Microcoleus sp. FACHB-DQ6 | reverse complement strand
GATACGTTTTTGATGCTGGGGAGCAATCCCAATTCCATTATCTGAGACAGAAATTAACCAGTTTTCCTCCTGTCTGCAAGCGGTAATATGAACCACAGGCGGTGCATCGTGGCGATATTTAATCGCATTGCTGACTAAATTTTGAAAGAGCTGTATGAGTTGAGAAATATCCCCCATTACTGCGGGTAATTCGCTGTAGGTGACAACGGCTTTAGTCTCGCGGATCGCCCCTTGCAGGTTCGCGAGTGCTTGCTCGACTGCGTGATTGCAATCTGTCAGTTCTAAAGGTTTCCGGCTCCGGCCAACGCGCGAATATTCGAGTAAATCGTCAATTAAAGTTTGCATTCTGGTGCAGCCCTGAACGATATTGCCGATAAACTTACTACCTTGGGTGTCGAGTTGGTCTTTGTAGCGTTTTTCTAAAAGTTGAGCGTAACTGGCAATGGTTGCTAAAGGCGCTTGCAAGTCGTGAGAAGCCACATAAGCAAATTGTTCTAGTTCCGCATTTGAACGCGCCAATTCTTGGTTAGATTTTAATAGAGCAGATTCGGCGCGCTGGCGGTTTAATATCTCTTGTTGGAGTACCAAATTTTGCTCTTGCAAAGCTTTTTCAACGGCGCGACGGGTGCTGATTTCTTGTTGCAAAATTTGATTTTTCTCCTGAAGCGTTTTTTCAACTGCTAAGCGGCTAGTGATTTCTTCTTGCAGCAGCATATTTTGTTCTTTTAGCTGCTTTTGTAAATTCCGCAGGCTGAGGTGACTTTCGATGCGGGCGAGCACTTCTTCAAACTGAAATGGCTTGCTGATATAGTCCACAGCTCCCACAGCAAATGCGTTTACTTTGTCGAAAATTTCATCTTTAGCACTGATAAAAATTACCGGAATTTCGCGAGTTTTAGGCTCTAATTTCAAGTGCTGACAAACTTCGTAACCGTTCATTTCCGGCATCATTATGTCGAGCAAAATCAAATCGGGTGGATTAGAATTGCAGGCTCTCAGAGCCATTTTTCCGTTAATCACGCAGCGGGGGGTGTACCCCCTCTGAGTCAACATCGTAGACAACAGACGCAGGTTTTCTGCTGTATCGTCTACTACTAAAATGTTTCCTAACGGCGTCCCTGGTTGCTGATCGTTCATTGATTATTTTCCTATTTTCATAAAAGATGTTGGCAGCTATTTTATTTAGGTCTTACGGGAAACACCCGGTTTCTAGTAGGAATATTGGGGAAAGAAAACGAGGAAGCCACTCATAAACTGGGTGTTTAGCCGTTTGTACCCAAGCAAGTCCTGTTATTGTTCGTTTACAATCCTCAAATCCCCAGCAGGAGAGTCAAAGCATTATTGTTCGCAGTCAATGCTTTGTCTAAGACTTTAAATCCCGCGACTTTGCACATAGATTCTAAAGCAGTAGCTGTAGGTAGCCACCACCACGGCGCAAAGTCATTGATGTCAAAAACTGCTTTTTCCGTTATCCCTAACATGGGTGCGCCGTCGGTGTGCTGCTGCCAGTAAGCTGTTAAGATAGCTCGTTCTGCGTCGCCTAAAGCGGGAATAAAAATTACCCCAGAAGCTGGAATTTCGTAGCGTCCCCGCTCGTTTTCTATAACTTCTTGAGTAATAGCTGAAGTTAAGATTAAATACTCCCCAGTTATTTGACGCAAACTCGTTAAAATTTGCAAAGGGTGAGGGTGATGGTACAAAACTCCTGCACAGTGAACGACATCGTAAGGCTCGCCAATTTCTGCAAGCTGAATCTGAGTTATATCTCGATTAATACAATTATAATTAGCAATATTTAAACTTGTCATCCGAGCGTAAAAATCTTGCCACCACTGGAGGGATGCTGGCATGGCATCAATCATTGTCAGAGAAATTGCACCGTATTTGCTAGCTACAGATACTTTTTCGTTGAGAGTTCCCCACAATCCGCCTACTTCTGCAAAAGTCTTGCCTTTGACTACTCGGGCAATGTAGCGATCGCGAAGATCCTTAGCTTCTAACTCTAATAATAGAGTAGATTCCCCTGTTTGACGCTGTTTTTCTAAAATCTCCTCTAATTTTTGGGATATTTCTGGAGCTTTTGGTCTAATTTCTAATGCCATCAAGTACAACATCATGGCTTCGTTACGCCGATCGCTCTCAGCAAACATTTGGGCGATTTCACAGTAAAATTCAGGAGCGTGCTGCGCCTGCATTTGGTGGTGATAGTAGCTAGTTGCTACATCTGAATATACCGGAGTTCTTTTAATTAGAGCCTTACCTAACTTTATGTAAATTTGCGGTAGAGACGGCTCGATTTTAAGCGCACAAAGGTAGGCGGAAACAGCATCATTCCATTCGTGACTTTCACTCAAGGCATCACCTAAATTGTAATAAGACCAAGAAATATTGGGATTAAGTTCAATAGCACGTTGGTAAGCGGTAGCTGCGGCTTTCCACTGTTGAGTTTTTAACAGCGCTTCTCCTAAATTGTGGTAAGTCCAAGAGAATTCTGGATTGAGTGCGATCGCCCGCCGATAAGCGAGTGTTGCTGGTGCAAACTTTTGAAGTTTAACTAAAGTCAAAGCTAAGTTATAATGAGACCAAAATAAATCCGCATTTAGTGCGATCGCCCGTTCGTATGCAGCCTCCGCTTCTGACCATTTTTCTAGTTTAAAAAGAGCATCTCCTAACTGGTGAAAAGCTGCGAAAAAATTCGGGTCTACTTCAGTAGCGCGCTGGTAAGCTGCGGCGGATTCAGACCATAGTTCTAATCGATCGCAAGCTGCACCGATGCTGTAGTAAGACCAAGAAAAATCCGGGTTAATTTCAACAGCCGTGCGGTAGGCGATCGCAGCTTCTTGCCATTGCTCTAACTTGAGCAGCACGCTGCCTAAGTTGTAGTATGACAAAAAAGAATTGGGATTTAAATCAATACTTTTTCGGTAGGCAGCCTCTGCTTCTCGCCAGAGTTCCTTTGCTTGCAAAACATTGCCTAATTTGTAATGAAACTCCGAAATCTCCGGCTGGAGTTGAATAGCTTTGCGGTAGTTAACAATAGCTTCTTCCCACTGCTTTAGCTCGCTAGCAGCTTCGGCTATTTTGCAATAAGCTTCGCAAAAGCTCGGGTTTAAATAAATCGTGCGGTGGTAACAAACTAGCGCTTTTTCTAGCTTATTTTGGGCAAGCAATGTATTAGCCAAATCTAGATATTCTTCCGCTATTTCTATTGGCTCCAAGATGAGTGCTTGATACCAACAGTCTGCTGCTTCCTCAGCTTGACCGACTTGGGTAAATATCCGGCTCAAATTTCGGTAAAATCCTGCAAAGTCCGGTTGGAGGGAGATGGCTTTTTGGTAACAGGCGATCGCCTCTTGCCACTGTTCCAAAGTAGCGCAGAGAGTGCCGAGGTTAGCAAAAGCTTCGGCAAAATCGGGTTGCAGGGCGATCGCAACTTTATACCAATACCTTGCGTCTTCTAGTTTACCCTGAGCTTGCAGCGCCTTTCCCAAGGTCTTGCAAGTTTTGGCGGAATTGGGGTGCGATGCCAAAACTTGCTGGCAAAGTGCGATCGCCTCATCCAACTTCCCTAAAGCCAAATAGACTTCTGCCTGTTGTTGTAAATCAACCGCTGCTGTTTCTGAATTCACTTCTTGCGTTCCTGCTTAGTAATAATTGCCTGTATAATTGTATGGTAAAACTTGTCTACTTTTCAACTCATGCACAGACATCTCCCTACCTGTAAATACCGGCTCGCCTGCATAGCATTTGTGCGCTCGCACTTTAAGTTTATTTGCACAACAAGAGTTGAATAAAAACTAATTTGGATTAAACTAAGAGAGCCACAGGTTAACAGCGAGGTAAAGAATGTCAGCAGCGACTCAGATACCGCAAGTCAGCGTAATTATACCAGCATACAACGGCGATCGCTACATTGCGCAAGCGGTAGAAAGCGCCCTAAACCAAACTTTTACTGATTTGGAAATTATCGTCATAGACGACGCTTCGACAGATCGGACACATGAGGTATTACAGCCTTATTTTGACAAAATTCGCTATGTATATCAAAAAAATCGAGGAGTAGCAGCCGCCCGCAACCGAGGAATTCAGGAAGCCAAAGGCGAAGTCATTGCTTTTTTAGATCAAGATGACTTCTTTCTGCCAGATAAATTAGCAGCACAAGTAGCGCTGTTTCGCCAGCAACCCTCATTAGGAATTGTTAACAGTGGCTGGCGTTTAGTTAACGAACAAGGCGACGCTATTTCTGACATCAAACCTTGGGAGTATTTCCCCAAGTTAGACTTAGAAACTTGGATAGTACAAATGCCCGTACTTCCCAGTGCCATGATGTTTTCGCGCCAGTGGCTGGAAATTGCAGGCGGGTTTAATTCTGAGTTTGATTCAGTAGACGATTCAGATTTAGTTTTACGTTTAGCAGTGTTGGGTTGCGAAGCAGCTTGGCTGCCTCAAGTGACAGTATGCTACCGCCAGCACGACCAAAATGTCTCAATAAAAAAAGCCCAGAAACAAGCAAATCTTTTTATTACATTAAAACAAAAATTTTTCGCTCGGCCTGATTTGCCGCAGCACATCCGCGAGTTAGAAAATTCGGCTTTCTACGAAGCATTGACTTGGATGGCATGGCAATTGTACTATAGTAGGTATCCAGTAGAGGCAGTTGAATTTTTCCAAAAATCTCTCACCTACAGTCCTTATTCTCCCGAAAAAACTGTAATAGATTGGGTCAAACGTCTAGCTAATATTTCTCAAGCTTACGGGCTTACAATCAATTTTCAATCATTAAGAAACTTATCAGAATGGAAAAAGTTAATGGCTAGCATATTTTCGGGAAAAACACCGCGAGTCAGCGTAATTATCCCAGTATACAACTGTGAGCGCTACATTACTAGAGCCGTAGAAAGCGTTATCGATCAAACTTACCAAGACTGGGAAATTATTGTCATAGATGACGGTTCTACAGACAGCACAAGCCTAGTCTTAAATGCTTACCGCGATATAATTCAGTACGTCTATCAGGAAAATCAAGGAGCAGCAATAGCTCGGAATCGCGGCTGCGAACTAGCCAAAGGCGAATTTTTAGCTTTTCTAGATGCCGACGACTTCTTCCTGCCAGAAAAACTGGCAAAACAGATTGCTTGTTTTGACGCAGACGCTTCTTTAGATATGGTTCAAACCGGTTGGTTGATAGTCGATGAAAAAGGCAAAGATATTTCCCCAGTCCTGCCTTGGGAATACGCACCACAATTAAATTTAGAAGCATTTGTTATGTATAAATACGCGCGCCCCAGCGCGATGATGTTGCGGCGGGAGTGGTGGGAACGATTGGGGGGATTTGACCCTCGCTTTCCGCCAACTGAAGATTTAGATTTTGTCTTGCGTTTAGCTTTAAAAGGCTGCAAATGTGTTTGGTTAAAAGAAATACTAACCTGCTACCGCCAGCACGATAGCAATCTCATGTCCGGCGGCTCCAAAGTAATGAAAAATATGGAAGTTGTGATGGAGCAATTCTTTGCGCGATCGGACTTGCCCAAGTACATCCGCGACTTGAGACTCCAAGAACGTTACAGGTCTTTAGTGTGGACGGGATGGCGAATGTATCGTGACGGCTATTTTGCCGAGATGGCTGAGTGTCTCGAAAAAGCTCTCTACTACACTCCTTTTTCTGGGACGCAAACTATTTTTAAGTGGGTGGAAGATTTCAAGGCATATTCGGCATCCTACGGAGACAAATTTGATATTTGTGACTTGACTAATTTAAAGGAATGGCAAAGTATAGCATTCACGGCTGTCAACAATATCTCTCAATTTCAATCCGTCGCACCGAGTTTGATTGCTTCCCAGAAAGCAAGGCACGTACTCATGTACACAGAAGACCACGGAGTAGGGGGTTTAGCTCAATTCAACCATTCACTTTTATGCAAATTAGTAGCTGACGGCTACCGAGTTAGTAGTGTTCAAACTCAAGCTTCTAACCCTTTAATTGCCGAACAGCAGCAGCTAGGTATAGAGCATATTTGGCTGGAGTTCGATACGATGAAAGAGTTTGCGCGAATTGCTTATAATTTAGGGGATGCTGAAAAAATTTACGCGCAAGCTCAACCCGATTTAATTATATTTAGCGACGGCTGGGCCATGGCCAATTTTGCAGCCAAACAAGTTGCTATTAAGCAGAATATACCGTACATAATTGCTCTTGGTTATGTCGATAGCTATTCTAAAACATTCGATCGTGGCGATGGAATTTCTTATTTGGAGGCAGTGTCGTACCAGTACAGTTTATCTCGCTCGGTAATAGCAGTTTCTCACAATAATTTAAACTTATTTAAGAGGATATTCAAAAATCCTTTGGAACAGGGAAAAGTTATTTATTACGGCAGGCCGAACAGTTATTTTGAACCGCCAAATCTTTCAAACCGCCAACGCCTGCGCCAAGAACAAGGAATCCCCGAAGAAGCTGTGGTTTGTTTCACGGCGGCGAGACTGACTCCCATTAAAGGATATCAGTATCAATTGCAGGCGATCGCCCAAATGAAAAATCGTCCGATTTGGTCACAGCTATACTTTGTTTGGGCCGGGCCCGGTTCTACCACTCACGACAATATGGAGCCTGAATTGAGAGCAAGTGTCAGCCAATTAGGAGTCACCGAACAGGTTAAATTCATAGGTCAGCGATGGGATATTGCCGATTGGTTAGACGCCAGCGACATCTTTATTTTATCTTCCGAAGCTGAGGGAATGCCGCTAGCAGTCATGGAAGCAATGGCGAAAGGATTGCCCGTAATTGCCACAGCAGTTAGCGGTATTCCCGAAGAGTTGGGAGAGACGGGAAAGTTGATACCCGATCCTAAAATTGACCCGCAAAAGACAGCACAAGAGTTAGCCGAAACCGTAGAACTATGGGCCCAAAATCCTGAATTGCGGAGGCTTGCAGGACAAGCTTGCAAACTCCGGGCCCAAGAACTATTCAAGGAAGAACGGATGCTTTTGGAATACGCAGAGGTCATCGAACAAGCCTTATCCGCTAGCAGCAATCAAGAACAATCACCGAGCGCCCCCAAATTCCAAAAGCAGATCCAACAAGTTGACAGTATGCTCAATTACTACTATCTAGTATGGAAAGCATGGGAAGCTTGGGAGCGCGGGGATGTGTCCGGGATGGTTGAGAATTTGCATTCATCTTGGAAATGCACGCCACTGTTGACAACAGAAACTATCTTGAGTTGGATCGAAAATTTTGTGGTGTTCTCTTCAGAAAAGGGCGTTAAACTCGATACTTACTCCCTAATTCATTCCGAAGCTTGGCAACAATTGATAGAATCAATACAGGGTTTTGAAGCTGCCTTGTCTGTTCGTTAGGACTTTGGATAGCAGAATATCATTTCGCCTCGGAATGGCAATCTTAAAATTAAAAGCCTAACACCGATAGATCCGATTTATGCAGGGCGGTGCATTCGCCAAAGTCTCGCGTTCAAGCCCCCGTGCCCGCCCTTCTGGGTTTCTGAATACCCTAACAGTTTTGGTGAAAAACTCACCCCATACAATATGCAATTCTCCTTCAAGTTCAAACCTATTAATAAGCTGCTGCCAATTTGCTTAGCTGCGCTAACTGTCTTGTTAATAACATATTGGGGGCAGCAACCAACTGTTGCCCAACTTCGATCGAACGTAACAGTGGATTTTGGACAGCCCGCCACGGGTACAATTTCCATGAGTGGCATCCTGCACGGAATCGACACTGCCAAACCGCCGGATAGCTCGATCAAACCCTTGCAGCCCAAACTTTGGCGGGCAGGGAGACTCGATATTTACGATCGAGTAATCGCCAGCGGAGCCGAGTTTCAGTTAATAGTCAGCGACTTGTGGGGCTACGGTAGCAATCCCAATGGCTGGCCCTATCAAAACTACCCCGCATGGGAATCCTTCATCCGACAGTTAGCCCAGCAAAATAAAGGCAAAAAAATTATTTGGGATGTATGGAATGAGCCAGATTGGACAGATCCATTTTGGAAGGGAAGCAGAGAACAATTCTTTGAAACTTACAAAAGAGCTTACAGAATCTTGCGGGAAGAATTGGGGCCGTCAGCAATTATTGGCGGGCCGAGCATCGCCATCTACAGCAAAGAATATCTCGCCGCTTTTTTGGATTACTGCAAGGCTAACAAACTTGAAGTAAACTTTCTCTCATGGCACGAACTTAACGACACGAGGATTTTATTTGTTGACGATCATGTCATCGATGCTAAACGCAATTTTCAGCAAAGTCCATCTTACAAGGAAGTGAAATTGCAAAAAATTTACGTCAACGAAATTGTGGGGAACTTAGCGCAGTACCAGCCGGGGGAAATCTTAGGTTATTTGTATAACTTAGAGTATGCAAAAGCTGACGGTGCTTGCAGAGCTTGCTGGGAGAGTAAAGGGCCAAATAAAGTTAGCAATTGCTTCAACAATACGCTTAGTGGGATGGTCACGCCTAATAATTTTGAACCGAGAGCAGCTTGGTGGACATACAAAGCTTATGCTGAGGGAGTTAATTCGCGGGTGCGGAGTTGGTCAAATAACAATCGCCTTGTCGCTTTAGCCAGCAAGTCAAATCCTGAAGGTAAAGCACAGATACTTTTAGGTTATTTCGACCCCAATTTTTCCTCAGCAACAACGGTAACATTAAGCCTCGGAAATTTGGAGCAGCTAGGTATTCAAAGAGGTCAGAAAATCACTCTAAAATTAGAAAAAATTCCCAACAATCAAGAAGGAGCTGTGCCACAGCTTGTCACTGTTAAAGAAGAAAGTTTGTCGGTAACTAGCGGCAGCTTGGCTTATGTTATCCCTAATTTCAACGTCCACGAAGGCTACTTATTGACGGTTAGCAAGTGATATCGTTTTCGGTTGCTTCGGCATTATAGAGAGGACACGGCAGTGCCGTGTCGGTATAAATATATAGATTTTAGCTGGGATTATTCAAAGATTCTTGCACCGATTCCAACCACTGTCGGACTGTTTGATTTTCCGATTGTGGGTCGTAGTAACACCCTAATTCATCGATGATGAATGCTTCTAAATCGGCTGAGGCGATCGGCATTTTTAGCAGTTTGTCGAGTTCTTGCGATGCAGCTTCAACACTTGAGCGCGGTTCGCTGCTGCGGTAGTTGTTCACTACATCGCTGGGAGTGTCAGCTTCTAATGGCCAGTCTTGGTGAAAGTAGGAACTGAAAAATTGGGTTAAATGAGGAAATTGATCGATCATTGGGGATAAGCTGTGAGGATAAAGTATCCGGGAGGTAATTGGGCGCTGCGCTGGAGGACGATTCTCAGGCGAGATGTCGAAGTTGCTTTCGATGCGCGGCGACGCAGAGTAATGCCAATGATTCTGTTGGCATTGTAGTCGATCGTATAACGATTGCCTCGACTTTTCACCCAGGAGTCGATCGCACTTTGATTTCTGTTCATTCCTTCTGCAATAGCCGCTTCGGCGACGGAACGGTCAGTAAAAGAAGATGCTGCAGAAATTCTCGTTTCGCTTGCGAGTCGCTGTGCTAGTTCTGCTTCTGTTTTGCCAACGTGTCTCTCTAAAGTGTGTCCTCCTGCTGATTCGTGAAAGTCTAATCCGCCGCCCGGTATGTTGGGTACAAAAGCTACAGTCGTTTGTGGTAGGGTTGAGATTTTCGGTGCAACAACCGTGGCGTAAACACCAGGTATAGCCGATTGGAATAATATAATTATTGAGGCGATCGCACAGAGGATACCTAAAAACTTTTTTAGGCGATCGAGTTGATTTTTCATTTCTGTTGAATGTCTTTCTTATATTTAGTATAGGTCTTGGCGGTTTTTTTGTCTATTTGTTAATCGACTATTAATAAGTTAGAAATTGCGCTGTATTCAAATATACTGTCCGCAGTACCCACCCTATTCGTAGTTAGAAATTGCGCGCAGCATTTAAATACATGGTGTGCACGGAACACCCTAGGATTATTCCTAAATACACGGTGTCCACGGATCGCCCTACGATTATTTATAATAATTCGTGATTTCTGGGGTTTACAAAGCTTTACTCACCATGAGAAAATGTTAATAATTCTTTGAAATAATCCCTGATGATTGATGATAAATTAATTTATCATCTTTAAAAATGTGACAAAATGCAACTAGTTATCCTAGCTGGCGGTCTCGGTACTCGTCTCAGAGAAGAAACAGAATTTCGTCCCAAACCCTTAGTTGAGGTGGGGGGGCATCCAATTATTTGGCACATCATGAAAATCTATGCACACTACGGTTTCCAAAACTTTATTGTGTGCTTGGGCTATCGCGGCAACATGATTAAAGAATATTTCCTCAATTATGAAGCCATGAACAATGACTTTACTATCTGTCTGGGACGCCAAAATGCCATCACTTATCACGAGGAACATCTGGAACAAGATTTTAATGTTACCCTGGCTGAAACTGGCGCGGCAAGCATGACAGGAGGGCGGGTAAAACGGATCGAAAAATATATCGATCGCGAGAATTTCATGGTGACATACGGCGATGGAGTAGCTGATGTCAATATTGACGCCTTGCTCGAATTTCACAAGTCTCACGGGAAGCTGGCCACTGTCACCACATTTCGTCCGATTTCTCGCTTTGGAATTTTGGATGTAGACAGCGATAGCCGCGTAGTTCAATTTTCTGAAAAACCTCAAGTTGACGGCTGGATCAGTATTGGATATATGATATTCAACCGCCGGGTCTTTGAGTATTTGGGGGGAGATGATTGTATTTTAGAACAAGAGCCGATGCAGCGTTTGGCCGCAGACGGACAATTAATGGCTTACCGTCATGAGGGCTTCTTCTTTGCGATGGATACTTTTCGAGAATACAAGTATTTAAACGAACTTTGGGATGAAGGAAAGGCTCCTTGGAAAGTTTGGTAGTGAGTTAGTTTTGAGGCGGGCTTTTAGGCTCGCTTCATAAGAATTTGAATAAATGTAAAGCCGATTATACGTTTATAAAGTACACCCCCCGAGCGAGCGAGTAGTAGGGACACGGCAGTGCCGTGTCCCTACCTCTGCTATAAAATAATTATAAAAAATGGATTCCCAAGAAATTCTCAACAGCACAGAAACTTACCTACAAAAGTGCGTTGCACCTCACGCGGAAATTATCGACAGCGACTCGGAAGTGCTGAAAACAGCAGTTGCGGGATTGGAAGATCGATCGCTCTTAGCGTTGCGAGTTCCCCAAAAATGGGGCGGCGGTGAAATTGCACCGGAGATTTTTTACCAATATCAGGAATTGACGGCTCGATATTCCGGCGCTTTGTCTTTCCTGCAAACTCAGCACCACAGCGCAACTGGGATGCTTGCCAACAGCGACAATGAAATGCTAAAAAGCAGATACTTGCCCGCGATCGCCCAAAAAGAGTTACGCTTGGGTATTGGGTTTTCGCATTTGAGGCGATCGGGCGATCCGGCCGTCACCGCAACTCCCGTAAAAGCGGGCTATTTATTGTCAGGAAAAGTTCCTTGGGTAACAGGTTTTGGCTTGTTTCAAAAGTTTATTGTAGCGGCGGTACTTCCTGACGAACGTGCTGTTTTCGGTTTAGTGCCTTTTACCAATAGTGAACGCGAATCGGGTAAAATAGCTTTTAGCGAAATCATGCAGTTAATCGCCATGAACTCGACTAATACTGTGACAGCCACTCTCGATAATTGGTTGCTGCAGGAATCGGAAATAATTTCAGTTAAACCTGTCGGCTGGATTTCGGAAAACGACAGCAAAAATATACTGAATTTTGTTCCGGGTACTTTTGGCTGTATTCGAGCGGGATTGGATGTAATTGCAGCAGCGGCGGCTGCTAAGAATTCACCTTTTATAACGGCGGCTTGCCAAAAACTAGAGCAAAAGCTCGATCGGCTAAAACAGAATTTCCCACAATCTCAACATAGCTCGAAAGCAGAACAATTAGCGCTGCGAACTCAAGCCATTGATTTAGCGGTGCGTTGCGGGCACGTGGCAGTTGCAGTTTCTAGCGGTGCTGCTAACGCTGCGCTACACCCAGCCGGGAGAGTTTATCGAGAAGCTTTGGTGTATACTGTTTCCGGGCAAACAAAAGATGTGATGGAAGCAACGCTCGATCGACTAATCGAATTTTAGATTTTATATTTTATATTGAGCTCGCCGAAGGTCAAAAACTCAACTGTGTTTAATAAATAATAGATATATTTAACCTGATGACAAACAACTTTAAGTCAAATAACTTAAAAACGATCGCCTACAGCCAAATTATAGACTTAACCCATGCAATTCATCCAAATATTCCCATTTGGCCAGGAGATCCAGCCACAGAAATTGCCACAGTATCTAAAATAGAAACAGACGGGTATTTCCTGCGAAAATTCTCAATGGGAGAACACAGCGGCACTCACATCAACGCACCCAACAGCTTTTATGCAGGAGGCGCCAGCATTGATAGTTATTCCCCGCAGTCGCTAGTTTCCCCCGCAATTGCGATCGACATCCGAGAGCAAAGTCTTGCCAATCCCGACTACACTTTAACAATTGATGATATATTGACTTGGGAACGGCAGCACAAACTTATAGAACCCGGAAATCTAGTTTTATTGTATACTGGCTGGCAAGAAAAATGGGATAATCAGGGAGAATTTTTTAACCGAGACGATCGCGGAATTTGCCACTTTCCCGGATTTGGCAAAGCAGCCACTCAATTTTTGCTAGAAGAACGCTCTATCGCGGGAATTGGAACCGACACCCACGGAGTCGATACCGGGCGAGATGAAAGTTTTGCGGTTAACAAATTGGTATTGGAAAAGCAGCGGATAGTCCTGGAAAATCTAGCAAATCTAGACTTGTTACCTGCGGCTGACATCACTTTAGTTATCGGAATATTGCGCCTTTTAGGAGGTTCCGGCTCGCCTGTGTCAGTGTTAGCTTTTGTGGCTTAGTGCGGTCAAACTTACATCTTGTATCATTCTCAAGAACAGGCAAGATGCCTGTTCCACAAAGAGTAAATTTTCTTGTGGAACAGGCAAGATGCCTGTTCCTAAATAGGTAATTGAGAATAGTGCAATATCTCAGGTAAAATTAGATTGAGAGAAGTCGAGTAAAAACAATAAGATTAATGACAGAACTGCCCAAGGATCTCAACGAGGCGATCGCCCAATCCCGCATTGCCACCGCCGCTGCCCTCTCGGACGGCAAAACTCTACTGCAAGTCGAATTAGTATTTCCAGAAATCGCCCTGCAAGCACAGTCTATCACCGAACAATTCCTCCCAGAATTTGAAGAAATCTACTCCGGAGTAAAAGTCTTTTTTCCCGACGCCGGTGCGGCAGCCCTCGCGCGCCGCGACTGGGGAGAAACACCGTTTAAAGTCAGTGATTTGGGTAGCAGTCGCAGCCCTGTTGAAGATAAAATAGCACCCGAAGATCAACTTTTCCTTTTGATCAATCCAGCAGCCGTAGAAGTGGCCCAAGTCGAACAACTTTACATAGCTGCGGCCGGTCGCCCAGTAATTCTACTCAACCCGCGCTTGGAAGATGTTGCCACCATAGGTATAGGCTATGCGGGTCGCCAATTGCGCGATCGATTCCTCAGCAAAATTGAATCCTGCTACTACATCAGACCCCTAGACACTGCTGCTTTATTCCGCTGCTACCCCCAATCGTGGCAAGTGTGGCTGGAAACAAACAACCAATACGAACTAATTTCTGAAACCGCCCAAAAACCAGTCGGGGACGATTTAGAGCGGATTTTAGCCAAAGCTCTCGGAACCGACGATCCTGACTCCACCACACCTGCCAAACCTGTAAAAAAGAAAGGTTTTTTGGCAGAACTCCAGACATTCCTCAAAGCTTTGACTCAGTGACAATCGTTAAGGCTCGATCGTATTTTAGGGTGTGTCATATCAAATCCGTTAGCATCGGAATAGTAAATTCGAGTTCACTGTTGACGGTTGACTGTTGACGGTTCACGGCGTCAACAGTCAACAGTCAACCGTCAACATCATGTATGAGTGTAACCGGAAATGATATCAGCTAGGATTACTTTCGACTTAATCCGTCGCCTAATCGCTGAAGCACCCTAAAGCGTGAAATAACTCAAAGCTTTGCCTCAGTAACAGCACTTGCAGAAGCACAATTAACAGCTTGCCTCCGTTTCTATCAGTAGCTACGCAAACAGGTACTGGCGAGCTTTACAGAATCTTTATACAAAGCAGTATAATGGGTGACACCCCTCCACCGTAAAAGAGGGGAGGCAAATAGCAGCAAAATCAGATGCTATAAGCTAGAGATTGGGGTTTTGAGTCAGGGAAGCGGATAAACACAATGGAGCACCGGCGCATTGTTATTGGGGACGTACACGGGCATTACGATGGCTTAATGACCCTGCTAGAGGCACTTGCCCCCAGCTTGAACGATCGCGTCTATTTTTTGGGAGACTTAATCGATCGTGGCCCCAAAAGCGCTCAGGTATTAGATTTTGTGCAGCAAAGCCCCTACCAAACTCTGTTGGGAAACCACGAACAACTGATGCTGGAGGCTTTGTCGGGGACGCCGATGGATATGCGAGCGTGGCAATCTTGGCTCTACAGTGGCGGCGATGCGACAGTAGCGAGCTACAGAGATACAGGGATGATGCCGTACAAACACTTAGAGTGGCTGCGATCGCTCCCCACGCACCTGGACTTAGGGGACATCTGGCTGGTTCACGCCGGCGTTGACCCCCATCTGTCGATCGATGAACAGTCGATCGAACAACTGTGTTGGATTCGCAGGGAATTTCACACCATGTCGAAACCCTATTTTCCCAATAAATTAATTATCACCGGTCACACGATCACCTTTACCTTTCATGGGGTCAGGCCGGGCGAATTAGTCAGGGGCGAAGGGTGGTTGGATATTGACACGGGTGCTTATCATCCCAAAAGCGGCTGGCTGACAGGATTTGACCTCAGCTACCGCAGAGTTTATCAAGTAAATGTATTTAACAATCAAGTCCGAATTTTGCCGTTTGACGAAGTTGTCAGGCAATTGAAGCCACAGCCGATTGCACCCCCGAAACCTGCGATCGACCCTGTTGTTCAACAGCAGTGTTAAATCCAGTTTTCGTTGTAGGGTATGTCAGCTTAAGTCCAATGGCACTGAAAAAGTCTCAATCACCTAGCCTGTTTACTTTTTAAGATAGAGCGAGGTTCCTGCATTCGAGGATACGGCTTCGGTCTGCATTTCAAAACTCTAGGTTCGGA
>JACJNV010000037.1 GCA_014695175.1 Microcoleus sp. FACHB-DQ6 | reverse complement strand
CGGCGCCGAGGAGCAAGCGCTGCCGTTCTGGGGAGAGCTGTAAGACTTGAGCTAGCAGCATTCCGAAGTTGGCGCCGATTTCGACGCTGGGGGCTTCCGGGCCGAGGGAGGCGCCGGTGCCGAGGGAAACTGAGGCTGCCACCATTTTGGTGATGGGTTTGAGGGGGGAGAGTTCTTGCAGGCCGCGGGTGGCTGCAATTAAGGAAGACATATTCGGGCCAAAGTCCCGAAACCGCCACCGCATCAGCCCGATGATGACTCCGCCGAGGGTGGGAATGCAGGCTAGCGTCCAAGAGCCTTTCGAGGCGATCGCCCCCATGAAGTCTTCCAGCATCAGGCTGTGGATGAAGTGGATGAGGTAGTGAAAGGTGACGACGCCTGCACCCGTAACTCCCCCGATGACTAGGGAGAGGATGAGCAGGAGGGTTTCTGGGCTGGGGTGCAGGCGGGTGAACAGCGGGCTTAGGCGGGAGGCTGGGGGAGTTGCTGCGGTTGGGCCGAGCGGCGGCAGATCCACAGGAGGGATGGCTCTCATTTAGCGGTTAATTCTTCTGTGAGAAGTTAGATAAATATTACATTTTATTTCTTATTTTAATTTTGAGTGATTTTAGGGGAATTGACAAGTTAATTAAGGCGTATTTTATGGTAGATTTTTTAGACTGGCGGCTGGGGTGGAATGACTGATTCTGAGGAGCGGCGGATTTGGCGTGATTGTATCCTCAGTTACGTTCAAACTTAGATACACTCTCGCGATAATCCTAATTAACTATATTTATAGTTTTGGCGCTTAGGGCGATCGCATGAGTGAACCTGCAATATCATATAACTCAGTGAAACACAACTTTCCGATTAAAGAATTGGCGATTTGAGACTTTACCTTAAAACCACTAATCTCAAATCTCCAATTTTAAATCCCTCGCTCGCGCCTACTATCACATCGGTTGTTGAGTGGGCGGAATTCTTGGTCTGGGTTTGGCGATCGACATTAGCGGATCGCCGATGGTGGCGACTTTCCAGGGAGGGGATTCTAGCTGGCGTGCTGCGATTAAAAAGGGTGAGCCTCGCTTCAGACGATCGACCATTAATTTAGGTGGAATAAATGCCGATAAAAAAGGTTCGTTGACGCTGCCGACATAGGCGTAAGCACCATTTTCTAGCCACCTTCCGGCAACGGTGTTTTTGTCATCTGGCGCTGCTGCTGACCAACTGTGGATCATGTGGATTGCTGCGGGAAATAGGAGTTTTGGTATGTCTTCAACTGAAGCGTCGCCGTTGCCGACTTGGAATGATTTTGGATAGCCTTTGGAATTCATTAATATTAAGTCAAATGTCCACGGTTTAGAGGCTAAACTCCGCCACTTTTCCAGGTTAGATTCGGGTTTCTGCACTACTTCGACATTCAAACCTATGGTTTTTAGTCCGCTAGCGGCGGCCTCCATTTCGTATTTCCCCCAATTTCCTTCCTTGGGGTAACTGTCATAAAGCATGGCGGTTTCGGTATCGAGAAATATGGCACACATGGCTTGATAGATCGATCGTACTTCGGAGCCGTAAATCCAGCCGACAGCCGCCCAGCGTTCGCCGTTGGGGTGCCGTCCCACACCGTCGGTAACGGCTAGTTGTTCGTCGGGTTTTTCAGGAGATTGATATTTGACTGCTAGTTGGCGCACAATGGTTATTGTGTCGATCGGGTCTGCGAGTTGAGAGTAAAAATATCCGGTTGATTCGACAGCTTTTGTAACTGCTAGTTGCAGATTTTTCCACTGTGTGTTATTGAGGGTATCGTTGGGTTTTCCGAAGTTGCCTTCTAGAAAGACTAAAGGTTGGCCGTGAGCGGCTGCTAAGGCAACTGCTGCTGAGCGTGCCGGGTCGTTTTCTGATGTGATTACTACTCCTGGGGGTTCCCAGCCGAGTTGCGTCCATTGTGCCTTTAAGGTTTGAGTATCGGTGGCATTCCAAGCTGCTGCTGAGGCGTTCAGCATTAATTGTTGGAGTTTTTGATTTTTTGGCAGTTGCTGTTTGATGCTTGGCAAACGCACTATTTCTTCGGGTTGAAAGCGCTGCAAAAACATGGGCGCATATTTTTTGTCTTCGATGAGAATAGGCCAGTTTCCTTTGAGATTCCATTTTTGGATGGCTGCTAAGAATGTGGCTTCGTCGGGTACTAAAACTACGCGGTTGACTGTTGGTATATTGTCGCGGAGGATGGCTGATCGGAGACCGGTTTGAATTGGCCAGGGTTCTTGTTTGGCTGAGGCGGGAAGTTGAAAGGGTTTTTTGAAAAGGCGATCGCATCCGACACCGATTATTGCTAGGATGGAGATAAGGGCGATCGTCAGGAATTTAATTTTTAACTGTTTTTTCATAGGGGCAGGGGAATGAAGGAACTAGGTTATAAATACGAAAAATTATCGAAATATTTTTAGGGGCTGCAAGCGGATGTTTCGACGGGCGGGACAAAAGAAGATTGTAAGTGCGATCGGGCTGGCAACTTTTAGTATTATTGCCTTAGCAACTACAGGTTTAATAATTGTCGCAGCGAACCGTTCGTCAGTCAAGCATCAAGTCCGGCAATTGCTGACAGCGAGGGAATGTCAAGGTTGCAATCTTTCAGGGGCGAATTTGAGCGAAGTTTTTCTGGAAGGCGTCAATTTAGAAAAAGCCAACCTGAAAGATGCCAATTTGTGGAGCGCGCATTTGGTAAGTGCTAACTTGAAACAGGCAAATTTGGCTGGGGTTTACCTGATAAGCAGCAATTTGGCAGGGGCAAATTTCGAGGGAAGCAATCTAGAAAATGCGTTTTTAGAGGATGCTTATTTGGGAAGGAGTAATTTGAGAAATGCTAACTTAACAGGTGCTTTTATGAAAGGTGTTTTTTTGGTAACTGCTGACTTGGAGGGGGCGAATTTGGAGGGGGCTAATCTGTGGATGGCAAATCTGGAAGGTGCTAATTTGAAGGGTGCTAATCTGAGAAATGCTTTGCTGTTGGATACTAATTTAGAAGGGGCGAATTTAAAGGGTGCGGTGATGCCTGATGGTACGCCCCACGAATGAAAGTCAGTTGACAGTTGACAAGAAAGCTGTCATGAGTCATCAGTCAGGGGAAAGAGCGATTCCCTACCCTTTGGGAACCCCTACGGGAAGATAGCTTCGCACGCGCGTACTCTTCACCTTTATTTCCGTTATTTGGTGAGGAGATGAATGAGTGACGAGGTGCGATCGGCATCCTAAAAGATTTTACAATTTTACTGCCCGAGTCCTGGTTTGCAATCTACGAAACCTAATGCCTCTGTGTCGATAAAACTGGCGAGCGAATCTCAATAACAGGTTCAATCGGGTATTCAATTTCAAGCAGCACGAGCAATTAGAGCGGCTTGAATTCGCTCGGGCAAGCGTCCTAAAATGATTTCGGCATCAGCGAGGTAAAGTTCGGAAGTTTGGCTTGCATAGCTTCACCTTTCGGTGGGAAGTTGAACGTTGAAAATTGTTATGCTGCCACACTTTCTACTAGCTACTTATTCCTGCCATTAGCGATCTCCATATATACGCTAATATGGCAAATAATATGGCAAATATTGAGGCACCTACAAACGGCAATATTTTACGACCAATATTAGATAACACAACTATAAGTGCAAAAAACGCAATTATAGTGGCTGCAACTCTTGTGATATTTAAAGGAAACTGAAAAGCAAGCAGGAGTAATCCGAGCGACAACAGCAGGTTGGACAAATGAAAAAGTACAAGGGCAACATTAAACACTCTATATTTAGTTTTTTTAGCTGCAAAACTAATGGAATTAGCAAAAATGCCAGCCGAATAAATATAGAGTCCTGCGGAAAGTAGAACCAAGCCTACAACCCAGTCTTTGCCGCTGTTGCTTTCTATTGTACCAGGAGTTAAAGCTAGCACCACAATTGTTATGCTGAAACCACCCAAGACACCTGCCACAGAGGAAAACGCAGCGGCAGCCGACGATGTATCTGCTTCACGAGCAAGAGCATTCGCCAGCGTCAGAATCTCCTCCTCATTAACTGGGGAAGAAGCATCTGACGATGTATCGGTTTCAGAAACAGGAAGTTGTGGTGCTACTCCTTCAGTTGATGAGGATGTAAATTCATTCATCTTCGTGTAGTTATTGCTGCTGACATTTACTGAAGAATAAACCACCCCGATCGTCCTGTCGGTGATAAAAAGTGACCAATTTTTGTAAATATTTGTAAATTGGTCAATTGTCAAGCTAGAGGAAAGAGCGATCGCACTTGCAATCTTCAGTTCCCGTTATTTGGTGAGGGAATGAAGGGGTGATGAGGTGCGGTCACCATCCTAATAGCTAGCAGTTTGGTGTATTGTTGGCGATCGAACTAATGGAGCAAATGAGGGCGATCGTCGATCGAGATGATAACTCCAACAAAATCTTGTTGCTAGCCCGCGTCAAAGGGGTAGCTTGGCAATCCGATCGACCCACTCTTCTGCGGTGGATGCTGCCCAAATCAGCAACAGTTCCTCGATAACGACTTCAATTGGTAACTTTCTGGAGACAATGATAACTCCTGAACTTTGATTGATGGTGATGAATTCAGCCAATTCTGATGGCATCGTTTTCCGATCGTGGCTAACGAGAATACGTCTCTGCTGTGCTGCAATCGCCAATACTTCTGGATCTTTAACACCTTCTAAGCCAGCAGCCAAGGCGGTTTGCAAGTCAATTGTGGGTTCCTGTCTTAAAACCCCTGTGACGATCGCCTGATTCAAATCACCATCAGCTTGGTAGCGAACATTCACGAATTCACCTGCTGTCTTGCTGTTTTGGCTGCCATCAACTTGTCGTATAAAGCAGGATCGGTAGACTGTAATGGTTGGGGCATCGCATCAAAAGCTGCTTCCTCGGCTGCTAAGTAGGCATCGATCTCAGCACGATTGGCCAGGTAAAACGCGATCGCCCCATAAACCTGCTCGAGTTTCAGCAACGGAAAAGACTGAACGATACTTTCCGGCGATATACCTGCGCGGAAGGCGTATACCACTGAGTCAAGGGAGATTCGAGTTCCTTCCACCCAGTAAGAATCATTCCGATATTCTACATAAGCTTTGGTTGCAAGAGCCGACATAATTTTACTTTGATTCAATCCCCTCATTATAGATGGATTCTTGGGCGTTGCTTAATCAAGGTATGAAAAAAACAAGTTGAAAATCCAGAAGCTTTGTGGATACTGGTTTCTATGATTTGCATATTTAGTCTTTCATACCCTAAATCAGCAACGCCGATTCTTGTTAGGCTACCAATGCTCGCCGATTCCGCAGTTTATTTAAACCTTAAGGGGCGATCGGGTGCGCTCGCCCGTTTGACTTATAAAAAATAAAACTATAAGCCCCGATCGGAGAAGATGAACCTGAGACCGGCAATACCTGGAACAGCAAAGTACCCTCCACCGGAAGTCTCGACCCAATTCCCATTCAATTTGAATTCTAACTCTTTACTAGGAAGAGGTAAACGACCTTGACGTTCACCATTTGGTAAACTTGATTTACCTATAATCATATCGTGTCCTGAAGAAGATGGTCGTGTTACAGAATTTGCCCAATTTTTTTGCAAAAAAACAAACTGCAAATCTATTGAGGTTTGGTAAGACAAAAATAGTAAACCGCGTTCCGCTTCCGGTTCTGTTTCAAAATCCGCCCCAAAGAGCATACCTCTACGCAGAATCATTTTTGACAGAGTATCTTCAGTCCCTATATCGGTGATGTCATCTCGTGGATTAATCTTACGAATATGAGCAATTGCAGGGCAGCGAAAGCCAAAGAGATCGGATTTTGTACCAGGAATAGTTCTGCTTTCACCATTATCAGTGACTTCTATGTCTGCTTGAGGTGCGCTGAAACTAAAATAGTTATTCCTGAAGATATCTCCAGCAATGTGGGGGTCCGGGGTATCAGGTGATACTGCTAGTGGGGTACCATCAGGCCAACGACCCACAGCTTTCGCCATCAACATATCTGCGGTAAGACCGCTATTACTGAGATTTTTGGCAAGTTTGTCAAATGCACTCCTAAACATTTCTACATCTTGTCTCAGACGGCGAAAGACAAGAAAACTTCCATTTCTAAGCCATTGAGGAAACGGTCTTTCTGCTCCCGGAATTCGTGGATTTTCATTTTGAGATGGATAACCAAATATAAACTGACCAGGCCAAATCAATGGTTTTCCAGGTTGAGCCAGGATTTCATGGCGGGGGTCATCTTCAGGTAATAAACGGCGCGCCAAAAACGTTCCGTCGGACAAGCGTCCTCTCAAGCCCGGTTGAGAGATACCATCATTGAACCCAAAATGTTCTTTATTATCTCGACGGCGATAGGCTGGCTGGTCGTAAATTAAATGAACCGTGTTGCCTAATTTATCAAGTAGCGCATCCGCTGCTTGATGAAGCTTTGCTTCAACCTCACCAGCCAAAATAATAAACACATCAGGAGTATTTTCTGGTGTGTCACCTATTACCCAATTTTGGGGATTTCCAGAAGTGTCCGTTGTATCTCCCAGTGTTGCTGCATCGGCGGCCATTCCGTTAACGAAGTTCTGGTCTAAATTGGCTTCTAGTGTTACCCCTAACTTCCTTAACCCAATTGCAGATAACCCAATTGCCATCATGACTTCATTGAAAATCGGTCGTTCCTGTCCTGCGGCAAAGGCTGCACGACGCTCACTTCGCTTCTCCTGGGTTTTTGATAACGTAGTAACGTTATCAACCTCAGAGAGTAAAAAGGCGCGGGCTTGATTGACTTCTATTAATTTTATGCCCAGAAAACGGGAGTGTAATGTACCAAAGCCCGTTGCCAAATGTCCTTGGATATCGGTTTCATTGAGAGTAGGTTCATCAATCATTGCATTCTCCTCGCCATCAGATCCATTTCAGTGCGCTCGCCTCGGTCTAAAACAATATTAGACTCCAAACTGTCAAAGCCAAATGGTGGCTCGATCTTTGACCAATCAATGTCTTTACATTCTTTCCCAGGAGCGGGTATCTCCCAATAATTGGATCGATCTGGATTGGGATTCTGGCAAGCAACTCCCTCACAAAGAGCAATTGGGCCAGTTACTAAACTGGGTATCGCTTCTCCATAGATAGTAATTGACGTTTGTCGCGCAATAGGTCCCCCAGTAGATAGAGGGAATCCATTAAGAGTGCATTGTTCTAGACCATAGTCCGCACCTGCCGGAGGGGTGATTGTGAAGCGAAGAATACGCGGATTCGTGAGGTTTTCATCACCACGAGAGATGTTTAGAACATCTTTTCTAGCTAATGTATTACCTTTGGGATCTTTCAATCCATCAAGTTGAATCTCGCTTATATAAAGACCGACTGGATCGCTAATGGTAACAGCCAAATCATTTAGCATTATTTCATTGACTGAATAACCGATAGTGGGATCGCTGTTGCGATTAATACCCCCAAACCTTCCACAACCAGTCAATCGAAAGCGATCGTTGCCGTCTGGATTTGGTGGTGTTAGGCTGCTCCTGAAAGCCCAACGACGTGTGGCATCAGCAGCCAATTGAATTTCAGCACTCAGTGAGTTGTTACGCTGAATCAGGTGCATTGCTCCACGTCGTGTATTCCAAATATTGTGTGGATTGTATTCATCTTTAAGCCAGCCAGCTCTTGGAGTATAACCAGTTACACGGCGATTATCGCTGTCTCGATCAATTGTAATAATTGGACCAGCAACATTAGTCTGCCAAAAGATATCGCGACTTCTTACTTCATTACTAATGTATTTACGGTAAAGTTCAAGTGCTAATGTTTTATCATTATTCGCTAGAACTTCCCAGTATTCTGGACCTTCGGCTGTATAGGTAATTTTTGTCACCTTGCTACCTATCCGTTCGACGTGCCATTCTAGATACTCATCTTGAACGCGCTCTTCCAAAGCAAACCCACCCGATCGATCTATAACACCACTATCATTATAAGGAACCATCTGGAGACCAGAAGCTGGCATAAAAGGTGCATATTGAAAATAATATTCAATAATTTTTCCGCTACTATTAACAACTTGAAAAAGTGCAGATACAAATGGACGCAGTACCTCTGCTGCTCGATGTACCCCTGCGAAGTTTTCCAATGTCGGATTACTTTCAATATTCGCCCAGTTATCGTAAACCCGAGGAAATCCAGGCCAAGTTATCGATCTCTGTATTGGGCTTACACCACTTGGAACATTTAAGGGGCTATAAAATCTAGGATATTTTGTTGCATCCGAAACTCGATTAAACGACATACTTATGCGTTTATCCCATTCCTCGTAAAGACGATTCTTATAAGAAGCTGAGAGATCGAAGTCCTTTAAATTAGCTGGTGGCTGAAATGGCATCTATGTGGCTCCTGTTATCGTTTTAATCATGAACAGTATGAACAGCGTGTGCTCTGCCTTAATTCAAAGAATAAACCACCCCGATCGCCCTGCCAGTGAGAAAAAGTGACATGGTTTTGTACGACTGAAATCATCAGTTTTGAATAGCCTGAGTAGCTTTTGCTCCGCTTACGCTTGAGCTGATGGAGCAAATCAGGGCGATCGTTAATCAAGTGGAAGGTTTCAATGCAAACAGCCCACCATTCTGAACTGGTAGAGAATAGGAAATTTGATCGCGACCTGCCGATCCAGTACCTGTAAGATTGTCAAAAAACGTTCCCCGGTGTTCTGGGGTTATCAGAACAGACACATCACCGACACTAGAAGAAGTAGCAAGAGAAACTTCAGCGAAGCCTCTAAGTTCAAAGTTAGCATCGTTGAGCAGTTCAGGTTTTTTGATGATATTAGGTTGCACGAGAAATAATCCAGTGCTTTGTGACATCAGAGGAGCAGAAGCAATAAACTTGTTAGTAAAACCCTTAACACGCTCTAACTTTCCAGGCATATCGTCGCCCATATCAGATCCAGTTGTGTCAAAGAACGTAACCAAATCATCAATGGAAATTCCAGGGGCAAGCTTTACTGTAAAAGTCAGTGTGAAAAAAATATCGACAGAGCTCAAGTTTGCAATTGTGAGGAAGTATCCTTGAATAACTGTACGCCTTAATTTGTCTATTTTTTGCTTAACACTACTAGGTATATTTCCCGGCAAATCTTTAGGAAGTTGAGGCTTCACCAAAAGCTCAAAAGTAGAAATAATCATTTGTTGATACTCCAGAAAAATCTGCTGATATGCTGGTTGACCTAACACTTACCTCGACTCACACTAAAGGCTTGAAAACCGCATATACCGAATCCTGCATCTATTTCGGTGTATGCTTTAACGCTTACTCCTGGTGATGAGCCTTGACAACGAACGCACCACCAAATTTTTCTGATAGGAAAGCTGATTTCTTGTATGTCGTCTTCTGAGTCTTCCGCATCTCGTTCAACCTCCTGAATACGACGCTCGACTTCTTCTCTTGAAAGTGTAAATGATACTGTCGCAGCCCCAGTTTCTTCATCAACCGTGACCTCATAGTGAGTTTCTTGAGGTAACTGCTCTTCTCGACCGTATACCATGATTTACTCTTCTTGATAGTTTATGCTTACTCAATTGAATTAAGCAAGTTCGCTAGTTGCAGTACAATACTCTTCCCGATCGGCTTATCCCGCACATCTGCGGTTTAACTCCTAACAGTCTGAATAGCTTTTGTTCTGACTTAATTCAAAGAATAGACCACCCTGATCGCCCTGCCGGTGAGAAAAAGTGACAGGCTTTTGTAAACTTGCGTAAATTCACTCGATCGATTTGAGATTTGAGAATTGACCTCATCCCAAATCCGGGTTTAATACCCCTCTTATTTCTTAGTCGGGCGTTGCGCCGACTTTGTTTGTATAGTAGCGGTTTCCAGCGCCGAATATAAAATGGACTACCTTGCGGTTAATTCAGTAAATTTGTTTTCTATCCTGAAAAAGAACCCCCACTCAGAATGATCGGTAAATCTACTGAATAAATCAACATGACAAACTATGACATCACAAGAGGCGATCGCCCTAGTTGAGCATCTGTTACAATCCGCTAACAAAAAGCTCAAACTCAATGACATTCAATCCCGCGTTATTCTGTACGCTTGGGAAGGATGCTCTTATCAAGAAATAGCCAAGCAATTACTTTACGAACCAGATTCTATTAAACACATCGGTGCCAAATTGTGGCAAACTCTATCTCAAATCATCGGCGAAAAAGTCTCAAAGCAAAATCTTCAAGCAGTCTTGCGCCGCTACCAGCACAGCAGCGCACCGGATAACTGCATCCAAGATTGGGGAGAAGCGATCGATGTTTCCTATTTTTACAACCGCTTGCAGGAATTAGAAACTTTAGAAACTTGGATTAGCAGCAATTCTACCCGTTCGATCGGGATTTTTGGACTTGGCGGTATCGGCAAAACTTCTCTGTCTGTCAAACTCGCCCAGCAACTTCAATCTCAATTTGAATTTGTAATTTGGCGGAGTTTGCAGCAAGCACCGCCATTAGATGCTATCCTCGGCGATATTTTACCAATTTTAACTGGTTCATCAACCGCCAAAAATTACTCTATTAACGCTCTCGTGGAACAGTTACGGCAAAAACGCTGTTTGTTAATTTTAGACAATCTGGAATCCATTTTGCAAGGGGGAAATCGCAGCGGACAATACCAACAAGGCTATGAAGATTACGGACTGTTATTTGCCCGCATTGCTGACGAACCCCACCAAAGTTGTCTGATTTTAACCGGAAGGGAACAACCGCGCGGATTTGCCCTGCGATCGGGCGAAAATTCACCCGTGCGATCGCTCCAACTCTTCGGAGTTTCACCGCCCGTATGCCAGAAAATCCTCGCCGATAAAGGATTAAAAGCAACGCTATTGCAGTGTCAAAATCTTGTCAACCATTTTGGTGGTAATCCCCTCGCAATCAAACTTGCTGCAACTACGATTAAAACTATTTTTAGCGGTGACATTGACGCATTTTTAGCGCAAGGAAATACTGTTTTTAGCGATTTGTGGGATTTGCTCGATCGCCAGTTCGATCGCTTGTCTCCTTTGCAACAACAAATTATGTATGGGATTGCAATTAATCAAGAAAGAGCAACTCCGGCGAATTTAAAAGCCGAAATTTCACCCCAAGTTTCGGGCAGACAACTGATGGAAGCATTGGAATCCCTAGCGGAGCGAGCGCTCATTTTCGATGAGCGATCGCTTAATTATACCGCATCAACAAGTTTAATGCTACAACCTGCGATTGCCGAGTATGTTAGAGAACGATTGCTCGAAAAGTAGCTCTAAGTGGGTCTTTTTAAGGGGGATGCGAAGGGGATCTAGACTCAGGTAAAAACAATACCGAAATCTCAACTGATTCATTTGCGATAGCACACTACGGGGTATCGAACTTTTAATAAATGCCCGGAATTAGTTTTTTGACTCGCTGGCTGTATTCTGAATAGGCTGGATATTTTTTGGTTAACCAGGTTTCTTCTCGCTTGGCTTTGATCTCGAAAAGTATTATTAATAGTGCGCTGGCTATTAAGTGGGATATGCTCATTTGAAAAAGTGTCCAGCCGAGGGCTGCTAAAATTAAGCCGCTGTATAATGGATGCCGCACTATTCGGTAAATGCCTGTTTGGACTAATTCTCCGTTTTCTCGGGGATACGGTAAAGGTGTGAGGTTTTTTCCTAAGTCTATCAATGCTTTGATGATGAAAATTAATCCGGTTAAGCCTAGAATACTGGCCATAAACCAGATAATATAAAGTAAGTGGGTTGATTGAATTTTTAATCCTGGCAGTTGATAAACTGGTAAGATTACAAATCCTGTGAGCAATCCTCCTTGAAGCAAAACTAAATATTCGCCGCGGCTGTTATTGCGCCAGCCTTCGCGTGTGAAACCCCAATCAGTTAATATTTTCATACTAAGACAAAGGAAGAAGGAAGAGGGAAGAGGGAAATGAACTGTAGGTTGGGTAGAACTTGGGTTTCATTCTACGGGTCCAACCTACAGGATATTTACACTCAACATTCAACAGTGAACTGTGAACAATTAACAAATTTATTCTAGCCAGGGACGAGTCATTAGTTCTAGTTGGTTGACTTCATCTTGGCTTAAAGTCCAGCCTAATGCGCCTGCGTTTTCTTGGGCTTGTTTTGCGGTTTTGGCGCCGGGAATGGGGATGACTCCGTTTTGGCATATCAACCAGTTTAGGGCAACTTGAGCAGGCGTGCGATCGCGCTTTCTGCCCATTTTTCGCAGGGTAGACATGACTAATTCAATTTTTTGGAGGCCGCTTTTGCTGAAGCGGGAGTCCATTTTGCGGGCTCCTGTAGGTTGTTCTTGGGCTGTGTATTTGTCGGTGAGCAATCCTTGGGCTAAGGGGCTGTACGCTAAAATTGTGACGCCCAATTCGCGGGCTGCACTCACAATCCCTTGTTTTTCTACTTGCCGCGACAGCAAGGAGTAACGGACTTGATTTGTTGCTAGGGGAACGCCTCTTGCTGCTAGTATTTTGTGGGCTTGGCGCATCTGTTCTACTGAATAGTTGCTGACTCCTACTGCTTGAATTCTGCCTTGTTTTACTTCATCGGCTAAGGCGTTCATCAGGGTTTCTTGACTGAGTAAAAAAGTGAACGGCCAGTGCACTTGGTAGAGGGTTATTTGTTCTACTTGCAAGCGTTTTAAGCTGGCACTCAAGGCTTCGGAAACTGATTTTCCTGTAATCCGCCAAGGTACGGGGCCGAATTTGGTGGCTATTTGAACGGGTTGGCTGGTTTTTTTGATAAACTGCCCCAGCAATTCTTCTGACAAGCCGTTACCGTAGACTTCGGCTGTGTCGAAGAAGTTGACTCCGCTGTCTAGAGATGTTTTGAATGCTGCTTCGACTTCGGCGGCGCCGTAGTTGCTGCCGTAGTTCCAAAATAGTTTGTCGCCCCAAGCCCAAGTTCCGACGCACAGGGGAATGACGGCTGGGCCATTTTGTCCTAGGGTAATGGTTGTCACGGTTGGTAAATCCACAGTTATTGATTCTCTTTATTTTTATATGAATTTATACGAATAATCGCGATCGAGCTTCTAGCCGGGGGAGGAAACGCGGCTGGTTGCGAGTATGTCAGTTACTATAAATTCAAATGCTGTGTTTATTTGAATAGTTATGTCGAGCGACCGTTTACCAGATTCAAGATTAACAGATTCCGCGACTCCTGCTATCAAGAGAGTTACCCTCGTGACTATGTTCCGGTTGGGTTTGTTTCAGATGGGATTGGGCATGATGTCGGTTTTGACCCTGGGGGTACTCAATCGCGTGATGATTAAAGAGTTGGCGATTCCGGCTACTGTGGTGGCTGGTACGCTGGCGATGCAACAGTTTGTCGCGCCGGCTAGGGTGTGGTTCGGGCAAATGTCTGATGCTAAGCCTTTGTTTGGCCATCACCGCACGGGTTATGTATGGGTAGGAAGCGTTTTGTTTGTGATTTCTGCTTTTTTGGCGGTGCAGGTGATGTGGCGCTTGGGCGCTAGTTTGGAGGCTGTGGGATGGACGACTCCTACTTACGGTTGGGTGGGTTTGTTGGGTTTGATTTTTGCACTTTACGGTATTGCTATTTGTTCGAGTTCGACTCCTTTTGCTGCTTTGTTGGTGGATGTTTCGGATGAGGAGGATCGATCGAAGTTGGTGGGTGTGGTGTGGTCGATGCTGCTGGTTGG
>JACJNV010000369.1 GCA_014695175.1 Microcoleus sp. FACHB-DQ6 | reverse complement strand
TTGATTCGTCATAATGATGCTTATGAAGCCGTTGCCATTTTGAACCGGAAGGGACAAGTTGTCGCGTCAGTTTCACCCTACGAACCGCTCAAGTTAGAAAATCCAGCCAATTCGCCACTGTTTATTCGTGCCTTCAAACAACAGGAAGATTATGTCAGTCCTGTAGAAATTAATCCTCAAACCAACCAACCAACAACCATTCTGGCGGTTCCGATTCGGAATGAGCGAGATGAGGTGGATGGGGTGCTATTAGCACAAATAAATCTCAACTTTCTCTGGTTTATTGTTTCCCAAACGCAGGTTGGCAAGACGGGTTATGTCTATGTAGTTGATGAGCGTAATTTTCTCATTGCTCAAAAGGGTAGTAAGCCAGAAACCTTTCAACTTCAAGATATTTCTAAGCGCCCCTTTTTTCAATTCTTGAAAGCATCCGAAGATACTAAGCACCTGAATGTTTATCAGGGTCTAAAGCAGGTTGAAGTATTGGGAGCTAGTGCCTTAGTTCGGAGCGTGAATTGGAATGTGGTTGTAGAACTGCCAACGGCTGAGGCGTATGCTCCCGTTTACCAAATGCTCTCAATTATGGGAGGCTCATTGGCGGTGGTGACGATCGTCGCTGTTGGTATTGGCTTTGTATTTATTCGGCAAATTGTGGTGCCGCTGGAGCACTTAACCGCGGCAGCTACTGAACTCAGTGCGGGGCAATTAGATACACGGGTCAACATCCACAGCCAAAACGAATTGGGGACATTGGCGATCGCATTTAACAATATGGCAACCCAGTTAGAGGAACTGATTAAAGCATTTGAAGTGGAACGCAATTTCGTTTCAGCAATTCTTGAAATTGCAGGTGCGCTGGTAGTTGTGCTCGACCCCCAGGGACAAATCGTTCGCTTTAACCGAGCTTGCGAACAAATGACTCATTACTCGTTTAGTGAAGTGAAAGGGCGCTACATTTGGGAATTGTTCCCGAACTCAGACTTAGCTGGACAAGCCAAAACTGCTTTTGAGTCTTTACAATCTGGTAATTTTCCCCAGCAGTATGAAGGCAGTTGGGTGAGCAAAGATCAACAACTCAGACGGATTGCCTGGTCAGATACTGCTTTACTCGATAATGAAGGTGAAATTGAGTACATTATCAAAACAGGGATTGACATTACTCAACGGAAACAGGCAGAAGAAGAACTCAAAGCGTCGGAACAGCGGCTATCTTTTCTATTCCGCCAAAGTTCGCTGGCAGTTGTGGAATGGGATTTAAACTTTAAAGTCACTGCCTGGAATCCAGCGGCAGAGAAGATTTTTGGTTACACGGCTACAGAGGCGATCGGACACCATGCCGCAGAATTAATTGTGCCTGCGTCTGCCAGAAAGATAGTCGATCGAGTTATGAACGAGCTGTTGATTCAGAGCCAAGGCATCAACAGCGTCAACGAAAATATTACGAAAGACGGCAAAACCATTATTTGCGAATGGTTCAATACGCCTTTAGTAGGGGATGCTGGAAAGATTGTTGGAGTTGCATCCTTGACACTGGATATTACGGAGCGCAAGCAAGCCGAAGCTGCGTTAAGGCAAGCAAAAGAGGAAGCTGAGGTTGCACTCAAAACCTTACAGCAAACTCAAGCACAACTCATTCAGGCAGAGAAAATGTCAGGTTTGGGGCAACTGGTTGCTGGTGTTGCTCACGAAATTAATAATCCAGTCAACTTTATCTACGGCAACCTGAGCTATACTGCGGAGTACACGCAAAATTTACTAAACTTGATTCAGCTTTACCAGCAAACCTATCCAACTAATAGCCAAATTCAGGAAAAAATTGAAGAGTTCGAGCTGGAATTCATTAGTGAAGATTTGCCCAAAATCCTGACTTCAATGAAGGTAGGAGCCGATCGCATTCGTCAAATTGTCCTGTCGCTGCGAAACTTCTCGCGGCTGGATGAGGCAGAAAAGAAGCCAGTTGATATCCACGAGGGAATTGACAGCACATTGATGATTTTGCAAAATCGACTGAAGGCAAAACCGGATCATCCGGCTATTGAAATTGTCAAAGAGTACGGCGACTTACCGCGAGTAGAGTGCTATGCGGGACAGTTGAACCAAGTCTTTATGAATATTCTGGCAAATGCGATCGATGCTTTAGAAAACTACGACAATCAGCGTTCTCTAAAAGACATCCAAAAGAATCCCAGTCGCATCACTATTCGGACTAAGCTAGTTACAAACGAAACTCAGCGCCGTTATTGTAAAAACGTGGTGATTCAAGTTCAAGACAATGGACCTGGGATGACGGAAACTGTTAGACAACAGATATTCAATCCCTTCTTCACCACAAAACCAACTGGTAAAGGAACTGGATTAGGGCTATCCATCAGCTATCAAATTGTAGTTGATAAGCACGGTGGCTCCATTGAGTGCTTTTCTCAACCCCCTCAAGGAACAGAGTTCCGAATTGAAATTCCTGTTTTGCAAAGCGGTGCTGTAGCACTCGCGGGTAAATAACTGCTATCACATTCCTCTATATATAGCGTTTTTTAAGTAGCTGGGAAACTGCTAGAGCGCGTCTGAATGATTTGTGTAAATAAAAGAAAAGTGGTCAGCTCAAATTCAATAAAAAAAGGGGGCAGACAAGTAGTTAGTGCCAGCAGCGGGCGCTCCGACTCGCGACGGCAGGCGATCGCACACCTAACCAGGCGATCGTAGTAAACGGCTCCTCAAACCCTCAAAACTACGATTTGGGGCGAGAGCGCTTGGAGTTTCTTTCTCCCATCCCATTCTCAAAAGTAAAAAAGATCGCTTGTCTGATAAAATCTGGAGCGATAGCTTAAAAACAAATATATATGATGACTCTAATCTCCTGACTCAAAAACAGTCAATGATCCACGCCAAAATCCACCGACATTGACATTTTTTATGGCTGATATTACTATGGTTTATTTTGGGGATTATGTTCTGTCATCTGGGAGAGAGAGAGCGAGGAAGACATTAAATTTTTTATTCATAATTACAGATGATTTTAGTCTTAAGTTGACACAAATGGGCAGCGTCCAGCTCCCCGCAGGCTTTAAGAAGTCGGGGATTTAACATAAGATTAGATCGACCTACTTAAAGCTAGATAAATGACAGTACCGCGTCTGGAACAATTTAGAGGTTGTCTGATCGGTCAGTGTCTCGGCGACGCTATAGGCTGTAGAGTAGAAGGCTATTCTCCGGAAGTTTGCCAAAACTTTGTCCGCTACGAAGTTAGACGCAAAAAAATCAGAGATCGCGATCGCTTCGGCTTGCCTTTTGGTCAATACACCGACGACTCCCAACTCGCCCGCGAACTCCTCCAAAGTTACGTCGCTTGTGGCGAATTCGACCCCAGCGACTACGCCACCCGTATTGCTGACATTTTCGCTCAAGAGCGCATTGTCGGGCGCGGTCGATCGACAGAAGAAGCTGCAAACCGCCTGATTCGGGGCGTTGCTTGGCAAGAAGCTGGTACTCGTGCTCCCAATGCTGGTAATGGCAGTGCGATGAGGGCTGGGCCGATCGGCTTAATATTTTACGATGACCCGTCCCAGCTTGTACAAGCTGCTTGCGATCAAGGGCGCATCACCCATCAAGATTCGCGGTGTTCTGCCGGTGCTGTGGCGATCGCCGGGGCTGTGGCGATCGCCCTTCAATCTGACATGATGATTGAAACTGAGCCATTTCTCTGTCAACTGAGCGAATGGGTAGCAGAAGTTGATGCTTCCTTTGCTGCTTTGCTCAAAGATTTGATTGAGTGGGTCAAATTGCCCCCAGAAGAAGCCGTAGAGTTGATTTCTAGAGCTGGACTCCCGTTAAACTACGATCGCTCTTGGCAAGGAATTTCCCCTTTTGTAGTTGGTAGCGTCTTGTGGAGTTTATATGCGTTTTTGAGAACGCCTCAAGATTACTGGGAAACTCTCTGCACTAGCATCGCCGTCGGTGGCGATGTGGATACCACCGCAGCAATGGCTTGTGCCATCAGCGGGGCATTTCTGGGCCTAGAAGCCATCCCGAATCAACTAGCGGAATTTTTGAACGATCGGGGTACCTGGCGTCTGGGCGACCTGATTAAACTCGCTGACAATTGTTATCAGTTAAAAGTCAAGTTGTAGCCGCTTCTCACAACTTAGGACTTATTATTACGGCTAAATAAATTTGGACGATCGACCTTTGTTTCTAAATCAGTCGATCGTCCCGACTCAAATTCCCTCAATCAAACGATTTTCTCGCTAGAAAGTTCCCCACTAGCAGGAGGCTCTACCGTATCCCCAAAGACAATCCGCAGAAAAGGCGGAGCCAAAAAAGTCGTCAGAATCACCATGATAATAATCGAGACTTCTAACGGTTTATCCAAAACCCCACTCGCGGAACCGATGGCGGCAAACACTAACCCGACTTCGCCCCGAGGAATCATCCCCACTCCGATCGCCAATCGATTGATTCCCGGCTGACCAAACACCACCCAGCCTGTTACGATCTTGCCAAAAATAGCAACCAAAATCAAAAATACGGCAATCAAAAGTCCCGCCCGATTATCCGGCACTGTTGGGTTCAAAACCCCCAAATCCGCCCGAGCCCCCACCGTTACAAAGAAGATGGGTACAAATAAATCGGCGATGGGTTTCACCAGTTCATCCAACTCCAGGCGGGCATCGCTTTCATCCAACACCAAACCAGCCGCAAACGCACCCAAAATCGCTTCCAGATGAATTGCGTTGCCCAGAAAAGCCATGAAGAAAGCAAAAATAAATGCCGGGATGATAATATTGCCGCGAGTTTTGAGTTGACCCACCACCGCCGAGAAGGTTTTGTCGAAGACACCGCCCAACAGAATCGAACCTAGCAGAAAGGCAGTTGCACTGACAATCAAATAGATGACATTAACAACATCAATCTCACCGGTTTTCGCTAAACTGGCGACAACAGCCAGGACAATAATTCCTAGCACATCATCAATCACCGCCGCACCGACAATAATTTGACCTTCTTTAGAGTTCAGTTGTCCTAATTCAGACAACACTTTGGAGGTAATTCCGATGCTGGTTGCCGTCAAAGCTGCCCCCGCAAAAATTGCTGGAATTGCCGGAGTGTGGAAAATTATTATCAAGCCAGCAGTACCGGCGGCAAAGGGAACTGCGACACCTACGCAGGCGACAACGGTAGCTTGAATTCCGACTTCCTTGAGTTGTTTGAGATCCGACTCTAAGCCAATTTCAAACAGCAGAATAATCACGCCTAATTCAGCCAGCACTGACATGACTTCACTCTGCGATTCAAAGACACTGGTGAGGGCGGCAGGAGACAGATGATTAATCGATTGCAGAACTGTCATAATCCCTGAGTCTGAGGCGGACAGCCCGCTTCCGGGAAAAACGATCAAGTGTAAAGCAGATATTCCAATAATCACCCCTGCTACAAGTTCACCCAAAACCGGGGGAAAATCAAACTTTCCAGCCACTTCCGCGCCGATTTTACTGGCGATATAAATCACTACCAAACTGAGCAAAACTCCGCTCATAACGATCGGCGAATTTTCTGCCTCGACTGTTGCTAACAAAGGTATGGGAGCAACTAGAGATGCCATCCCAGAACTTAAAGCTGTAATTGTATGGTTCAAAAACATGGGTACGATGATGGTAAGAAAGACGATTCTACGCTGACTGTTGACTGTTGACTGTTGACTGTTGACTGTTGACTGTTGACTGTTGACTGTTGACTGTTGACTGTTGACTGTTGACTGTGAGTCGGAAAATTGATAACTGTTACATATTGGGTAGCCAGTTAACTCGACATGACTATCAAGCAAAACTCGAAGAACCCAAATCTGGCGGTACATCCTGCCACCGCCCTTGTCCGACTGCTTGAATTGCTTCTTTTAGCAAGATATCGCCGGTATAAATTGCCCTACCGACGATCGCACTTTTGACACCAATTGGTTCCAAAGCCAGCAAACTTAACAAATCTGCGATCGAACTAACGCCACCGGAAGCAATCACCGGAATCGAAATAGCGTTAGCAATTTCGCGCAAAGATTCCAAATTCGGCCCTTCCATAGTACCGTCGCGGTGAATGTCGGTGTAAATAATTTCAGCAGCGCCTAACTCGGCCATTTTTTGCGCCAATTCTGTTGCTAAAACTTCCGAAGTTTCTAGCCAGCCTCTAGTCGCAACTTTACCATTCCTGGCATCTATTCCCACCAGAATTCGGCCGGGAAATTCGGCGCACAATTCGCCGACTAATTGCGGTTGTTCGACGGCGACAGTGCCGAGAATGACGCGCCGGACGCCTAAATTGAGGATAGCAGCAACAGCAGCGCGATCGCGCATTCCCCCACCTACTTGACAGGGAACGTCTACCGATCGGACGATCGCTTCAATGGCTGCTTGGTTGACTGGATGACCTGCTTTAGCGCCGTCGAGGTCTACTAAATGCAGCATGGTTGCGCCTTCATTTACCCACTGTCTGGCGACTTCGACGGGGTTGTCGTTAAAAGTTTGAGACTTCGCGTAGTCTCCCTGATACAATCTGACGCATTTTCCATCCAATAAGTCGATCGCTGGAATTACATTCATGATTTTTGCTCAAATTGCTAATTATACCAGTTAAAAAAAAGAATGCAACTTTAGGCAAGCTCCAAACCCATACATAATCAGTCATTGCCAATCGTTTAATCTAAAATCTAAAATGGTATTACCCATTACATTTATTTTTGACATTCGCAACCGCTATTTAAATGAAACATAATCGCAGAAGACAGCGTTGACCATAAAGGAGTATTGACCTCGGCTTTTTGCAAAGCTTCGGCCGTCCAGTCGTTGCAAGTTCTCAAAATAGAGTAACTGCGTTTTGCTTCATAAAAACTATCGCTGTTGTCGTAGCCGTAGCTAATTTTAATTTTCTTACCTGCTGCGTCTAATTGGAATGTATCTTTAAGAAAATTTATTATTTTAAGATAATTCGCTCCACTAATTTTCATACATTTGGTTTCAATATTTTGGGGAGGCACCCGATAACCTTGAACGTGTACGGTAGACGGAGTAGGGAGAAATAGCGCCTTGAAAGCTGTAACTGGGTTGATGATTGCTGAGGTAGAAGTTTCCAGCATAAAAGCTCTATCTCCCCAGCCAAAAGATAGATATTTATAATCAGAAGTGGCATCCCGCCCTATTTCTGTTAGCGGTAAAAATTGATTCCAGTCAAAATATTCATTTTTAACTGGAACAATGATTTCGGTGTGAATGCCTTGATTGGAAATGTATAGAGAGATTGTGCAATAGGGTTGCGAGTAATTTCCCCACTTTCTGGGAGTGAGATAGCCAATTGTTAGGAAAGCGGTCAAAAATAAGATGACAATTCCTAAGCGCTGTATGCTTTTTCTCATTTTAACCCTAGGTTTCAAATTCTGGCTTCGGATGGCGGGCGCTGCATCTTTGTGGGGAAGAATTCTTGCAAAGCAGAATTGCGCTGTTCGGGGGTTTCCCTAGCCCAATTCGACAAACTTTCGTAGAAAAAGAACGACACGCCAGCGAAATCTCTTTTTCGCACTTCTTGCACTTGTTCTTGAATTTGTTTGAGGGGCACGGAATTATTTTTAAGACCAGTTAAAATGCCGATCGCAGTTGGAATGTTAAGTTTAGCCAATTTAACTTCTTCCCGTTCCAGTTCGGCACTAAAACGCTTGATATCGCTGCGATAAACCTGCAACACAATTTCTTGGATGTAGCCGCGTCTTTCCCAGGTAAACCAGTCCTGCAAGTGGGCGGGTAAAGAAAAGTGAAAAGGGTTCGGAGATAAGCTGACAATACATTTTTGTTTGCGGGATTTGATGGCGCGGGAAATTCGCCCCATGAAGTCGTTGATTTTGTCGGCGCGCCAGCGCACCCAGAAGGTTTCGCGGGGGTCGTCGGAGGGAGGGCTTTTGATTTGTTCCTGATACATTAACACTGTTAGCGGCTCGTAGCCAAATTCTACTGGCAAGCCGAAATGGTCGTCAAATTGAATGCCATCTATATCATAATTATCGACAATTTCTAGGATTAAATCTAAGATAAATTGCTGCACTTCGGGATGAAAGGGATTCAGCCAAACTCGCTCGTGTTTGCCTTCTTTCCAAATAGTTGAACCGTCGCGCCGCTGCGCCAGCCAGTCGGGGTGAAGTGTGGCTAATTCCGATTCGGCAGGAGCCATGAAACCAAACTCAAACCACGGGATTACTGCTATACCTTTTTGGCGGGATTGTGCTATAATTTCTTTGAGGATGTCTCGGTCTTTCAATCCGGGCGAGGGGTCGATCGACTGTCCGAATACTCGTTGGGCTGCTCCGCTGGGATAAAGCGTATAGCCTCCTTGCCAAACCGTGGGATAAATGGTATTAAAATTGAGTTTGTCCAGTCGATTTACAGCGTCAATGATGTTGTTGCGGGAGAAAATAACGTCGCTGTCAATGTTCGTCAGCCAGACGCCGCGCAATTCGGTTGTTGGGGTTTTGGGCGGGGTTTGACCCAAGAGACGGGGGGATAAAACGGCGGAGGAGGTAAGGGCGATCGTAAAAACAACTATTAAAGCCAGTATCCGCTGCCATTTGTGCAATTTAATCATCAATTTGTCGCAAATATGATTATTTTTAGACTGATATTTTACCGTATAATTAGCTTGGTAGGGTGCGCCAGCTAGGGTTATTTTATTAAAAGTCGATCGAACATTTCCTGACGCACCTACTATTTTTGATATTATTAGGGGTCAACGATGATACCCATAAATAATATTGTTCCTGTAGTATTGTCTCGAATAGCACAAAAGAATGGACGGTTTACATTCATTTCAAAAGCCGGCATAGATCTCGTCATCTCAATTACAGTCACGGCTGCTGCTTCTGTACCTTCTTCGTTAACTTCGACAAATGTCTTGTGTTTTACCGATCCTACTGCTACTTGGCTATCAGTCATCGGGGAAAAGTCTGTTTTCAATCCACCGAAAATTTCTGCCATTCCCAAAGCTATAAGTGTGTCGTTCAGTTGAACCTCATACTCCATTTTGAAGCGCGGTATTTCAATCATTCCACTTTTAACTCTAAATTCTTGCATCCATTTATTCCAGTTTTCTGGTGTTAATTGCTGCGAGAAAGTTGCCAAATTGGTATTGGAGTTTGGCAAGAAAATATACATACTCAGAGCGCCTTTTTGGCCGTAAGGTAAACTGACTGCTTGAAAAGTGTCTGTTTCGTAGCACCGATAAGAGCCGCTCTGGGACATCATTGGATGCTGTTTGGAACTGCTGTCTGTTAAATAAAAAGTTTTGTTGGCAGTTTGAGATTTATCAAAGGGCGTTTCCCAGTTGCCTTTGAAATAGATGGCGTTAATTAAAAACAAGAGTGTATTAGGGTTAATTTTAGTGACTATTTTATCAATTTTTCCTTGAGTTTTTTGGCTCACCCAGTTGTTAATGATGCTGAGAGCTTCTTGCGGACTCTGAAAGTCTATTTCGCTAATATTGGCTTGGTAGTATTGCTGATTTATTTGCAAAAATTCTGGTTTTAATGAGAAGCCTTGTTTGACAAAAAGCGCGTTGGCAATTGATACTTGAACCTTGGGGTCATTTTTTTGCAAACTGCTTTGCAAATTTTGATTTGCTGCGTTGATTGCTTTTGGACTCATTTTGGTTAATTCGAGAACTTTTGTCATTTCTTGTTTGGTTTCTCCGCTGACTCCGTTGTATGTCATTGACAGTGCGAGGGCGACAGAAGTAGGGGAAATAAAGATATTTTGATTCGGCTGTTGTTTGCTTAGGTTGTTGAACAAGTTAAAACCAAATTTGGTATTAGCTGCAACAAGTCTGGCGTCTACATTTATCTGGTTGTTAGGGGGTGTCATGGCTAGAGCTTCTGAGTGATTGGGATTTGCGAGGTTGATTGCGTTAATTTTTAGTGGTCGCGCTAATTATGTGATTCAACCGGACATGATATCATATTCTATTGGTTAATTTTTTAAGAATAACCTTGCAGTTTCATCACTTTTCGATAGTGAGTTTCTATTTCACTTACTGTTTGCGATTGACGCTTGCTAGTCCACTCGCTGCGATCGAATAATTCCCGCCTCAAAGCATCAACATCGATCGTTTTCACCTTACCTTCGGCGACAATTTGCTTGCCGTTTACCCAAACGCTGTCTACCGCATTAGTCGGGCGCCCTAATATTAGCAAGCCAATCGGATCGGTGCGCGGCAGCAATGATAAACTGGTTAAATCATACAGCACAAAATCTGCTTTTTTACCGACTGTCAACGAACCCATTTCATCGCTGACATTCAAGCCTTTTGCTCCTCCCAAGGATGCCATTTCTACAGACTGGCGCGGTGTAATCCATTGGCGGTAATCTAAATCCGTGATATTGTGCAAAATCGAACCAATTTTAATCGCTTCCAGTAAATCTTGAGAGTCATTGCTAGCAGCACCGTCGCAGCCGAAAGATACGTTGACTCCCGCTTGACGGTATTTCAAAATCGGTGCAATCCCGCTTCCCAAGCGCAAGTTGCTGAGGGGATTATGTACGACTGTCGCTCCCGTTTCTGCCATAATCGCAATGTCGGAATCGTCCAGCCAAACGCAGTGCGCTAAGGAAGTTCGGGGACTCAAATAACCAATTCTTTGCAGGTGTTCGACAGCGCTACAGCCGTATTTTTCGTAAGCTAACTGTTTTTGAGCGGGGGTTTCCAAGAGGTGGGCGTGCCGACAAAGATTGTAGCGATCGCTCAATTCGATGCAGCCTTCAAACAAAGCATCGGAACACAGTTGAATTCCCGTCGGCGCCAACAACATATTAACACCTTTTTCGGGATTGTGAAACTGTTTTATGGCTGATTCCATTAACTCTAAAGTTGCCTTAGTCGATCGAATGTAAGCCGCGTGTTCGATGCCGCTATCGCCAGAAGGCATTCCCGCCGTCAGGGATTGATCTTGAATTAACGGCCCGATAAAAGCGCGGATGCCGATTTCTTGATAAGCGCGAACTGCGGCGGCAATTGTCTCTAATTCTTGCCCCGGAATCAAAACTAAATGATCGACTACGCTTGTACCGCCCGACAGCAATGTTTCTACCGCAGTTCCCAAGGCACTCAAATAAACTTGTTCGGGATCGAGAGGTGTAAAATCGTATAATTCGGCAATCCACAACTCCAGCGGCAAAGGGGGAATAATGCCTCGTTGCCACATTTCTGAAGAGTGTGTGTGCGCGTTGACAAAACCGGGTAGCAGCAGCTTATTTTTGCCGTTAATAACTGTTTGACCCCCCCTATCCCCCCCTTGGTAAGCGGGGGAATTAAAGGGGGGGTTCCCCCCTTGGTAAGCGGGGGAATTAGAGGGTGGGTTATTGGGCGCGATCGCACTTATGCAATTATCCACCACTTGCACATCTGCGGTTTCATAACCGCTCTCAACCAGAATTAAAGCATTTTGAATTGTAAAGCTCATAGATTTACCCTTTTTGTAAATTTACATTAATTTTTATTGTATGATTCCCAGGCGCTAACATGGGCGAGTGACCAACTATAATAAAGTTAATAAATTCTAAATTTTTATCAAAAAGTCGCCCATGATACTTAATTATAACAAAGATTTAAGATATGACAAGTTAGTAACAATCAAATAGTTATAAGATTGAAATTGTTTTTGAGTCACAATCATATGAATCCTGATTCTCTCCGCACCTTGGGCGTACCGCCGAATGCTTGGAAAGTTGATGCCAAAATTGCCGATATCACCCGATCGCCGATCGCGCCTCAACCTGTTACCCTGGAAACAGAAACTAAAACCCTACGTTTGGACTTAGCAAAAGCAGCAATGTTGGTGATAGATATGCAAAACGATTTCTGTCATCCCGACGGTTGGCTAGCACATATTGGCGTAGATGTAACGCCCGCCCGAACTCCAATTAATCCTTTAAAAAATTTGCTGCCTGAATTGCGATCGCACGCAGTACCAATTATTTGGATAAACTGGGGAAACCGCCCCGATTTGCTCAATATTAGTGCAGCTTCCCGTCACGTTTACAATCCCACAGGCGACGGCGTAGGTTTGGGAGATCCGCTGCCAAAAAACAACGCACCTGTACTGATGGCAGGGAGTTGGGCGGCCGCAGTTGTCGATGAATTGGAACCCAAACCCGAGGATATTTGCGTTGATAAATATCGGATGAGCGGCTTTTGGGATACTCCTTTAGATAGTATCTTGCGGAACCTCGGCCGAACTACACTTTTCTTTGGAGGAGTAAACGCCGATCAGTGCGTCATGGCTACGCTGCAAGATGCTAATTTCCTCGGTTACGACTGTATTTTAGTCAAAGATTGTACAGCTACGACATCTCCCGAGTATTGCTGGCAAGCTACTCTTTATAACGTTAAACAATGTTTTGGGTTTTTGTCGGATTCTCAGGCTATGTTAGAAGCAATTAAATAGTAGTCATTAGTCATTGTCATTAGTCATTGTCATTAGTCATTAGGAATAAATTTTTGAGTCTCAACTGAGAACTAAGGACTCTGGCTTTTCACTAATGACACCAGCCACCTAACCATTGACAACCAACCATAAAAAAATGACAAACCACTGCATGATTCCTGTTATAAAGTCTCCGAAAGACTACCAAGCATTTCGTATCAGTCCAGGCGATACTAATAGATTAGCGATCGTCTTCGATCCGGTAACAGCTAATGTTTCGTTAACTGTTTGCGTGGAAATTTTCGATGTGGGCGGCAAAACTCCTCCCAACCGCCATCAATTCGCAGTAGAAATGTTTTTTGTACTCAAAGGCAAAGGGCAAGCAACCTGCGACGGCAAAACAGTTGGTATTCAACCGGGAGATAGTTTGTTAGTGCCTCCAACAGGCACTCACCTAATTGAGAATACGGGCAGTGAACGTTTGTACACTTTGTGCATCATGGTGCCGAATGAGGATTTTGTAGAACTAATTCGCAGCGGCACACCAGTCGAACTCGATGAGGAAGATATGAGAGTTCTCAGGCGATCGGATGTACTCGTATCCTGCTAGGTTTGTAGTAAGGACTTGAGTGCTTAGATGAAAACTATTTCATCAGGTTTGTAGTCAGGGCTTCCCTCCTTAGAAGAAGCACTAAAGCCCTTACTACAAACTTTTTTATTTGATGTTTTTTAGGATTTATGCGGAAAATTTGTCCGAAAGAAACAGCGTCTATGCTAACTAAAGATGCCGTTCGTTTAGATGCTGACATCTACCGCCCCGATGCGGAGGGCGAATTTCCAGTATTATTAATGCGGCAACCTTACGGAAGGGCGATCGCCTCTACAGTCGTATATTCCCATCCCGCATGGTACGCCAAACACGGCTACATCGTTGTCATCCAAGACGTGCGGGGACGCGGCACTTCCGAAGGCGAATTTAACCCTTTTGTTAGCGAAACACAAGACGGTTTTGATAGCGTCAATTGGGCAGCTAATTTGCCGGGAAGTAACGGCAAAGTCGGAATGTACGGTTTTTCCTACCAAGGCATGACTCAACTCTACGCGGCGGCTGCTAAACCGAGCGCATTAATCACAATTTCTCCGGCAATGATAGGCGGCAATTTATACGCAGATTGGGCCTATGAAGGCGGCGCGTTTTGTCTGCAATCAAATCTCGGCTGGGCAATTCAGCTAGCCGCAGAAACCGCTCGCTTAAAAGGCGAGATTTCGGTCTATCAAGCCTTTTATGCAGCTTCGAGAAATCTCCCGCTATACGATACCGTGCCGGCGCGTCCTGAGATTATTAAAAATTTTGCACCCGACTCATATTATCACGATTGGTTGGATAATTATCGACCGAACGACTATTGGGAAAACTTATCGCCAAACATCAAAGATTTAGACTTGCCAATGCTGCACGTTGGCGGTTGGTTTGATACTTATTTGCGGGGAACAATCCATCTTTACAAGGAAATGGCGAGCCGGAGTTCCTGTCCGCAGCATTTGATAATTGGCCCTTGGGCGCATTTACCTTGGGGGCGAAAAGTGGGAGCGTTGGATTATGGTTTGGCAGCTTCAAATCCTGTGGATGAGTTGCAAATTCGCTGGTTCGATCGCTTCCTCAAAGGATTTGATACAGGAATATTACATGAGCTGCCGATTTCGCTATTTGAGATGGGGAGGAATGATTGGCGGAAATTTGATAAATGGCCTAATAATAATCATAAGTCTTATTTTTTAGCAAGTACCGGACTTGCCGGGATGAGAGAAGATGCGGGTATTTTAACAGAGAGTTGCGCGGATGTTTGCACTGAGGATATATTCGTACATGACCCTTGGCGGCCGGTGCCATCCTTGGGAGGTCACGCTGGATTTCCTGCTGGTGCGATGGAGCGATCGACTATTGACTGCCGCACCGATGTTTTAACATACACTTCGGCACCGCTAACAGCAGATTTGCACTTAGCTGGAGATATAATTGTCGAAGTATTTTGTACCGCCGATGCGCCGAGTTTTGATTTGTGTGCGATACTTTCTGAGGTCAAAGATAGCGCCAACGCCTACAATTTTACTCAAGGTTACGTGCGGGTAAATTCAGGCGAAACACCTGTGAGAATTGTGCTGCAAGCCACTTGTATGCAAATTGCCAAAGGTAATGCGTTGCGTCTGAGTTTGAGTGCGGCTTGTTTTCCCGCTTACGACGTGAATCCGGGAACGGGTGCGCCTCCCAGTGAAGCGCGGGCGATCGATGCTAAAATTATCACGCTGACAGTAAGTTGTGGCGGGAATTGTCCCTCTCAAATTTGGCTGCCAATTGTCGATTAAACCTAGAACTTATTCAATTATGAGCATTATTTTTCACATCACCCGCAGCCAACAGTGGGAAGAAGCAAAACAAGTTCAATCCTATCGCGGAGATACGCTAGATACTGAAGGATTTATCCACTGTTCGACTCTGCCGCAAGTTCTTAAATCTGCTAATAAATTTTTTGTGGGACAAACAGGATTGCTGCTGCTTTGGATTGACTCGGACAAAGTGCAAGCTGAACTTAAGTATGAATTGGCTGCGGGTGAGAATTACCCGCACATTTACGGGCCGCTGAATGTTGATGCTGTGTTGAAAGTTGTTGAGTTTGAACCGGGTGCCGATGGCAAGTTTGAATTGCCGGAAGAATTAAAAAATGTTGTTTAAGATTCTGATTTTTTAGCAGTGTAAACTAACTTTTTAGGGCGGGCTAGAAGCCCACCCCACGGGAAAGTTGAATTTTGTGGAACGGGCATCTTGCCCGTTCTAATTTCTGAAATTTATCAATTTAAACTGACTGATTAACCAACTCTGCCGCCAATTTCAGCGCATCATCGCGAGTTGCAATTCTCCCCTCCACCCGCGCTAATTGAATCTCCATTAAAAATTGACCGATGCGCGGACTTCTGGGCAATTTCAAATATTCCATTAAATCATTGCCGCTAACTAATTGTGTGGCATGAGCAATAATATCATCAGCATCCAGATAGCGATTAATTAACAGTGAAATATCCTCAACCGCAACTCCCGCCGCCACCGCCAAAACCGTTAAAACGGGAAATACTATTCCCACATCCCGAAACAAAAAATACTGTTCTCGCAAAGACATTTCCGCGATAGGTTTTGCTTGCAACTTCGGCAAGTATTTCAAAAGCCCGAGCGCACTTTTAATCTCCGCATTGCTGTACTTCAACCGCAGCAACTGAGTTTCAGCAATTGTCGGGTCGGAATCTGCCAAAACAGCCAACTTCGCAACCGCCAACAACGGCGTTTTAATCGTATCTCGAATCGATCGCGAAAATTCTCTCCCCAAATCTGGATAAATTGTCGCTAACTTGGCAGCAGACGCATCAATTTTTGTCAAAATATCAAAACGGTCGATCGCACTTTCAAACCAAATCGAAAACAAACCATCTTCGCAACCGCGACAAATCCAAGGAACACCGTTAGGATTGCTCAACAAATAACCCAATTCCGTCCGCACCCGTTCCACCGCTACCCGACTCAACAGCGGCGCTAATTCCCGAATCGCAGATTGAGTTTCAGGTTCGATCGCAAAACCCAACTGCGCGGCTTGGCGGTAAGCTCTTAATAACCTTAGCGGATCGTCCTCCAAATTTGACCGCGAAATCATCCGCAGCACACCCAACCGCAAATCAGTTTGACCGTCCAAAGGATCGATGATTTCTCCTGTAAAAGGATTGCAGGCGATCGCATTTATCCGAAAATCCCGGCGCAGCAAATCCCCCTCCAGACTCCCCCCTTCCGCCTGCGCCAAATCCACCGTACCGCCCGCAAACACCACCCGCGCAATTTGGCGTTCCGCATCCAACAAGACAAATCCACCTTTCGTGCGATCGGCAATTTTTCGAGCAGTCTTCACCGCCCGTGTTAGCATGACAAAATCCAAATCAAAATAGTGCGATCGGCGGCCCAGCAACGCATCCCGTACCGCACCGCCCACCAGATAAGCAGGCGGTGTCAGCAGTTTCAAATCAAACGGCCAAGTATTAGGAGATAATGAAGAGGGCAAATTAATCGGCATTGCAACAAAAATCTACAAACTTACAAACAATTAAACTCTTGCTACGCTAGATTAACAGAAAGCTCAAATTTCACCAATCTTTTTGAAATGCACAGAGGATATCAAGAATGTGTATTTGTATTAACTGCCACTATGTAGACCGCTGCTTCACCTACCACGCCGTAGAAGAACAGCACGAACAGCTTCACCTCACCGAAACACCCGATTTCGACCCCGTAGAACCCACCATCAACGTCAACATCCGCCCGCGCCAAGACGAAATTGAAATGGAATGGGATGTAGTCGGGTGTCAGAGTTTCAAGCAAGAGACCGGCAAATGGGCAAAATTGCGGCCGGGCGAACTCGTCCCGACTTAAGGAAGAAGGAAGAAGGAAGAAGGAAGAAGGAAGAAGGAAGAAGGAAGAGGGAAGAAGGAAGAAGGAAGAAGGAAAAAAATAAAACTATCTCATTTTCTTGTTTCTTCTTTTTACCCAATTTTCAATTTTCCATTTCCAATTTTCAATTTTCAATCCCCGATTTTCAATTCCCGATGCCCGATGCCCGATGCCCAATTCCCCATTCCCCATTCCCAATTAAAAATCTAAAATCTAAAATCTAAAATCTAAAATCCAATGTGCTATTGCTTAAACCCAACTTGTCAGAATCCGCACAACCCAGGGGATGCAGAATTGTGCCAAAGTTGCGGCTCAAAATTGTTGTTGACTATTGACGCAGAAACGCCATCAGCATCTCGCTACCGAACCATAAAGCCGATCGGGCAAGGAGGCTTTGGCCGAACATTTCTAGCAGTTGATGAAACCAAACCCCTGATTTTTTCGCAGTGCGTAATCAAGCAATTTTTCCCACAAAATACCGCAGCCGAAAAAGCCGCTCAACTATTTCACCAAGAAGCAGCCCAGCTAGAAACCTTGGGAAAACATCCCCAGATTCCAGAATTAATCGCGCATTTTGAACAAGACGGGAGACAGTATTTAGTACAAGAATTTATAGACGGTAAAAACCTAGCCAGAGAATTAGAACAAAAAGGAGCATTCACCGAAACTCAAATTCGGCAAATTCTCAACGATTTATTGCCCGTGCTCCACTTCGTCCACAAATCCAAAGTCATTCACCGCGATATCAAACCCGAAAATATCATTCGCCGCCGACTATCTCCAGCCCCTTTACCCGCCTTAGAAAATTCCTATCAACCCTCTCCTTTCCAAAAAGATATTGTTTTAGTAGACTTTGGTGCAGCTAAGAAAGTAACAGCAAACGGCTTGCAGCCAACTGGTACAATCATCGGCAGTGCTGCTTATACAGCCCCAGAACAATTGATGGGTAAAGCAGTTTTTGCCAGCGATATCTACAGTTTGGGGGTTACTTGCATTCACTTGCTGACAGAAATTCCTCCCTTCGATTTGTTCGACAGTACAGAGGATTCTTGGGCTTGGCGAAATTATTTGAAGACTGCTGTTAGCGATGATTTCGGCCGCATCCTCGACACCATGCTCCAAAGTGCCACCAATCGGCGCTACAGTTCAGCCTCAGCAGTCATCCGGCACTTGAACCCCAAACCGGTGTATTTAGAGGCTTCGCCTGTGCTAGACGCGCCGGAAACCCCCGCAGATCGGGTGGTTACACCTGCGCCCGGTGTGTCTCTTTTTACTCGCCAACAGCAAGCCGAAATTCAGCAAGCTTTGCAAGAGGATCTCGCCCCGTACAATGTTACAATCCAAGTCAGTCAAGCCAAGCAACAGCTCAATATCGTCATCAACAGAACCGAAGACAACCCCGTTTACTATCCGCACTTATCTCAAATAATTGCCACCAGACTCACCGATTTGCAGTTAAATAAAGTCGCAGCCGTGAAGCTGTTGGGAAGACTCAACAATTCTCGGCGCCCGGAGTGGAAGCAAATATTGCAAATCGATCCCAAGATTAAATTGAGAAATAAACTCGTGCGGCTGCAACACCATCAATTAGTCAAGAAAATCGCCTCTGTTACTACCCAAGAATTTTGGCGGCCGAAGTTGAAAACTCAGGATTTTTGGATAGATGCGCTAATGTTTGCCTTAGTTTGGTTTATCTTTGGCTCTCAAATAGTCATTTTTAATTCTTGGTTTGCGCTAATAGTTACGTCGGGTTTTATGACGGTGAAGCATCAAGTTTCCCTACACAAAGAATTTGCCAATAAAAATTTATTTGCAAGTTTAGTAGTGCTGTTTTTGATGAGTGGCGGCCTGGGTAATTCCAGGATTTTAAATACGGGAATATTTGGCATTCTTTTGGGTTGTTTAGTTGTGGCTTTGCCGCTGTTTTTTGTTAAGGAAAATTATCAGTAATCGTGAATAGCAATCCCCTAGACGGAACATCAGTTAAAAAATACGGCTTAGCCCTGCACACAGCTAGTCGCGAACTCGGTTTAGCTATCAGCAATTTTGCGGGGGATTCTCGCTGCCAAACTTGGAACTTGGATCGCGATTTAGCCACTCATTTGCATCAGTATTTAGTCGAGTTTATTCAGCCGCAAAATTGGGCGGATTTGGCTTTTCTTGCGGTGGCGAAGGGGCCAGGAGGTTTCACGGGGACTCGGATGGGTATGGTGACGGCGCGGACTTTGGCTCAACAGTTGGATATTCCTGTTTTTGCGGTTTCCACTTTGGCGGCTGTCGCTTGGGCTGCACCCCCCCAACCCCCCCTTGCTAAGGGGGGGCTTTTGAATACGGAACCTCCCCGCGATTTTGTAGGGGCGGTGCCCCCGTGCCCGCCCCCGCCCACAGATGATTTCATGGGCATTTCAGGCATCGGGGCAACCACGGGGGGTTTGCCCCTACAAGAAAATGAAACCGCCCTGCCCCAACCTCCCCTTGCTAAGGGGGGGCTTTTGAATACGGAACCCCCCCGCGATTTTGTAGGGGCGGTGCCCCCGTGCCCGCCCCCACCCACAGATGATTTCATGGGCATTTCAGGCATCGGGGCAACCACGGGGGGTTTGCCCCTACAAGAAAAGGAAACCGCCCTGCCCCAACCTCCCCTTGCTAAGGGGGGGCTTTTGAGCATCGCGCTGCAAATGCCTGCACAGCGGGGTCAATTGTTTGGTGCTGTTTATTCAATTAACAAAGATTCGGGTTTAACTGAGTTGTTTCCTGATACTGTGATGACGGCGGAATCCTGGCAGGAAAAGTTGGAAAGTTGGGAAAATTCTTATCAGTTAATTGAAGTGGGCAGCGAGTTGGGTTGGTCGGTTTCTAGTGTGTTGGAATTGGCTTATTTGGAGTGGAAACAAGGAAGTCGCCCTGATTGGTCGGATGCTTTGCCTTATTACGGGCAACATCCGGTTAAGGGACACTGAAGATTGGGAATAGGGCATTGGGCATTATTTCGTTTCAGTTAAATCAACTTGTAGAGTGCGTTTTTTTTCGGACCATGCCCGATGCCCGATGCCCGATGCCCGTAAATGATTTATAAGCAATTAAGCAGACTTGATATCGTTGTTTATTTAAGGGCGATACAAACTTCGAGGCAAAAAGTTAATGTCAGCGGGTCTGGGTTTTCGGTTCGCAATCGATCGATCTCAGCTCGATCGCAGCCGCGAGATTCCATAAAATCAAGCATCCAGTTAGTTATAGTCGCGAGATCGATGTATTTTGCTCCGAGACAAACAGGGCAAATTTCTGGGCTGAGGGTACCGGTGCCGCCGCATTCGGGGCAATCCCAATGGCTGGTTACGGGATCGGGGGTAGTTAGGATGTTATTCATGCTGGGAAAAAGTTCGTGAAGCGTAGCTATCCCGTAGGGAATCGCACCTACTCGTTCACTCTAGCAAATATGCCGATCGCCCTGGCTTCTTCCTGCCTTTACACTAAGCGGGCTAGTGATTAAGATTGACAAAAATACAAAAGGGGTGGCTATGTTCGATCGCACTCAATGGTTTTTGGCTGGTATGTCGATCGCACTTTCGGTTCAGCTAAGTAAGCCAGTGGCAGCAGCCGTGCCAGTTGGTAAAGTCGTACAAACAGCACAAACTAACATTAGCGAGGCTGCCAAAGTATTAAACGAAGGACTACAACTGTACGAGCAAGGAACGGCCCAAGCAAAAAGAAGTGCGGTAGTCAAATTGGAAGAAGCATTAAAAATGTATCGAGCGGCGGGTGATCGTCGCTGGGAACTTGTCATCATCCGCAGCATCGGCAGAATCTACTCAGATTTGGGAGAGAACCAGAAAGCTCTAGAGTATTACAGCCAGTCCCTTCGCCTGAGTCGGGCAGTAGGCGATCGTGATGGGGAAGCTATCACCCTCAATAACATCGGCGGTGTCTACGCAGATTTGGGAGAAAAACAGAAAGCCCTAGAGTATTACAGCCAGTCGCTTGCCCCCAGGCGGGCAATCGCCGATCGCGGTGGGGAAGCTACCACCCTCAGCAACATCGGCACTGTCTACAGTGATCTGGGAGAAAAACAGAAAGCTCTAGAGTATTACAGTCAGGCGCTTCCCCTGTTTCGGGCAGTAGGCGATCGCAGCGGGGAAGCTGTCACCCTCCACGATATCGGCAGAGTCTACTTAGATTTGGGAGAAAAACAGAAAGCTCTAGAGTATTACAGTCAGTCGCTTCCCTTGAGACGGGCAATCGCCGATCACGGTGGGGAAGCTGTCACCCTCAACGATATCGGCACTGTCTACACAGGTTTGGGAGAAAAACAGAAAGCTCTAGAGTATTACAGTCAGGCGCTTCCCCTCAGCCGGGCAACAGGCAATCGCGGTGGGGAAGCTGTCACCCTCAACAATATCGGCACTGTCTACAGTGATTTGGGAGAAAAACAGAAAGCCCTAGAGTATTACAGCCAGTCGCTTCCCCTCAGCCGGGCAACAGGCAATCGTGGCGTGGAAGCTCGCACTCTCAACAACATCGGCACTGTCTACTCCCAATTGGGAGAAAAACAGAAAGCCCTAGAGTATTACAACCAGTCGCTTCCCCTCAGTCGGGCAACAGGCGATCGCGGCGTGGAAGCTAGCACCCTCAATAACATCGGCGGTGTCTACGCAGGTTTGGGAGAAAAACAGAAAGCACTAGAGTATTACAACCAGTCCCTTCCCCTGACTCGGGCAACAGGCGATCGCGACGTGGAAGCTACCACCCTCAACAATATCGGCACTGTCTACTCAGAATTGGGAGAAAAACAGAAGGCGCTAATATATTACACTCAGTCGCTTCCCCTGAGATGGGCATTAGGCGATCGCGGTGGGGAAGCTGCCACCCTCAACAATATCGGCAGTATCTACCAGGCTTGGAAAGAAAATCAGAAAGCCCTAGGGTGTTACAACCAGTCGCTTCCCCTGTTTCGGGCAGTAGGCGATCGCGGTGGGGAAGCTGTCACCCTCAATAACATCGGCAGAGTCTACTTAGATTTGGGAGAAAAACAGAAAGCCCTAGAGTATTACAGCCAGTCGCTTCCCCTCAGTCGGGTAACAGGCGATCGTGGCGGGGAAGCTCGCACCCTTTTCCACATAGCTTATGTCAAACGCGACCAAAACAATCTTTCCGAAGCCCTCAACGACATTGAATCCTCTATCAAAATCATCGAAAACCTCCGCACCAAAATTGCCAGCCCTGAACTCCGCAGCTCATACTTTGCCACAGTACAGGACTCCTACGAATTCTACATCGATTTGTTAATGCAACTGCATAAAACTAATCCTAAATCCGGTTATGACACCAAAGCCTTAGAAGCCAGCGAACGTTCGAGGGCCCGCAGCCTCCTCGAACTCCTCCAAGAAAGTAACGCCAACATTCGCGAAGGCATTTCCCCCGACTTACTGCAA
>JACJNV010000368.1 GCA_014695175.1 Microcoleus sp. FACHB-DQ6 | reverse complement strand
AAAATGGTTGACACCATAATTGCTGTGGCTCTTGACTTAATTAATCCGAAACATCTCAAAAACTGGTTTACTAATTGCTGCTACTGTACCTCATAGCATCCGGAAGTGCTGTAAATCGGAGTAGATCGGGAGCAAACAATGACATCAACAGTCTTAGGCATAGACATCAGTAAAAGAGACTTTCATGTTTCATTACTGAGAGAAGGTCGTGCGACTAAACCCAAAAAGTTTACTAACAATATTCAAGGGTTTGAGAGTTTGCATAACTGGCTCAAACAACAAAGTGTAGTCGAGCTCCATGCTTGTATGGAAGCTACTAGCATTTACGGAGAAGCCTTAGCCGAATTCCTCTATGGGGCTGGGTTTCAGGTGAGTATTGTCAATCCGGCAAGGATTAAAGGGTTTGCCAAAAGCGAACTTCTGAGAACTAAAACAGACTCCATAGATGCAGCATTAATTGCCCGTTTTTGTGCGGCGATGAAACCATCTCTGTGGACACCAACTGCACCAGAAGTTAAGGAATTACAAGCTCTGTTGCGACGGCTCGAATCTGTGATCGAAATGGCTACTCAAGAACAGAACCGTTTGGAAACAGCTACCCCAACTGTTGCGGGACTTACCCTGGCACATTTGGAGTACCTAAAAGAGCAACAAAAACTGATCAAAAAACTGATTAGCGACCATTTCGACCAGCACCCACATCTAAAACAACAGCGTGACCTCTTGACCTCAATTCCAGGAATTGGTGAACAGACGGCCTCGGTATTGTTAGCTGAAATTCGTGATGTTTCTGATTATACCAATGCTCGTCAACTAGCAGCTTATACGGGTTTAACACCCTGTGAACGCAGTTCTGGGACTTCGGTTAAAGGCAAAACTCGTTTGTCCTGCACCGGAAACGTCCGACTACGAAAGGCGTTGTATCTGCCTGCGGTAGTGGCAATGCGTTACAACCCCTTGCTAAAAGCTATGAGTGAGCGATTATTGGGTCGTGGAAAGGTAAAAATGCAAGTGATTGGTGCTTTGATGCGGAAGTTAGTGCATTTGGCTTTTGGGATTTTAAAGTCCCAAAAGCCTTTTGATCCGAATTATTTGACTGCTACCCCTTGACAGGTCAAGACAGTATCTACAGTCATGTTAAAATTCCGATCGCTTAAACAATGAAGCAGGCAGATAAGCAGTAAAAGTAGAACCGCAATCTAACTCGCTAGTTACTTCAATATCGCCGCCCATCATCTGACAAAAACGCTGGCTGATAGTCAGGCCCAAACCCGTACCGCCGTACTTGCGAGTAGTTGAATTGTCAGCTTGAGTAAAAGGTTGGAACAGTCGCTCTTGCTGTTCTTGTGTCATGCCGATGCCCGTGTCAGTCACTCGGAAAATTAAAAAGTCTGCATCCAAAATTAACATTTGAGCAACTCTGGGTTGATATTTATTTTTTAATTCTTCACTGGTAATTCTTTCGACAGCAAGCACGATCGTCCCATTAGCACAAAACTTAGCAGCATTGCTGAGCAAATTCAGCATTACCTGCCGCACTTTCATCAAATCGCCGTGCATCGCGCCGATATTGTCAGAACTCAATACTTGCAAAGTATTGCCGTTTTTATCCATTAGCGGTTTGATAGTTGTTACCACCTCCTCGATTAAGCCTCCAACATCGAAGCTTTCGAGGTAAATCTCCATCTTGTCAGCTTCAATTTTGGAAATGTCGAGAATGTCGTCAATTAGGTGCAGCAAGTGTTTGCCAGCAGTGCGAATTTTGTCTAAATCCGAAACTACCTCTAAGTTGCCTAACTCTTCGGCATCTTCCACCAGCATATCGCTGTAGCCGATAATCGCGTTGAGGGGAGTGCGTAACTCGTGGCTCATGTTTGCCAGAAAAGCACTCTTGGCGCGGTTGGCGAGTTCTGCTGCTTCTTTGGCCAACTGCCACGCTTCCTCCGCATCTTTGCGTTCGGTGATATCCCGCAGTGTCGCCACCACCGCTTCGACGCTGCCGTCTGTCGCACAAACCGGACTGAGAATGTACTCGTAGTCGCGGGTTCCCCAGTTTGCCGTGGGGACAATTACTTCGCCTTTCTTGGGCTCGGCTGTCACAAATATGGCGTGGCATTCTTGGTGAACCCGCTGCATAATTGTTGGCGACCAGCCTAATTCCTGCCAGGTTTTGCCAATCATTTCTCTGGGGTTCAGGCCGGCCGCTTGAGCGGCGGTGCGGCTGACATAGGTATATTTTCCCGATCGATCTACTAGAAAAATTAGGTCAAGAGAAGCGCCTAGAATGCCGTCAACTGTTCTGGCGTGTCGGGCTACCTGAGCGGTCATTTGTCTGACTGTGATGGCGCCGCGGGCTCTGGCGGCGAGTTCAAACCGCAAGAGTTCGTTGGCTTGTTTGAGGAATAGGGTGCGCTGTTCGACTTCTATTTCTAGTTCTGCTTTGGCTTTTTCTAGGGTGAGTTCGGCAAGTTTGCGATCGCTCACATCTGTAGAAATTGTACCGACTGCATAAGCTTTACCTTCGGAGTTGCAGAGGGGAAATTTCAGAGAAATATAAGTGTGCGGGCCGTCGTCTTGAGGGATGATTTCTTCGATGGTTAGGGGTGAGGAGGATTCGAGAACTTTCAGGTCATTTTCTCGCAAAACTGCTGCTTTGTCTTGGGGAAAAATATCGCGGTCGGTTTTCCCTGTTATTTGCTCTTTTGCGATGTCGAACAAATTGTCAAAATGGCGGTTTGTGAGCAGGTATTTTCCGTCAACATCTTTGATGTAGATTACTGCTGTCGAGTTGTCTAAAATCGCTTGCAGCAGTGCTTCGCTCTTTCGCAGGGCTTTTTGAGTGTTTTGGCGATCGAGTATTTCTGGCTGCAATTCCAAGTTGAGGCGATTTAAGTCTTGCCAAGCTTCCTGGACTAGATTTAAGGCAATCGCGCTTTTTTCTAGTTCTGTATGTACCTGCCGCGACTGGTTTGAGACGGAGTTTTCGGGCAATTCTAGGGGTTTGAAAGCTAGCGGGATGTGGGGATTAGTGTCCGGGCGTTGGCGAAGCGCTGGAAGAGGAGCGTCCGCAATTTTTTTATATCGAAAATCTACGGCTAATTGACCCTCTAAACTAGATTTTTTAGGGAATAAATCGGGGAATTCGCCGAAATTTAAATTGTCATAAATTAGATCGAACTTCCGGGATCGCTGCGGCGGTTCGGCGCTGGAGTTAGATGCCCAATTCCCGTCTGCTGTTGATAAATCTGAGTTAGCGGGTTTGGCAATCCGGCGAGTGACAGCAACTCCCAAGGCAAAGGGGACAACGGCAGCCGCAGACATTGCCAGCAGCCAGTTATTGCCCCACCAAGTTGCGATCGAGGTTTTGGGGATGAATCGCACTAAAATTGCTGCGGGTTTTCCCGCTAAATTGCCAAGGGATTTGGCCGCTACTGCATAAGTTTGACTGCCTATTTGTAGGTTTCCGGCGACTGGTTTGCCGCCGGCGGCGAGTGCAGATTTCAGCAGCGATTTTTCTGCCAGCACGTCTGGTAACTGTTGGTTTTTAGTAACTCCTTGCGAACTTGCCAAGATGAATTTGCCGTCAGCCAGCGGTGCGTAGATAGCCTGATATCCGCCGCCCTGTAAAAAATTGAGGGTTTCGGTGCTAGCAACTGCCGAAGTTGGGCGGATAATTTTTCCTAATACTAAGGCAGCAATCACTGTCTGATTTTTTGGATCTTTTATTGGAATTGCTGCGTAGCGGAGGAGAACAGGGCGATCGCCATTTCCGGGCGGCAAAGATCCCAATTGTTTCTGAACTTCTGATTTGGCAATGATTTCGGTAGCCGTAATTGGCTCTTTTGCAGCGAATGCTCGATCGACTATTTTTTGCAGGTTAAAACTTTTTCCCTTCTGGTTGGAGTTGACGCTAACCACAATCTGCCTGTTTTTTCCCACTAAAGCCGCGCTGTCTATTTCCCCTGTTTTGACTTGATTTGCCAAAATTTGCGTGACTGATTTTCGCAAATCTGATGTTGTTTGTTTACCGCTGTTGTAAGCTAAGGCTGTTTGGGCGATCGTTTTGCTTTCAGAAGAGTTTTGCAAACGGTCGGCGGCGCGATCGAGTTGGAGATTGTAGTTAATTTCACTAAGGCTCAGTTCGGATTTAGCTTGATTTTGCAGTTGATTGCTTCCAACTGCCGATGTTAGCCAAAGTGCTGCTGCCGTTAGTCCGACGGGCAAGATTGTTTGTAAAGTCAGCAGTCCGATTAGCTGTTTTCTGGTAACCGATAAGTTGTAGGTACACGGCTTGAAAGCTGCTTTCAATCTTCTTTCGGAAGTCGCCACTTTAGTTTGCTGCAGACAATTTGGCTGGCTGTCGTTTAACTGAGTATGAGCCATAGTAGTAAATACGGGATCGGTTTTAGATGACAGACCATCAATTAAGCGGGAAGGGAATCAATTTGAGATTTTAGATTTTAGATTTTAGACTTCGGCGTGAACGCTCAGTCGAACGATTTTATATTTTATATCGAGTTCGCTTAATCACTCATCATAAAATTGTTAGCTCTCGCCGGGGGCAATAAAGCAAGAAAATGACTGGGATATTTTTAAATAAATCAATTTCTCGGTGTTCAATCAGATTGTCTTATTTAGTTGTTTTTCCATATACTGTCGGCTCCTATTTAAAGTTTGTTGCGAGCAGACAGGGGACATGGATGTCCACTTCAGACTAAAACCATTTGTATCTCTCGTTTATAGCCGAGTCTCGCTCCCCGTAAATCCCCCTTAAGAAGGGGGACTTTGACGCTCTTGTCCCTGGGGGGTTAGGGGGGATCAGGAAGACTGTGAACTCAAACAGTAGATTGGTACAACATAAGACGTTAAGTGGACCCCAATGCCTGCAGACAGTCCGCAAGCTAAGTAGTTTTTCGATCGACTCTAGAGTAAATTCACTTAAACCAAAGTTTAACGTAATTATTGCAACACTTAGATACGCTCGATCGCCTTTTCCCTGCTTCACCTTTTTTTCAATCCCACAACCGCCTGCCTGCTTTGCCCCCGAGTCGCTGGTGAGTATCTTTGAGGAGGCTGGGGATGTCTAACTCTTCGGGACACCGGGGCAAACATTCGCCACAATCGGTGCAGCGGTTGCCTTTGCTGCCGGGAAACCAGTGTCCGGCATTTTCAAACATGGCGTAGCGGTATTTGCCAAAGTCAGTCATGTCGCACCCGACGGCGAGATTGCGGAGTCGCAATACTTCAGGAATGTTGATGTTTTCCGGGCAAGGCAAACAGGCATAGCACTGGCTGCATTTGTCGGTTTTCAAAGTGGCTGCAATAACCGATTCTAGCCGATCGAACGCAGCGAGTTCGGCGTGGGTGAGGGGAAAGTCGCGATCGGCATATTTCAGAGGTTGCTCTAATTCGGTCGCATTTGCAGCCCCCACACTCAGAGTCCCAATCCTAGTATCGCTGAGTAAAAATCGATAGTTCAACTCTAAAGGCGAGAAAGGCGAGCACAATTGTGCGAGAGTTTCCGGAGGCGTGTAGAGTTGCCCTCCTTTATCGGCTGGGGAAATGATGAAAACGCCCATATCTTTGTGCTTGGCGAGTTCAATTGCCGGGGCGTTGCGCTGAAAAAAATAGTAATAATGCAGATTGACAAATTCAAACAAATCTGTATTTATTGCAGCCAAAATCAGATCCAGAGGCCCGTGAGTCGAAAAGCCGACGTGCCGAATGCGACCCTCAGCCAGGGCTTTGCGTACAGCTTCCATGCAGCCTGTGGGCGATCGCACCCAAGCCAAATGTTCCCAAGTATTCAAACCGTGAATTGCCAGACAATCGATATAGTCTAAATTCAGGCGTTTGAGGGATGCGTCGATGCAGCGTTCCATGGCTGCTGCATCCTCCGTTGGGGAAATTTTTGTAGTGACGTGAAGGCGCGATCGATCGACAGACAAACCAGCCGAAAGGGCCGCGCCAAGATATTCCTCGCTGCAACCGTAACCAGCCGCAGTTTCCAGGTGATTGATTCCCTGAGACACCGCCTGTTGTACAGTCTGACAGGCAGTTTCCTCAGAAGCCAAATAGCGCATGGTTCCCAAGGAAAATACCGACAGGTGCAACTTTGTTTTGCCAAACCGTCGATAGCGCATAAAGGTCAGGAAGTTTCGCCCGGGCTGAAGCCGCTTCTCTTGATCAAATCCTCTGGACGGAGGTTTGAGATAAATTCCCGGAAGGCCCGGCGTTCTGCCTCATCAGCATCTCGATCGACCGGTATCGAAGCATCGGCGACGACTTCTTCCATCACCCAGATGGGGCAGTTCGTTCGCAGGGCTAGGGCGATCGCGTCGCTAGGTCGGGCATCGATCTCTTTTTTAACTTCTCCCTGACGGACGATCAGCACGGCATAAAACGTGTTATCTTGCAGCGAGTGAATAACTATGCGCTCCAAGGTAAGACTCCATGCCTCTAAGAAATTGACCATCAGATCGTGAGTTAAGGGCCGAGGAGGTTTGTGCCCTTCGATCGCGCTAATAATAGCCTTTGCTTGCTCCTGACCGATATAAATAGGCAAAGCCCGCCGCTCAGTAGCGTCTCTCAATAGGACAATAGGACTGCGCGTGGCTGCATCTAAGGCAATTCCAGCGACTTTCATTTCAATCATTCGATCGGCCTCATAGAATTAAGAAACTGTAAGGCAGTAGAGAACTTGGACATAAAGATCACCTAAATCCAGTATGACTTGATCTTCGCCTGAATCCGCAACAGATCTGGGACTGTCGATTTTAGATTTTAGATTGACTCCAGGGGACAGGGGGACGGCAAAACCTCCTGTCTCTGGTTTGTCCCTATGGTTTGATGTAAATAAGCGATCGACTACGGAAAAATACTTATGTTTACAGGACTAATTCAATCTCTCGGAAAGCTGAAGTCGCTAGGCAACGATTATTTCCAAATTTCCTGCACATCAAACAACTCCTACCCAATTTTACAAGATTTAGCCATTGGGGACAGCGTAGCCGTGGATGGAGTCTGTTTAACGGTAGTGGAAGTTCTGCCGCAAGGTTTTGTCGCCGTCGCTTCCCCAGAAACCCTCCGCCGCACAACTCTGGGCTCATTCCCCGATGCTTTGGTGAACCTAGAAACCTCCCTGCGCGCCGGTAGCAAATTGGGGGGACATTTTGTGACGGGGCACGTAGATGCGATCGGCACTTTAGCGACATCAACCCAAACCGCCAACGCTTGGGAGATGCGGTTTACTGCCCCACCAGCAGCAAATTTGGGATGGCAGCGTCAAATCGCACCTTACATCGTTTCCAAGGGCAGCATCGCCGTCAACGGCATCAGCTTAACCGTGGCAGATTGCGATGCTGACGGCAATTGGTTTGAAGTTGCTGTCATTCCCCACAGTTTTGGTGAGACAAACCTCAGCTATTTGCAACCAGGAAGTTTAGTAAACTTAGAAGCCGATATTCTGGGCAAATATGTCGCCAAATTTCTCCGCAGCGGCTCAAAATCCCATCCCGAACCGTGGGAAGAAACCCCCACAATCAACAGTTTGGGAACAATTACACCAGAATTCTTAGCAGAACACGGATTTATTTAATCTTCGGGTGCGCGCGGCGCACCTTGCTAATATCTGAGATATTACACCCTCCTCAATCAGCCTTTTACGCGCGGGTTATCCTGCCAACCCCACAAGAAAACTCACTCTTTGTGGAACAGGCAGGTGAGCCTGTTTTTGAGTTGTATAATGCCTCAGCAGCGAATTAATTATATCAATAATTGACTGTTCAAAGCAGAGGCACCCCACTAACTCTTAATTCTCTCTCTGCGCTCTCTGCGGTTCATTAATAAAAATCTATTCCTCAACAAAATTGTTTTTCTCCCAAAACAATCCCGCAGCAATTCCCGCCTGAGAAACTAAAAACAATGCAGCAATTAATAGCTTTTGAAAGCCCGGGGCGTGGAAAAATGGATAAGTTAGCAAATTGAGATAAAATGACGGATGTTGTAGTTTCCCATTAGCCCCGCGTTTCGAGATAATTTGCTGAAACAAAAAAGCACCTCTACCATAATTGAATTGCTGTTTCCAAAATTTGCGAAGAGTTAGTGCGTGGGAGTGATAGACTATAACTTCGGGAGCGTAAATTGCGGCATTGCCCGAATGCAACCACCGATCGCAAAATTCCCGGTCTTCTCCAGCCGCTAGAGAAAAAGTCGTGTCAAAGCCGCCGATTTTTTGGAAAGCCTCAGCGGGAAGGGCAAAATTGTTAGAAGTGAAAAATTGCGCGCGATCGCCAATAGCATTATAGTAACTGTAAAGGTAATCGATCAGTTGCTGGCTGGCAGTAGAATAGATGTTATCCGGCAGCGCGTTTACAGTTCGACCTCCGATTAAGCAATCTGGTGTTTCCACAAATCGCTTTTCCAGATTTTGCAGCCAATCTACCCCCACAGTACAGTCATCGTCTGTAAACACTAAAAATTTGCCTTCTGCCGCAAAAGCTCCAGTATTTCGCGCCGTTGCAGGGCCGGAGTTGGGTTGTGTCAGAAGTGTGATATTTAGCTGATTTTGAAAAGGCGAAATGGTATTTTCTACAGAAATTTCGGTGCTATCGTTGACCACGATAACTTGAAATTTCTCGCGCGGATATTCAATTTCAACAAAAGACTGAAGACACGCCGCTAATTTATCGGGCCGATTGTAGGTCGGAACAATAATTGAAAATAGAGTTTTACCTTGGTTCATGGTAACTAATAACTTTTAATTTTTCAAGCGATATAACACCGACTCAGTATTAAAATCTTTCCCAAAAACAGGTTGCAGCGGGCCCTGGGCACTTGTCAGCCAAGATAGAGCTTTCCTAGTAGCTGCGTCTGTCCCAGTCAGGGGCCCGAATCCCACAGTCCTAATTTTATTTTGCCGCAGGTTGTCAATCCATGCCGAAAGTCGATCGGCTCTAAACGGCACATATAAAACTTTTCTGTCCAAATTTCTCCCGTAAAACAGGTAGCTGCGCGAACTTAAAAAGAAGCCTATTCTTTCATCTGGTACTGTATTTTTATCAATATATTCGTAAATACCCCGATACAGTTCGGTGCGTGCAAAATCTCGTTTTTCCCTCCAATGACCAATTAGTATCAAGCCTATACAGACACCAATTATCACTATGTAAATCGATTTTTTGCGGGTGGGAAATAGATGATTCAGCCATCCTAAGCCAGGATTGATTTTCCACAATATCGCAGCCAGCGTCACTGACACAAGATAAAATATCGGATCTCTTAATATATCTTGCCAACTGGGGCCTAATATTTTTCCGATACTATTAATAGCTTCTACTGGGTTAGACTTAAAATTGTCAATCAACAAACTCCCCCAAACAATACTATCTCCGGTGAAAGAAGCATTTTTAATATAATCAAAAATTGTGTTGCTAGTAATTCCGAAAAAACCACTAACCACAACCACTGCCAGAACAACTTGATTTTGAGTTTTCAAGAGAGTGGCTGTAGCTGCTGCGGCGATGGCGATTACGCTTAAAAAGGGAAATCCGTATCTGAGGTTAAAACCGAGTATAGGGCTGAGTTGACCGATCGACTCTCCGACAGTACCGGAAGTGTAAGGTGTAATTAAATACAGAATTCCTGTACTGGCGAGAAGTACAATTAAAATAATATTATTTTGATTAATTCTTCGGGTTTTACCCTGGATAAAAGCCAGAGGCGCTGCCAATACCTGAAGCGCGATCGCCAGAAAGGGCAGTTGCAATCTAATGATAATTTGTAAGCCGACAGTTTGCCAGTGGGAAATATTGCTGGGATTAAATTGAGCTGCTAAAGTGCTTTGCCAAATCTTTAGAAGTGGCGAAGGGGGGGGCTGCTGTACCGGAGGTATTGGTGCAGGTATGGGAGACGGTAAGGGAACAGGGTCTAAGGGAATTTTAATATCGCCGACTTCGCTGACAGGATAATTGATGTGCAGCAAGTTTCTCGCATACCAAAAACCTCCTAAAAGCAAGCAACAAGCTAGGCCGCACAGTAACACAGGTTTGAGAAATTGGCGAATTCTAAAATTAGCTGGTGTAGATTTTTTATTAACCGCGAATCTTTTAATTTCTAATAGTGCTAATCCTCCTAAAAGTGAGGCTGCATAGACTATCCCAGTGATTTTTATTCCGGCTAGCATTCCTGCGGCTGCCAAAAATAGGGAAAGTTCGGATTGCGATCGGCTGCTGTGATAGGATAAACCAAGATACAAACCTACTGTAAATATTGCAGCTAGCGGTAAGTCTGGGTGAATGGTGTTAACTTGATTAAGCACCATCGGTACTGTCAATACTAAAGATGCTGCTGCCATACCGTGAATTCGGGTTGCTCCAAATTTTACGCTTAACAGATAAACGGCAATTCCCTCAAGTACCCACGCAATTAGCAGGGGAAAAGCTGCGAGAAAGTCTTCTCGGAATGGGAGTACACACAAAGCAGATAAAACGTGCCAATTGTAAGGATATACTCGGGCTTGTTCTTGTTCAAAAATCCAATTTCCGGCGGCATCTAATAAGGTAAATGAATGGGTTTGATACCATCGGGCGATCGCAGGTAGGTGAAACCACAATGAATCATAATTGGTTGTGGGTTTGGTTGCGAGAATTTGTAACAGCAAAAATCCTGCAATAGCGGTGGCAACAATAATTAGATATTCTGAGTTGCTCAGAGGTTGCTTGAGTTGGGGAATCTGCCACTCAGAGAAGGTAAAAGTTTTGTGTTTTTTTGTATAATAAATCAGGATGAAGCCGATCGCACAAATCAAAATTTCTGCTATAATCACCGCAGCAATATTTAGGCGCTCGGCGCTTCCTAAAATCAAGCCGATACAAACTTGTGCAATACTCCATCCCGTCAAGAGTACGAGGAGAAAATGGGGAAATGAATACTTATTGTTTTCTTTCTGATTCTCGAAGGCAAGAGACAAGCTTAAGGGAATCGGGCCGACTATAATAATCAGAAATAAAATTAATTCCCACAAATGCTGCGCTATTAGCATAAGCTGCAAGTTACCATTTTTTATCAGTTTTTCCTCGTTACCCAAAAGAGCGTGGTAACGACGAAAAACAACGAGTTCGCGTGCTGGTTGCACAAAACATTAATTTTCTTGTGGGGTGCGCTTTTCGACCGTTCCACAAGAAAATTAATCTAAGCAATCCCTAATTTTTACCTGTTAGCTTGCTTCTGAGTTTTGGGTTTGACTGCTTCGGGATCTTTGGGCTTAGAAATGTCAGCTTTTAACAGTTCCGGGAATGGCGGCTGGATGTTGTGAACTTCGATGTCCATTCCCAGCGGCAGAGGTGGAAGCTGGGGCAGATCGTTTTCCAAATCCTTGAGTCCGCTAGCGGTTTGTATTTCCACCATCTTCGGCATTTGCGGTACTTTGGCGGTTTCCAAACTGCCGATCATTTTTGCCAGAGCGAATTCTAGCTGAGAGCCCGGGTCGATCGCCACCCAACCCTGGTCAGTCATTTGCCGAACCTCGAAGTGAAGGTGAGGCCCTGTAGACATTCCCGTACTCCCGACGCGGCCGATCGTCTCTCCCTGTTTCACCCACTCTCCCGGTTTTACAAACAGTTCCGAAAGGTGGGCGTAGAGGGTTTCCTGAGACTTTTTGCTGTGGTTGAGAACCACCGTCAAACCGTAGCCGCCCAACCAATCGGCGATCGCCACTTGACCCGCATAGGCTGCCAGTACGGGCGTTCCCATCGGGGCCCCCAAGTCCGTTCCGGTGTGAAACCTGCCGTAGCCCATAACCGGATGAGTCCGCCAACCAAACGGCGAAGTAATTGCCGAAGCAATAGATAGCGGAAACAGCAAGCTGGTGTTGCCATTTCCGGGCAGGCCTGCGGGACGCGGCGTGAGATTGTAGTAAGCAAAACCGGTATTGCTGCCGCTGCTGACACTAATGGCACCGACTTGAACCGGTCCGAGTCCCATGCTGGGCGCTGGAGCGCCGCCGCCGTAAGATGCAGATCCGGCATAATACCCAGCGTCTGCCGAGTATCCTGCGTCTGCCGAGTATCCTGCGTCTGCCGAGTAGCCGATGTTTGCTGGGTATCCTGCGTCTGCCGAGTAGCCGATGTTTGCTGGGTATCCTGCGTCTGCCGAGTAGCCGATGTTTGCTGGGTAGCGCGGGGGTGCGTAGGCAGGTTCCGGCGGATTTGAACCCCCCCAAACCTGGCTGCCTATTTGTTGAACGGCTTGACCGATTTTACTGACAGGATTCCCGCTACTATTTCCGGCTACAGTTTCCCCAACATTGTCTGGAATGCTTTCTGGCAGATTTCGAGGAGGAGGGGCTGCAATATAGCCGTCGTCTGCGATCGGAGGAGGAGGGGCTGCAATATAGCCGTCGTCTGCGATCGGAGGTTCTGGGCTGTAGTTGGGTTCTCCGGCATCGGCCGTCACCGGCTCGGAAACAGGAGGAGGCGCGCACAAATCGCCACCTCCTTCGCAGCCGGTCGATCGTTCTGCAAACTCTATACTTGTTGGCGCTTCGTACTCTTGGTACTCGCTGGTAGCGCCAATGCTGTAGTCTGTTTGGTCGATTTCAGCGTGGGCTGGGTTAACTGGCGCTTCAAAAGGCGGCTCCTGGGCCGTCGCTTCTGGCAGGGGAATCAGCGCGGGTTCTGGCAGATAATATTGGGTGGGAGGTGGTTCGCTGGCGTACTCCGGCTCGGACGGCGGTGCGGCATCGAAAGGCTCGGACGGCGGAACTTCTGCCTGCGGTTCAGGTTCAGGGTATGGTTCTGGCTCCACTTGGCTGTATTCGGGTTCCGGGGGCGGGAGAGGAGCTTCAAATAATGGCTGGAGGTCTGCTGCGCCGGGGACGGCTTGTTCTGCTGGCGGAGTTTCGGCTTGGGCCCAAACTAGGCCTTTGCTGAGCAGTCCCAGACTGGCAAGGCAACCCAGTCCCACCAGCAGTGAGCGATCGGACAAAAGGCGCGATCGAGTCCGGGTGCCTGTAGGGTTCTTTTTTTGCTGTTTGGTGTTCAAAGGGGCTGTTATTTGCTTGTCTGGAACTGGTTTCACGATTTTTTTTCCCAACTCAACAGGGGGCACAAGGATCTCGAAGTCAGGATCGAATGTATGGCAATCCTTGTCTTTATATACAGACCTAACTGATTTTACCGGGCTTGAGGCAATTTTTTTTGCACATAGAACAAGCTCGAATACCTTGCACATTCAGTCGCGATCGATATCCGGTTTTTTTGATCCCGATGGCACTTGCCTAAAAGTCTGTGATGGCCACACTGATGATAGCGCTTTGGTGTTCGTATATGTTAATTAGTTGCCTATATTTCTCGGGTTATGCAAAATTTCGGCGCAGTCGGTCGTCCTGAGATATTGCACCATTCTCAATAATCTTTTCAGGGCGCGCAGGATGCCCACCCCACAAGAAAATCTACTCTTTGTGGAACAGGCCCGAAAGCCTGTTCTTGAGAATGGTGCAAGATGTGAGTTGTCCTCAAACGGCCGACTTATCGCGATTTTTTCCTGAAAGCTGGCCCTGCCTTTAAACTTCGCTGACAAAATTTTTGATTGTTTAGAATACAAGCTAAATGATGCGCTTGGGTAAGGATAGGTTTCATGACTGTAGCTGGCGATCGCTTGACAAATTTTCCTGACTCTGAGTGCGCCGGAGGGCCAGACGGTATCAGTTGGGACTGGCAGAGTTCTGAAGGCTTGCCCTATCTGACTTGCAGCTTGCTTTCTCGCTGGTCTCACGGCTTTTTTACTCGCGATTTCTCGCCCCGGGGGCCGATCGAGCTGACGGAAGTTCTCGAACCTGGAGCTAAGGTTTACCGACTCCAACAGGTACACGGCAATGCGCTACTCAAAACGAGTGAGTTGTCCCCGGTTGTGGCTCCGGGCCAGGAAACCGCTGCCTCAAGCTATGCTGAGGCAGATGGCTTGGTAGCCGAGCGAGAATTGGAGGCGCTGTGGGTTTGCTCGGCTGACTGCGTGCCGGTGCTGATTGCTGACGATCGCACGGGACTCGTTGCTGCAGTTCACGCGGGTTGGCGCGGGACTGCTGCTAAGATATTACCAGAGGCGATCGCTCAACTTGTGGCACAAGGCAGTCAACTAGAAAATCTGAAGATTGCTATGGGGCCGGCGATCGCTGGAGAGGTTTACCAGGTATCTGTGGAGGTAGCAGCGGAACTGGGAGCCACCATTGCTCCTAAGAGTGGCGTTAGTGCGACAGCCGACGGCATTCTAGAGTTTTTGCACCAACTGCCGGAAACGCCTGTCTTAGCCGATCCAGAACCGGGAAAAGTACGCTTGGATGTTCGCCTCTGCAATGCTCTGCAATTGCAGCAGTTGGGAATCGATCTTTCTCAAGTGGCGATCGCTCCTTTCTGTACTTATTCTGACTCGGCTCGCTTTTTTTCGTACCGCCGCGATCGACTTAAAAAAGTCCAGTGGTCGGGAATTGTGAGCGCCTGCGGGACAAGTCCCTTCTGAGGGCATTTGGCAGAAGGTAAAATTTTAGACGGCCAAGATAAAAATAAAAATCTTTGGATTCATTATTTTTTATTTACGAATGCCAAATGCCTTCTAGTTTCTACCTTCGTAAGGTTTGCTGGTTCCTGTTTTAAACCACTAAAAACTAGCAGCAAAACTTTTGGGAAAGCGGCAGTGCCCCCGCCCCGCTTTCCTCTCTTGTTAAGATTGCTCTATAACGAGAGTCTTCAGCGGGTTATTACAATGAGTGAGCCAACTCCCTATCAACTGCTTGAAGTCGATGAAGATGCTTCCTTTGATGAAGTGCAAGAGGCCCGCACGCGCCTAGGCGAGCAGTACAGCGGTGACAAGAAACGTTTGGAATTGATCGAAGCAGCTTACGATGCGATCCTCATGGATCGCCTGCGGCAGCGACAGGAAGGTAAAATTAAAGTACCCGAACGCATCCGCTTTCCCGAGCGGCTGACTCCCCCACCCCCAACCTTTACTCCGTCTCCTCCTAGTGGCAGTCCAGCTTGGTTGCAGCGGCTAATCGATACTCCTAGTCGATCGGACATTTTGTGGCCGGCTGGGGTGTATGTGGGGTTAGGCGGACTGAGTATTTATCCGGCGGCTAATGATGGTTTACTACAGTTGACTCTGGCTCTTGGGGTCGGCTCTTGTCTTTATTTTGTTAATCGCAAGGAACAAAAATTTGGTCGGGCTGTGCTGCTGACTGTGGCTGGGTTGGTTATAGGTTTGTTGCTGGGAGGCTTTTTGGGTTCTTTGGTCAGTCCGGCATTTATAACAACAGAGAAATTTATCGCTTTGTTTACGTTTTTAATTCTGTGGCTGGTCAGCGGTTTTCTGCGATAGTCAGCAGTCATTAGTCAGCAGTTATTAGTCAGCAGTTATTAGTCAGCAGCCTACCACTAATAACTGTGAAATCAAGACCTCCGACAAATAACACCAGCTAACAATTAATGACTAATGACTAATGACTAATGACTAATTTTTGTGACCTAAGATAATCTCAACTGCTTCGCTCAAATTGTTGGCAATTAAATCCGGTTGGTGCATTTCTAGTTGGGTGCGATCGCGAATTCCGCACAAAACACCAATCACCTTGACATCGTGCGTTTTTGCTGCTATAATGTCCGCCTCCGTATCGCCAACCATCCAAGTGTCAGAAGCCGGCGGCAGTTCGGCCAGAGCTCTTGCCATCAACAGCGGCTTATCTTTGACATCTCCGGTTTTGACGTAATCGTTGGGGAGGCAATAGCGGCGGTTTTCTGGGAAAAATTGCCCTAAATTGCAGCGGTTGAAGGCTTCATCTAGTTCCCTAACGCGGCGCATGGTCATCACCGCTAAGTCTACTCCAGCGCGCTGCACCTTTTCGAGGGTTTCCACGGCGCTGGCGACTGGTCGATCGTAAACCATGTAGGGTAGGGTGTGGACGGTTTGACGGCGTTTCTGAGCAAAATCGCGGGCTTGATCTGCATCTAATCCTGAGAGGATGCCAATTTCGGTTTCGGGAACCCGCGCGCGCTTCATGTCCCAAAACTCGGCTTTGGGGAGTTCGCGCACTGGTTGGTCCGAACGCTTAGTCTCGGCGAGACAATACTGGTAAACTCGGTAGTAGCGATCGGACACGTCCATGATCGGGCCGTCAAAGTCGGTAATAAGTCTCAGCATTTAGCAGAGTATTTTTAAGCTTTTATACAAATCCTTCGATACTATATCACTTAAAGGTAACACTTTCTTTACAAAAATTGACACAAATACCCAGGGGAGGTAAGGTCTATAGGAATGGTGCTAATTAAAGCAAACATTTGAATTAAACTGTGCTGTTCCTCAACTTTAGCGGTTGTAAGCCATATCGGGGAATTTAAAATTAAAATGTGCCGCACAAATAGTGTAAACCGCTACATATTCTTCATAAATCTCAACCTCAACAGAGGATGATTTTGACTGCGCTTTCTCACAAAAAGTGGGTCAAATTAATATTTGACCCCATTTTTAAAATAAGCAAAAAACTGCTTGGAGAATCCAAAGTGTACTGTTTGCATAAATTTGCCACCGATAACAGGTGATGACCTCTGCCAGTATAAAAATTCCCATGATAAATCGCAGCCAAACAACAACTAACTTTACCGGCTAACCTTTGAGAGAGATGCTCTACAATAACGAGATGCTTCCCACATTAACTGTAGAGAGCAGCCCCAGAAGTATTAATATTCTTCTTTATAAGCTGTTATCCTTACGCAGGATTGAATACCTCACAGTC
>JACJNV010000367.1 GCA_014695175.1 Microcoleus sp. FACHB-DQ6 | reverse complement strand
TACGACTAATTGAAGTTCGTTCGGGAAAAACCTGGCATTCTTATTTGACAAGTGTACTAAATACTCAAGTATTGCCACCCGACGTCGTGGCAGATTTATATCGTAGGCGGTGGAGGATTGAAGAAGCTTTTAATACCGTAAAAAGGCTGTTGGGATTAAGCTATTTGGGGACAGGTTCTCTCAACGGAATTCAGCTTCAAATTTGGGGAACTTGGATATTTTATGCAATCTTGGTAGATTTAGGTGATGCCGTTGCGGATCGACTATCTTTACCCATAGATTCGATTTCATTAGAAATGATTTACCGGGGTCTTTACCATTTTTATGTAGCCCGCCAACAAGGTAAGGCAATTGACCCTATCGAGTATTTTGCCGCGCCTGAAAATCGAGATTTAGGTATTGTTAAATCTCAACGAAATCCTAATGTTAAGTTAATTGTTGCGCCCTTCCCCGCTCGACAGCGAGGTCAAAACCAATTTTTCTTTGATACCTCTTCACCAAATCCCCTTGACAACTGGCATACAAGCTTAACTTGTTAGCAATGATTTGAGGCGAATGGCTGCAGGTCTTTGGGGCAAACCGTGTTTGTACCTGCGGTGAATAGGTCGATCGGGCCTTCTGTAAATCCCGATACAACGCCATCGGTGCAAAGATTTCCGCTGCCCGCCCCAGCAGTGGAAGCTTTGCGTTACGGGCGGCAATTGCATCCGGCGCGGCGCGAATTTTTTTTCCACAGCGGCGTAGATTTTTTGGCGTCGGAGGGTACGCAGGTTTTGGCGGCTGGCGACGGGACTGTCGCCTTTGCCGGGCCGCAGGGGGATTACGGGAATTTAGTTGTGGTGAACCATCAAGCAGGGAAGCAAACGCGCTACGCTCATTTGAAAGATATTGCCGTAAAAGTCGGTCAAAAAGTGCTGTCTGGAGAAGTTTTGGGAACTGTCGGGACGACGGGAAAACGGGACATTCCGCCATCTCATTTGCATTTTGAAGTTCGGTACAATTCGGGTTTGGGTTGGGTTGCTGAAGACCCGCTGCTTTATTTGCAAGCGACTATTAAAAAATAGGATTGTTAGTGTGAGCGAAATATGAGCGATTTACTCTAGACAAGCTTTAGAAATTACGATGGAGCATAGCACAAGGAGGACAAGTCCACCATATTGAGAGCAGACGCCAACTGTTGGCTGGTTAGTAAGGCAAAAGCTACTGAAAAGCGGTTCTAGCCCGTATTTTCCCGAATTTTACGAAACTGATGAGCACCTAATTGGAGACTAGAATCTCTGCGATTCTTTTCGGGATAGATTTAAGCTTCGCTGGCCTCGAATCAAGGGAACCGATACGTAGCACAGCGTTACACAGCATCCCTACACACCTAGCGAAGATTTAGCAATTGGTAGTTATGTATCACCTTGCGGTAACTACTCTGCCAGAGTAACCAAGCTCTAGAATATTCCGAGCTGGAGTAAGGAATTGTATGGCTTAAAAGGCAAGCCCGTGACGAGATTTGAACTCGTGACTTCCTCCTTACCAAGGAGGTACTCTACCACTGAGTTACACGGGCATAAAAAATTAAGAATCTCCAATTAAAAAATTAATTTTTAATTCTTAAATTTTAACTTTTTATTAAATTGAGGTGGGCCGAGCTAGATTTGAACTAGCGTAGGCGTAGCCAGCGGATTTACAGTCCGCCCCCATTAACCGCTCGGGCATCGACCCATTTCCATCACAGTTATAAATCCTAGCACCTGAATCTTTATTTGCAACATTATATTTAAAACTCTAATGATTAAGTATAGAAACCATAAGTCATTTAGGGCAGACCGGAAAATAGAATACTGTTTCAGGTACGCATTGCTAAGTCTAGGCTTGGTGCCTGCCCTGAGCACGCACCCTAAGTCTAGACTTAATCCAAATCCCTAATTCACTAATTCTCCGGTTTCTTGCAGGGAGTGCAGGCGGCGGTAAATGCCTTGTTGGTTTAAGAGTTCTTCATGGCTGCCAATTTCGACGATTCTACCGCCGTCGAGTACGACGATCGTATCGGCTTCGCGAATTGTACTCAGTCTGTGGGCAATAATTATGGTGGTGCGCGTACCGAGGATATTCTGCATGGCTAGCTGTATCGATCGCTCCGACTCATAGTCCAAACTAGAAGTAGCCTCATCAAAAATTAACACATCCGGCTCCACCAACAGCGCCCTCGCAATCCCCAACCGCTGCCGCTGACCGCCGGACAACCGCATTCCTCTCTCCCCGACCACGGTATAGTAACCTTGGGGCAACAGCCGCACAAAATCGTCTACTTTGGCAATACGACAAGCATCCTCAACTTGCTCGAAAGTTGCATTTCTGTTTCCGTAAGTCAAATTTTCCAGCAAAGTACCGTTAAAAACGTCTACTTCTTGGTGGACAATGGCTAAACGCTGGCGGTAGCGAGTCACGTCTAAGCTGCGAATGTCTTCGCCGTCGATCAGAATGCTGCCGGAGTTGGGTTCAAAGTAGCGAAACAGAAGTTTAACTAAAGTCGATTTTCCGGAACCGGATCGCCCGACTAATGCTACAGTCTGACGGGGATGAATCAATAAATTCACATCCTGCAAAACGGGTTTTTGACTGTCGTACCCGAAGGTCAAACCGCTGAATTCAACTTTGCCGGTAAATTTATAAGGCGACGCCGATCGAGCATTTTCTGCTAAATTAACCGCATCAACACCGTCTGGCGTTTGCATAAACTCGTGGAACCGGATCATTGAAGAATAACGCCGCGCCAATAATTCGGCGATAATGCTAATCGGACGCAGTTGGGAATATGCCATGCTTGCCAACGTGTAGACGGTAACAAAATATCCGAGGGAAATTTTGCCTGCAACCGTGGCGGCTAGGCTAAAACCGAGAACTGAAAACAAACACAACTGGACGGTCGTCTGCTGGTATGCCCCCAAGGTGACGTATCCTTTGTGAATGCGGTCGATCACGACTTTTAATTCGCGATCGAGTCTGGTTGTTTGCCTTTTGAGTTCATCGCTTTCTGTGGCAAAAGCTTTGACTGTTTTGATGTTGGTGATAATTTCCGAGTTGCGGCTTTCGGTATCTTCGATGTATTCATCCAGAATTTCTTCTCGCGCAGTCACCCCTTGCAAGCCTTTGAGGGTGAAACTGAGGATAAATAGGAATGAAACCAAAATTAATAAGCCAATCCGCCACTCAATTAAGCAGATAACGGCAAAAATGCCGATTAAGCGCACGACTTCGGGGATGAATTCGCCGGCAATTTCTGGGTAAGTCCAAGTATGGTTGGCGATGCCTTTGGCGATGCGGCTGGCAATCCGTCCAGCGTTGTTTTCGTCGTAGAATTCTAGGGGTAAGGTGAGGATTTTGCCGATCGCACCTCTCATTCGATCGCGCCTTGCCCTCAATGGTATCGCCCAGTGGAACCAATTTGCCACCCAAGGCTGTACCGGTGCTTTGGCGACTGTTACCAGAAAAATCATGCCCAGCAAGACGGATAGCGATAATATTTTGCTGGGTGAGTGCTGGGTAACAGAGGCGATCGCTGTTATGAGTTTTTGCGTTACTGTATCTGTAGGTTGACCCGACAATACGTTTAATATTTGACCGATCGCGTAGGGAACAAGCAAATCGGCTAGCGCCAAAACGCTCGATGCGCCTATGCTGTAAACTGATATTTTCCAGTAGCGACTGTAGTATTGGAAAATGTCCTGAAAGCTTGCCATAAATTTTTGTTGAGATACAACCCTTGCAAACACTTGCATCTAAAACTGCGCTCTCGGCGCGCCTTGTTTACAAGTGTACTACAAAAGTAGTGGAACGGGCAGTCATCTGGGATCATGCTAGTGACTCGCCCGATCGGGTGATTTATGGCAATCATTCGATCGTCAGCAATCGATCCGCATTCCTGGGCAATAAATTCAAGACGAAGGGCAAAAAAATGCAAAAGACAGAATTTTTCTTAAATTCTGCCTTCTGAGCAAGGTCTTATAAGTTTTACGTTTGAGTTGTCTGTTAGCTGAGGGTGTAGGCTGATTGCAGCGCCCACCAGATCAAGAAGCCGATTCCGCCGGCAATGACAATCGCCGAAATGGCGATCGCTATAGGACTGTCAGCTCCCTTGAACTTCATGATTCCGCGATTTAAATCTGACATGACAGTGTTCTCCCACAATTCCAGCTTGATTGTAGCTTTGCCGTCGGCGGATGGCGGTCAAATTTCACGGCAATTACTGATTTGGTTAATGATCTGGCTGCTGAAATTTCAGGTGGGGATAGGCTTTGGGGGTTTTTACTGGGTTTGTGAAAAAAAATTACTAAAAAGACTTGACAAATTTCGGGAATTGAGACAATATTGTTAATACCGCAGGAAATGCGGGTGTAGCTCAGTGGTAGAGCGTCACCTTGCCAAGGTGAATGTCGCGCGTTCGAATCGCGTCACCCGCTTTAGAAGATAAAAAAATCAAGGAAACCAGAAAGTAGATCCAGAAAGTTTTCGGTATACTCCTAATGATGGTTGAAAATACCTAAGTTAGTGGTAAAATTGAAGGCAGAACTTGCAAGTCAAAATTGTCGCTCGCACGATATCTCGGAACAGGCAGTTGAAAGCCTCGGTATGGCGGAATTGACAAGTTTGATTAAGTGGATATGTTAACGATTATTTTTGCAAAAACGCTTTTTTTATCCGATCGCTCGTGCCATCTCAAAAAGTTCCAAAGATTGACTTAAACGATGAGTACCCCTGTCCTTGCCGACGCCGGGGTCGTCTAGTGCCTATAACGTTGACAGAAGCCTTTGGATGCAACCGCTGTCAACAAATATTTGTATTGGACGAAAGTGGATACGTGATTGAGCAACTATCAACGAACTATCCTTACAAGCAGGCTTGGCGGTGGACAGGGAACCAGTGGAACAGAGCGCATCCGGGTTTGAAGGCCCATTATTTGCCACTGGCTTTGGGTATGATATTGGTGCCGCTAGTGATTTGGTTGCCCTTGGCGCTGCACTCGCCGGGCCCGAATATTATTCTGTGGGCAATGGTCGCCGTGCTGCTAGCAATGCTGCCGGCGCTGATGGTATGGCTCGCTTACAGGCGTTAGCTAGATGATAATAGAGGATTTTACCCATTCATCAGATGCCGCAAATGTCGCGCGTCGCGCTTATCAAGCTTCTTTGGAGTTGGCTGCGACAAAGAGTGCGGATCGCGCGGCAGGTTTGCAGGCGATGGCGGGCTGGCTGAAACGCCGGCAAAATGACATTTTAGAAGCAAATACTCTGGATCTAGAAGCAAGTCGGGACATGGCGATTCCCGAGTTGATCGTGGAGTGGCTGAAGCTGACGCCGGAACGGATCAAGACAACTGTGCAAATTCTGGAACGGTTGGGGGAAATGCCAGATCCGATCGGTAGGGTGATCAATGCTTCTTATCAGGTCGATCGGTGTCAGGTTTACTGTCAGTCGCTACCGCTGGGGGCGATCGCTCTAATTTACGAGGCGTTTCCCGAGTTGGGGGCGATCGCCGCGGGTTTGTCTCTCAAAAGCGCTAACAGTTTGATTCTTAAAGGTGGCAGCGAAAGCTGGCAAACTAATACAGTAATTGGAGAAGCTTTGGTTTCGGCGATCGATGAGGTCGGTTTGCCCTCGGGATGTTTGCAGGTACTGCCACCCGATCGGGGCGCTTCGATCCGAGAATTGGTCACTCAAGACCAATATCTCAATTTAATTATTCCCTACGGTAGACCAAGTTTGGTGCAGCAGGTGGTAAGGTTGTGCACAGCACCCGTTTTGAGGTCGGCAATGGGAAATTGTTACCTTTATTGGTCACCGACTGGCAGTTTGGAGATGGCAAGGTGGATGATTTTGGACAGCCATCAAAGCGTGCCCGATCCTGTTAATGCGATCGAGAAAGTGCTCATTGATCGCAACCAAAAGCCTTCTTCCTTAGTCAGGCTTTGGAACAGTTTAAAAGAAAAAGGTTTTCAAATTAGCGCAGATGCGGATCTTGTCGCAGATTTCCCAGAGTTGAAGCTGGCGGAACCATACGAGTGGACTCAACCGTATTTAAACAAAACCATCGCGTTTAAAGTTGTCGATAGTTTAGAGATTGCGATCGGCTGGATCAACCGCTACAGCAGCGGCCACGCTGACTGCATCGCCACTGAATCTTACTTAGAAAGTCGCCAATTTGCTCTGGATGTTAACAGCGCCTCAACTTTTATTAATGCCTCACCTCGGTTTTGGCGCTATCAAAATCGGGGAGATGCGATATTTTTGGGAATGTCCAACCAAAAAGGTTATCGCCGGGGATTGATTGGGTTAGATACGCTGACGACAATTAAAGAAATTGTTCAGGGAAACGGACTTTTTTAATCTTATAGGTTATTTAGGATTGGTTATTGAGATTAAACCCAAGTGAAAAGTGGGAGAGTATTATCGATAGGTAAGCCTTTAAGAGGTGTTCCAAAATTATTTTTATAGGATACAATAATATCTAGGTACAACAATCAGGCAGCCTTGATCTAAAGCAATTTGATCAGAAACTCTCAGATAGCCACAGTGGAGACAGATAAAATCTCCGCAGCGTGACAATAAGCCGTCGGATTTATGTGTGGGTTCCATCTAAAATCGGGTACGGGCTCTCATTAAATTTAGAAACTTATTAAGTCACATGAAAATACTCTTAGCGAGCACATGAAATCAGAAAAATCACTCAATACTCTAGACAAGACAGCAACCCAGACTTTAGGCGAAGAAACGCTAATTCCCCACTCAGTATACGCTAAGAAATTGCGCCCACTTCTGCCATCAGAAGCCTTTACACCAGATGGTAGTAAGTTGGTTATACTGTTCATTAATATGGGCATTTTGCTACTGGGTTGGGGGATTGCCGCTCGTCTAGATCATTGGCCTGTATATCTCTTATGGCTTTATTTACCTTTAGCTTTGATTATGGGTAATAGTGTAATAGCTTTATCATTTATCTCCCATGATTTCATGCACGGTAGTGTGCAGAAAAAGTCTCGCCTGACTGATCTCATTAGTTTTCTAGGGTTCGCAATGTTGTTTATGCCCCCGACTCAGTGGAAATCTCTTCATAACATTGTACATCACAGTAAAACCAATTCTTTAGGAGATCCCGATCGCAATTACCTTTACCAACAGCCAAATACTTGGGGAAAATGGATTCAAAATTTCTTTGTACCATCTCTTGACTTCAATCCATTTTGGTTCTTCATAGTAGGAATGGCAGGCTCGTGGTTATTTCATAATTTTTCCAACCTCTCTTCGATTCTGTTGTTTAATAATAAGTCGGTTGATTATGTGCCGGCTGCTTTTACAGTCAGTGTTCGGGATAGGTGGACAATTGCCCTTGAGTTTATCGGAATTTTATGCTTACATTTTAGCATCTTATTCTATTTAGGCTTTCATCCCCTAAAACTCGCTTTGGGCTATTTTCTCCCGCTAGCCATTGGTCATTCAGGAATCATGTTTTATATCTACACGAATCATCTGGTTTGCCGGATGACAAGTGTTAATGACCCGCTGATTAATAGTCTTTCAATACGGGTTCCTAAAATAGTTGATCGGTTGCATTTCAATTTTTCCTATCACACGGAGCATCATATTTTCCCTAGTCTTAACTCAGACTATTACCCTTTGGTTCAAGAGTTGATCCAAACTCACTATCCGGGGCGGATGAATTTACTTGATGCTGGTGAAGCTTGGCAATTGTTAATAGAAACTCCTAGGCATTACAAAGATGAAGTTACCTTAACTGATTATTTAGGGAAAACTTCGGTAAATTGCCCTCTTGATAATTCTGCTGTAACGCCTTTGCCATAGCTAACTACACCCGTTACTCTCACAAGTTCCCCCCAGACTACAACTAGAAACCCACGCTAACGACCAATACAGAGTAAGGTGTGCACTGCACACCTTACTTTGAGATATAGTGCTGAATTTTTAATTCTACATACTGATACTATTGAGCACCAACGAAGGCTTGAGAGCAAAATAAGGGATGACTCGTTTTTGATTGTTGGCATCAATCTTTTGTTCTGCCATATTCAAATTTTGCTGGAACTGTCTGGCTAAAAGTTGGATCGGCGTTCCCGCAAAAACTTCATCGAAGCTCATCCGGTAGAGTTCTCGGAAAGATTTATCGTAATAACCCAAACGGTCATATCGATAAGCTGACAAAATAAACAGAATTTGCAGTTGGTCAGCAGCTCGTTTGTACGGAGGAAGCAACCGTAAAATGTCATTTTCCGTAATCACTTCTAGATGACCCGAGGCGGTAATTCCAGGAATGTCCCGGTAGGCGGCCAAGGGCATATTGGCCGCAAAACTCATATAGTCATACTGGGGAAAATTGACTGCTGAATGTTGTGGGCCACAGGTAAAAATTACAGTTGTGGCAATTGCAATTAATTGTTCAACTGTGTCGATGTGGTCTGGCATTCCTTTGACTTTACCGCCGTCATCAGACGCTAATTCTTTAGCCCAGGTTTGCAGTTCCACATCTTGTACGATCGCCTGATTCGTCGGGTAAAAGAATTTAAGATAGCCCGATACAAAGGTTTCAATCGCATCCCAAAGCAACAATCCATCATCTCGGTAAGGATAGTGAGGCAGTTGATTGGGGTCATCCATTCCCCGATTTTTCAGTTCAGCGGGCAAGGCAAATTGATCGAGACTCCATGTACTGCACGCCTCTCTAGTCAGTTCCATTGTCTCAGCCAAGGTGCCGCCTAGCAATTCATCGACGGGCCCGCCGGGAGCGATCAAGTGAGAACGCGCCAGATCGTTGTTGGTCAACATAAAGCGAAAGTGCGGTTTCAGCAGCAGGCTAAGCGGGTGATTTTTAGCCAACTGTCGGGCGGTGACGATCGCGATTGGTTCCATCACCAGATGAGTTCGACCTAAATGGGAACTCATTTCATGGTGATTAGCATCTGCCACTTGTACGCAGAGTTTCGCATACAGCCAATCGATAGGAGGATCGAATGGGGTATACAGATGGCTACCGGGCTTAGGATCTAGTTGAATGGCAATAGGTGTCATTTCACCGCGATCGCGGATTCCTGTCCACCGCCAAGCGAAAAAAGCCCGTGGTTTCGGCAAGTATTTTCTGCCTTTTTCATAGGTTCCTCCTGCAACTTTCGCAGGCCCGCGATAGTGTTCGTCAGTACCTGTATAATCGGCAATGTAAATGTTTTTGTCCTGTAACTCTTTGCGAAGATCGAATAATGGCTGCAAACAGCAAAGTTGTGCCAGTGTTTCTGCCCGAGAGTCCTCCTGATCTAACAGGCGAAGCACCATCGGATTTGCTCCAGACAGGCGCTGTTCTGCAAAAGAGCGATCGGTTTGGTAAATTTTGGCAACTCCAGGTAGCGGCAGCCAAGTAAAAAAGTCTTCATAGTCTTGGAGTTCGTCGAGAGGATCGAGAAAAGCTCTCGAATCGGCTGCCAGCATATTTGCTGGAAGTTCCGATGTTGCTAATATCCGTTCTGCAAGATACTTGCTCGAAAAATTCTCGACTGCGGGCACATCTTTCAATAATGCCAAAGGTGATAAACTCTCATAGTCAAACTGATAAGCTTGTTGCTGACGATTCAAGGAATCTTTGCGCTGTTCTTGGTTCGGGTCGTCTTGAGGAAGAGAAGGTTTCATATTGTCTACCATGGTATAAATCAACTCTCTTTTTGTAGTAAAATATCGGACATCATCACTACTGAGGGAGGATGGAATTTAAAAAGTATTGTGCAGGCTCACGCTTGATATAGGTCTTATTCACCGAGCAATAATCTTATTCCGGATTTTTTTAAACTCAGAAAAATTCCTCAAAAGAAGGCAACACTTCTCGATCGCCCTAAATCTAGGTTGAAAGGTTTCATTCTCCCAATAAGTAGCTCGCACTCAAGAACCCCGACATCTCAAAGATGTCGGGGTTCGGGGTGTGCGGTTTTTTGAGCTGGGCCTACGGATTAGCGATTAGGCATGAGTCATTAAATATTGACCGTTGCCGTTATATTCGCCGTCGCAACTCGCGAAATTAGACACAAACCAAATTAAGTAAAACCGCCAGATGCGGCGAAATTTGGCATAGTCCATGCCGTAGTCTAAATCTTTGACTATTGCCTGAGACTCGTCAAAGTTTTTCAGCCAAGTAGTTAAGGTTGTAGAGTAATTGTATCCGTTGAGATACCAGTTTTTTATGGTTTTTAGGTCTTTGTTGTGGCTGGGAACTGCATCGTATTTCCAGTAACGACCGTGGGGGAAAATGTATTTGTGGGTGAAAACGCTGGATATATTGTTGGGAATGCGAACTGTGATGATGTGAATAAAAACTTTGCCATTATCGTTGAGGAAAGATGCCAGCTTTTGGAAAGCTTTCGTTAAATTACCTACATGACAAAAAACTCCGATGGAGAGAATTTTATCAAATTTGGTCTCGAATTGGGCCTCGTTCAAATCTCCTTCATATAGGGTAAATCGACCAGAACTAAGGTAGCTTTCGGGGTCTTGCATCTTCTGACGCATATACTCGCATTGCTGGTGGCTCAAGTTAATCCCGGTAAAGGTGACATTGGGGAATTTGGAAAGAATGTAATTGGGAACACAACCCCAACCGCAGCCAAAGTCTAAAATATTGTCGCCATCCTGAATGTCTAGTTTCTCAATCACATCATCAATCATCTGCATTTGCGATTGTTCAAGGTTGGCCGCTCCTTTTTCCCACAATCCCATGCTGTATTTAGGATAAATGAGTTTGCCGTCGCCTAACATGGTATTCAGCATTGCTTGAGGCAAGTCGTACTGAATTTTCATTAAATCCCGGGGCCCTTCGGCGGTACGATCTGTTTCTGTCAGTACCCATTCGTAGGCCGTAAGCAGAGAGGGAAAGTGCCGAAACAATACGGGCATACAGGTATCAAAAAGCGATCGCAATACAGAATCCGGTACTTCTAAGCCGTTGATATAAGACTCTGCTACTGCCATGTGGGCCGCGTTAACTGCACTGACTGCTAGGCGGGTTGCTCCGTAGGCGATCGGACTTTTGGTATGGATATTTCCCACGATGGGAATGTGTTTTTCGATACTTTGTAGGGCTGTTGATGAAGTCATGGCTATACTGGTTTTAAAGATGCTGCTATTCTATCTCACGAAAATTAGCTGGTTGTTAGAGAGCAAAAAAGCTGAAACTATTACAAAGTCAGGTCTCCACAGGAAAATTCCGAAAATTCAGAAAAATATATCGCCGTTGAAGGGGATTTGATAACGGATTTATCGGGCTTTGGGCGCTCGAAATTTTATTAAGAATTATGTCAGTTTATTTTAGATCTTAGATTTTAGATTTTAGATTAACTCCACAGCTTGAATTGAGGTATTTTCACGGTGAGATGAAAATTTCAGTGTTCAGTTATACCATTTGAGATTTGAGAATTGAGAAGGAATGATGAGCTAAGAGTTGGACTATTGCCTAGAGTTGCATTATTTTTTTAAACTGGTGTCAGTTGGGCGCTTGAGCTGAGGAAACGAGAAGCAAATGCCGATCGCGACTTATAGTTAAGGAATCAGGGGATACAGAAAAAATGCCCAGAAACCGGGTTTGCATACAGGTTCGCTGCAATAACAGATGTCCGCGAGATTCTTCGCTAATTAGCTAGACGCGCCACATATGCCACAGATTCACTATCTGCCGGACGATCGCACGATCGAGATAGACGACGACGATATAATTCTCGAAGCTTCCCTGCGTGCCGACATTCCCCACACCCACATCTGCGGCGGTAGCGCCCGGTGTTCGACTTGCCGGGTATTGATTGTCGAAGGTTTGGAATTTTGCTCTCCGCGCACTTCACCGGAAGAGGAACTTGCCAAAAAATTGCGTTTAGAACCGGAAATTAGGCTGGCTTGTCAGACGCAGATTGCTGGCGGCAAGGTGATTTTGCGCCGATTGGCGATCGATTCTGAAGACTTGGAATCATTTAACGACCAAATGGCGGGAAAGTCAATTTCTCCTCCTGTCGGGCAAGAGAAAAAGATTGCGATTTTGTTTGCCGATATTCGAGGGTTTACTGCGTTTGCAGAATCGCTGTTGCCCTACGATGTAATTTATATTTTAAATCGCTATTTCCAAAAAATGGGTTATGCGATCAACCGCAACGGCGGGATGATTAATAATTACATGGGAGATGGTTTTATGGCGCTGTTTGGGTTAGAAAATTCAGACAAGGCGGCGGAACAAGCGGTGAGGGCTGGGGTGGAGATGCTGGAGGAACTAGAGAAACTCAATCCCTATTTTGAAACTTTATACCGTCATCGTTTGCGGATTGGGATTGGCATTCACTGCGGTTTGGTGGTTGTGGGAAATTTGGGCGCGTCGAAGAGTCAGACGGTGACGGCGATCGGGGATGCGGTGAATTTTGCCAGCCGGATTGAAGCTGCGAACAAGCAAGTAGGAACAAGTTTATTGATTTCCGAGGAGACTTATCAGGAAGTGAAAGAATTGGCGATCGTCAGTCAGTGCGTATCAGTGCAAATTCCGGGGAAAAGTGGCGAATATCCGCTGTATGAAGTAGTCGGGATGCCGCCGCTGCCCGTGGAAATCGAAGAAGTTTCTGAGGTAAGGGAAGGTTGTATTTGGCAAAATTTTGTCAATAAGTTACTGGCTTTGTATGCTGCGGCGTACAATTGGATTAGGCAAATTTTTAGTTAAAACGGTGATATTTTTTTTAACATAATTCGGTCATCCTGATCCCCGTTCCTTCCCAGTCCCGATCCAACGCAAAGCTCAGCACTGCGAAGGAACTTAAGCAACTCGCCCGATGCAACGCTTGACTACTTCCCCGCGAGATAACTGAAACTTTAATAGATAACTTCTTTACTATGCTGTCAAATACGAATTCCGAGTACGAATTATTACTACAACGAGCGATCGCGATCGCAGCAAAGGCTCATGAGGGACAGGTTGATAAGGCAGGCAATCCCTATCTCGATCATCCGCTATTTGTGATGGAAAATGTAAATTCTATAGATCAGAAAATCGTAGCGGTTCTACACGATGCGGTCGAAGATTCTGAACTTACACTTGAGCAACTTAGAAGCGAAGGTTTTCCTGAATTTCTAGTCTCCGCGATCGCGGCGATTACCAAAATAGAAGGAGAAGCTTATGCAACTTATTTAGAGCGTGTGATTGCCAACCCGATCGCATTGCGAGTCAAGATCGCTGATGTTACTCATAACCTTGATATTCGTCGCATCGCCAATCCCACAGAGGCAGATTTTCAACGCATTGCAAAATACAAAAAAGTCCTCAGTCAGTTGTGTGCAGCTTTAAAGTAATTATTATTTATTAAATAAACTAAAAATAGGTAAATTCAGCCTAATTAATTTCAGTTCAAATACGCTAAGAGACATAAATTTAACCGCAGATATCCGCGTTCATCGTGGCACAGGCATCTTGCCTGTGCGATATCTAGGCATCTTGCCTGGGCGATATCTGCGGTTAAAAAAATTCGCAAATCCTAAGCCATCACCATCCCTCCATCCACATTAAAAACCTGCCCCGTTATATAAGCCGCCGCCGCATCGGCCGCCAAAAACTTCACCATGCCGGCAACTTCCTCAACTTCCCCGTATCTCCCCAGCGGAATATACTTCAAAATCTCATCAGACTTGACATCCTTAGTCATATCTGTAGTGATAAAACCCGGTGCAACTGCATTCACAGTAATCCCGCGACTGGCCAACTCCTTCGCCACAGTTTTAGTAAACCCAATTACCCCAGCCTTCGCCGCACTGTAATTAGCTTGTCCGGGATTGCCCATTTGCCCAGCAACCGAAGCAATATTAATAATTCGGCCGCTTCGCTGTTTCAGCATGATTTTACTGGCAGCTTTCGCACACAAAAATACGCCCGTTAAATTCAAATCAATCACAGCTTGCCAATCTTCCAGTTTCATCCGCAGCAGCAAAGTATCGCGAGTAATGCCGGCATTGTTCACCAAAACGTCAATCCGTCCCCATTTTTCCATGACATTACTGGTGAGTAAATCTACTTGGTCAGTTTTCGAGACATCTGCTGCAAGTGCGATAGCTTCTCCTCCAGCCGCGACTATTTCTGCTACCACCTCATCAGCAGCAGCACTCGAACTGGCATAGTTGACGGCGACTTTAGCGCCTTCTGCTGCTAGTGTTAAAGCGACGGCGCGACCGATTCCCCGCGACGCACCGGTCACGACAGCAACTTGACCCCGCAATCTCTGAAAATTCTCTGGCAATAATTCCATAATTGTATCCTCGCAATCTACCAGAGAATTTTGCACTAAAATCGAGCCAGAACCCAAAAAATTATTTTGTCTTATGGCAGTTCAAAAACAGTTCAGCAGTTTTGAAGAGTTACTATCGGGCTCTGACTTGCCGGTGTTGGTAGATTTTTACGCTACTTGGTGCGGGCCTTGTCAGATGATGGCACCGATTTTGGAGCAAGTGAGCGGTCAGACGAAAGACAAGCTCATGGTTGTCAAAATTGACACCGATAAGTACGAACAGTTGGCGTCGCAGTATCACATTTATGCTTTGCCGACTTTGGTGCTGTTCAAAAATGGCGCTGAGGTCGATCGAATTGAGGGAGTGATGCAAGCGGCGCAGTTGATCGATCGAGTGCAACCTTTCTTGTAACACGAGCCAATTATCTCACACGTAGGGTGCGTCAGCCAATATCCGATTAATTATGAATAAAATAATCCTAGTTGACGCACCCTACTTTTGACATACTCACCGACCTGAAGGTACGGTGATTCTTAAGCCTCGCGACTTAAGTTTCTGCTTCTTCGCAACTGCCTCCACCCTCAAAGAGTTTTGGTCTTATGTTCGCTCCACAGACGCTCCCCCGCAAGCCCTGCGGTTTTTACGTGTCGAATACCAAACGGAATTCTTCGTAGTTTTGATTCTAGGGTTAGACTTCCATTGCCCTATCCTCTTTTCCCGGTCTACCGATTTTGCTTCGCCGCCAGCACAAGGCTGAACTTCGCTCGTATAGGCTGTTTGATCCATCGTCTCGGGTGGGTCGTTGACCAATTACATTCTAATATAAAGCCGTCCTAAAAGGACGGGGGTTCTACCCAAATTTGTGATGAAGACTCCCAGCCACGCTATTATCAATCTCGCAATTCTCGCCAAACCGCAACTGCCGCAAGCTAATCTAATTATTGTTATCGGCGGAATTTTGCCGGATATTCCGATATTTTTATTTTACTTTTGGGCGAAATACATTGCTCGCTTGCCCGCAGCTACAATTTGGTCAAAAGCATATTATGAGCCTTTTGTGCAAAATATTGTGGCTCTGTTTCATTCAATTCCCCTTGCGGTTATTGGTTTGCTAATTGCTTATTACTTTGGCTGGCAAAGTGTGCAAATTCTGTTTATCAGCATGATACTACACTCTCTGGGAGATTTGCCTGTCCACAATGACGACGCTCACCGACACTTTTTTCCGTTCAGCAATTACCGTTTTATCAGTCCGATTTCTTATTGGGATAGGAAGCACTACGGGTCAATTGTTTCTATGGTTGAAATGTTGTTAGTGCTGCTTTCAACTTACCGCGTTTTTGGTTTTGTTAATTCTTATGCTGGAAAAACGTTGTTAATTTTGGTGAATTGTTTTTACTGGGCTGGTGCGGTTTATTTTCAGGTGCGAGATTTATTTAAATTCACTTCCCAAAGATGAAACATGAACTCAAAATTACCAATTAGCAATTAGGAAGTAGCAATTACCATATTGTTAATTCCGCCGAATATTAAAACAACACCAATCTTGGCGCTTCCACAGAGTAGCCACAATCCAGCCGTGCTGTTCGAGAGTGTCGGCAATTGGCTTAGCTTGTTCGAGCAAAATGCCGCTGAGCACGCCCCAAGTAGTGGGTTTGCTAATTGCAGTGAAGTGCGGGATTAAATCAATGATTACTTCTGCTAAAATGTTGCATATCAAACCGTCGAGTGGCTCATCTACCATTTCTTTCAAACGATCGATACTTCCGAGCTCTGCAACTAACTGCTGAGAATTAACGCGGTTGAGTAGTCTGTTGCTAATGGTCGATCGCACTGCCAAAGGATCGGTATCCAAAGCATAAACTTTTGTAGCGCCCAACAACACCGCGCCGATCGACAAAATACCCGATCCGCACCCGATATCCGCAACGATGCACTCTTTGTCATCAAAACCCAGCCGCATTTCCAGCGACTCCAGACAAAGTTGAGTAGTAGCGTGAGCACCTGTACCGAAGGCCACACCCGGATCTAAACGCAAAATAATGCGATCGGTATCCGTCGGTAAGGGCAGCCAGGCCGGGTTAATTAAAAAGCGATCGCCCACTTCTTGAGGCTGCCAGTGCTCCTTCCAAGTGCTGCCCCAGTCTTCGTCTTCAATCAAATCCCACTGCATCGCAGGTAGAGGCAAACCTGCACACAGAGCATCTTGGCGCAGCCACAGAGACAGAGCGGCCAAATCCAGCAATCCTGCCTGTTCTTCGGGCAAATAAGCCGACATCAGGCAGGAATTGCTTTTGATCTCAGTAGCAGTTCCCCGACAGTTAAATCGTTCCAGACGCCAAAAGATGATATCTTCCAGCGCCGGATCGCAAAGAATTCTAATTTCCCACCAGCTATGTGCCATAACGATTTTAGATTTTAGATTTTAGATTTTAGATTGGCCCAGGGGAACTGGAGACTGGGAACTGGGGAGTGAGGAATGAGGATTGGCTAATAGAAAAATTCCCGCTTTCTTGCCAATGACCAATGACCAATTACCCATTACCAATTATCAGCCCTTGCATCCAAAATCTAAACTCCAAAATCCGTCAAAGATTTACCGTGTAAGCATCCCGAATTCCCGGAACTTTTAGGATCTCAGCCAGTATCCCCTCTGGTAGAGGGTCATCGAGGCTCAAAACCATCACCGCATCGCCTCGCACGATTTTACGGCCTACTTGCATACTGGCAATATTGACATTAAAACTGCCCAATTGGGAACCAATTTTGCCAATAATCCCCGGCATATCGCGGTGCAGGGTAAACAGCATATGGTGAGTGGGGGAAACGTTGACCGGGAAATCGTCAACACTGGTAATCCGAATTTCGCTTTCGCCGAGCACTGCACCTGTCACGGTGTGTTCGCCGAGAGTTCCCTTGGCCGAGAGGTGCAGGGAGCCGGTGTAGTCGCGAATTGAGGCGTCTCTGGTTTCGACGACGCGAATTCCGCGTTCTTTGGCTTCGATGCTGGCGTTGACGTAGTTAACGCGCTCTCGCAGGGCTTGGGAGAGCAGGCCTTTGAGGGCGGCGACGACTACGGGCTGACCTTGGTTGGTGGCCAATTCGCCTTGCAGTTGAACGTTGAGGTAATCGACTCGGCCTCCGGCTAGCTGGCTGACGAGGTTGCCGAGGGTTTCGGCGAGTTGCAGGTAGGGTTTGAGTTTTTCGATCGAGTCTGGGAAAATTCCGGGTATGTTGACAGCCGATCGCGCGGGCAGTCCCAACAGCACGTCGCGAATTTGTTCAGCCACATCGATCGCCACATTCACCTGAGCTTCCGCTGTGGATGCTCCCAAGTGGGGCGTCAGCACGAGGTTTTGGCCGACACTCCGCAACGGGGAATCGGCTTGCAGCGGTTCCTGTTCGTAAACGTCCAAAGCTGCGCCGGCGATCTTGCCTTCTTTGATGGCTTCTGCGAGGGCTGCTTCGTCGATGATGCCGCCTCTGGCGCAGTTGATGATGCGGGCCGTCGGCTTCATTTTGGAGAGCACTTCAGCGTTAATTAAGTGCAGGGTTTCCGGCGTTTTGGGGATGTGCAGGGTGATGTAGTCGGATTCGCGCATCAGCAGTTCGAGTTCTACCAAGCGGCAGCCCAACTGGTCGGCTCTTTCGGTGGAGATGAAGGGATCGTAGGCCAGCAGTTTCATGCCCATTGCTTTGGCTGCGGCGGCGAGGTGGGAGCCGATTTTGCCCAAACCGACGATGCCGAGGGTTTTTTTGTAAACTTCTACGCCGATAAAGCGGTTGCGTTCCCATTTACCACCTTTGACGGATGCGTTGGCTTCCGGGATGTGGCGGGACATGGAGAGCATCATGGCGATCGCGTGTTCGGCCGCGGCGATCGTGTTGCCTTCGGGGGAATTGACGACTACAATTCCTTTACGGGTAGCGGCGGGTACATCGACATTATCTACGCCGACGCCGGCTCTGCCGATGATTTTGAGTGAATTCCCGGCTTCAATGATTTCTTTGGTAACTTGGGTGCCTGAACGGATCATTAAAGCGTCGTAATCTGCAATAATTCCTACCAGTTGTTCGGCTGAGAGTCCTGTGTTTACGTCAACTTGCGCGACTTGGGAGAGGATGTCAATTCCGGCTTGGTCGATCGGATCGGATACTAGAACTTTAGGCATAGCAAGCAATTGAGTGCAATAGTAAAAATAGACCGAGCGTTGGCGAGCTCAAAGTTGAGACTTATGACTTAGAGCAGTATCTAACAGCTCAGCTCAAGCTTGCCTTTGTGCAGTTTGAATTGTATCTGTATTCGGTCAAGGTCGGCCGTTTTTTCCGTGAAATATTTTAGCTTTGCGGGCGATCGGACTCTCTGACCGCGTTAAAATCCCCGAACTGCTTAGCTAGTATGTCTTTTCGGGCTATAATAGACTTTGGCTATTCAAGCCTAATTATCAGGAATTGTTTTCTAATGAATTATCTTATCGCCGTACTGCCCGATCGAATTCAAGCCGAAGCTGCCTACAGTGCTCTGGAAAAAGAAGGCTTGCCCATGAAGCAAGTGAGCATTTTGGGCCGCGGCTACAAAACTGCTGATGAATTTGGCTTGATCGACCCCAACCAGCAAGCGAATAAACAAGCTAAACTCATGGCTGTTTGGCTGGTGCCGTTTGGCTTTATTGCTGGCGTTACTTTCAGTCTGATGACTCAGTTGAAGACTTTTGCGTGGGCGGGCGAAATTGGCGATCACGCGATCGGCGGAGTGCTAGGTGCGATCGCCGGCGGGATGGGCAGCTTTGTTGTTGGCGGAGCCGGGGGCATGGCTTTTGGCAGCGGCGATGCTTTGCCCTACCGCAACCGTTTGAATGCGGGTAAATATTTGATTGCGGTTAAGGGTACTGATGATTTGACTGGGAAAGCTGCGAAGATTTTGCAGCAGTTTGAACCGGAAAATATCCAAGGTTATACAGAGACTTAGTTATTTGTTTGTTAACAGTTGACTGTTGACTGTTGACTGTTGACATTCAACTCGTGTAATATTTGGAGGCAGTTATGGAATCACAAACTATCCCCCTACATTCTCCCCTAGAATTAACGCTCGAATTAACAGACGAGCAGTTTTTTCAGTTGTGTAGAGACAACCGGGATTTAAGATTTGAACGCACTGCAACGGGAGAATTAATTATTATGCCGCCTGCGAGTAGCGATACAGGCAGACGGAATGCGGATCTAAGTTTTCAACTCGAAGGTTGGAGCCGTCAAAATAAGCATTTGGGAATTGCTTTTGATTCTTCAACTGGATTTAAAATGCCCGACGGTACAGATATTTCTCCCGATGCTGCTAGGGTGCGGCGCGATAGGTGGGATGCTTTAACTGCTGAAGAGAAAGAGAAATTTGCGCCGATTTGTCCAGATTTTGTGGTGGAATTGCGATCGACCACCGACTCGCTAGAAAAATTGCGGGCTAAAATGAAAGTGTATGTGAAAAATGGAGCGAGGTTGGGATGGTTGCTCGATCGCAAAAATAGAAAAGTTGAAATCTCCCGTCAAGGTTCAGATGTGGAAATTTTAGACTCGCCTGCAACTCTGTCAGGTGAAGATGTATTACCAGGTTTTGTTTTGGATTTAAGTGATATTTTGTAATTTTAAAAAAGCATTTTCCTTTGCTGTGGCGGCTCTATAAAATCTGTTACTTACTCTACAGCGCGTGCCGGATAAGCTGCTGCAAAAAATTGACGGCCGACAAGTCTGGACATGGCTCCGTATAGTTGGGATTTTGTGCTGCCTGTTCGCGACCTGTCACTAAAAAGCAAGCAGCCGTGAAATGCCTTTCCCGCACCATCTTCTGACAAAACAGTTCATAGCGTTTAGCATAGCTTGCTCCTCTAAACTCTGGCAGAACCGCGAAATGCGGTTCTGCAACCTGTACCGGGGTGCGCGAGGCAGGACTGTCTTCCAAAACAAACAGATATCCTAACCACGGTGGCGGAGGTGCTGCGCCAAACACCCCTTCCCGGTAAGCTGTCCAGATGTCGAGAGCAGCCCCCATCGCTTCTTCTGTGCGGTTGTTGAAGTTGTTGCCAAAGCTGCCAACCTGGCTCTTCAACTCAATGACTACCTTGAGTTGCCGTTTTTCTCGGTTTACCACCAAAAAGTCGTACATCTTGGTCGGGCGAAAGAACCCCGGTATAACGGTTAGGCTTTTTTTAACATGGATATGGTTTTGAGGAACACCTACAGCGAGCAAGAAATTAGTCAGCGTCAGGATGAAACCGTCCATCTGCTTGCCGCCTGTCACCGCACTGCGGTTCCCCTGGTCAACCTTGCCAGCTAGCACCTGGGCTTGTGCCTGGGCGATGCGGGTATCCCAGAAACCCTGCACCGCCTCCCGGAAGACATCATCGGGGATAGTGGGTGTCTGTTTCGTCATTCAGCAACCTCCCCCATAGTTCTGTCGTAGACTACGCGCAAGCCATACGTCTCCTGCATCCGTTTCAGCGCTAGCTGATGGTAAGTTGGCTCCACATCTACCCCGATACTGTTGCGCCCCCAGTTGGCGGCGGCTACGCAGGTTGTTCCTGTCCCCATAAATGGGTCAAGTACCGTGTCCCCTGCAAAAGAAAACATCCGCACCAGTCGTTCTGCCAGTTCCAAAGGATATGGGGCGGGGTGTTGCTTGGTGGAAGCGCCTTTGATATCCTGCCAAATCTGTTGAAACCACTGTCGGTGGAGAGTTTCCGGTATTACGGACAATACCCGTGCTGTGAGAGTGGGACTGCGGTAGCCGCCCGGTTTGCGCTGCATCAGGATAAATTCGATGTCGTTTTTGATCACACCTCCGGGCTCATAAGGTTTGCCGAGAAAACTGGTGCCATTCCCCGCAGCTTCCAGGGAAGCATTGGCGATTTTGTACCAGATAATCGGTGCGAGGTTATCAAATCCCAAATGGCGACAGTGTTCCTGAATACTCGCGTGCAGGGGAAATACCATGTGCCTGCCAAACCGCCTGCGGGCAACACAGACATCGCCCACCACAATCACCAGCCGTCCGCCGGGGACTAAAACCCGCCATACCTGCTGCCATACTCGATCGAGCTCCTGCAAAAACTTTTCGTAGTCTGCTATTTCGCCAAGCTGGTTGAGATTTTTGAGATATTCTTTTAAATTCCAGTACGGGGGCGATGTGACTACCAGATGTACGCTTTCATCGGGAATATGTGTCAAGTTTCGGCTATCGCCCTGTAGCAGGGAATGGAAAGATGGCAACCCTTGCACCCGATTCTGAATTTCCTGGATTAACGCCTTATTTTTGCTGATGGCAGGAATGGCGCGTTGCTCGTCTGCTGTTAGTAATGCCGTTGCTTCCTCGGGTACAAGGCTTTTATCCTGTAGCGCTTGTTTCAACGGTTCGGCTGCTTCCTGACACAGCAACCGCGTTGAAATATTAACCTTGCTTAAACTCGAGGACTTCATACATTTGGTACAATAATCATGTTCATCATATCAGCTTTGCGAGTCCCAAAAATCATAAGTTCGTTATTGGATTATCTTAGACTATAATTAAAGTAGTGCGACTGTTAAAAAAGTAGACTTTGTAGTTACAGCAAGCTTTGGCAATTTCAAATTAGAATCTAGCATTAACTGATGTTACCAAGAGAAGAACTGTTAAAAGGCATCGAAAACCGCGAATGTGTGGCACGGGCACTCGACCAAGCGGAACAAGCAATTAAAACTTGGGAAGTTACTCAGAGTGATTTTCTGTCGCCTCCAGAATTGGCGGACACTCTGACGGTATTTAAGCGGTTAACAGACGTGGAAGTAGTGGCTTGGGGCGGCTACCCGCAAGCTGAAAGACAAAGAATTGCGATCGCGCGATCGGATATCCCGATCGACTCTGCTAGCGTTAACGTTGCTGCGGTAGAAATCGCTGGCAATTTCTTGTTCGATACAGCTTCTCACCGCGACTTTTTGGGGGCGATGTTGGGTACGGGAATTGTCCGCGAGAAAACTGGCGATGTGATTGTTTTGGGAGAACGCGGCGCGCAAGCCATTGTTATGCCGGAGATGGTAGAGTATTTGGAGATGAGTTTGCAACAAGTGCGATCGGTTCCTGTGCAAACGCGGCGCATTGAGTTGAGCGAACTCAAAATTAGAGAACCCAAAAAGAAAGAAATGACAACGGTTGAAGCATCCATGAGATTGGATGCTGTCGCATCGGCTGGATTCGCAATGTCTCGCAGCAAAATGGCCGATTTAATTGATAGTGGCGACGTGCGAGTTAACTGGAAAGACGTTACTCAAGCTAGTTATAATGTCAAGTCGGGAGATTTAATTGCTGTTACCGGCAAGGGAAGATTGGAAATTGGGGAAGTTGCTGTTACTAAGAAGGAACGCTATCGAGTCCAGTTAACTCGATATTTGTAATTTATAGCCCAGAAACCGGGTTTTTTCCGAGAATATTGTTACACAGCCCAAAAACCCCGAAAAACCCGGTTTCTTTGGTTTTATGCGTAAGTCCTAAATCCAAATTATCGGAGAAAAGTTTTCCTTACCAACACGGCGATACCCAGGATTAACAAGCCAAATAGTAAGCCAAACAGCACACTCCAGATAATTGTCGCAGCAAAGGGATGCAGCGGTAGAGAAAAATCGGGTTGCCATTGAATCGGTGTATCGTTGATTAGAGGATAGGCGGCGGAAAAGATTTGTCCGCCGCCGATCGCAGTTCCGACAAAAAAGATGATATTCTCAAGCTGGCGATCGCGCTTTTTCTCCCTGTCTTCCTGTTGCTTGTATAATTCCATCTGTTCCCTGTCCAATTCCACCTGTTCGATTTCGACCATCCCCCGCACAGTGGATATCGACTGATGGAACAAATTTTGACTAGCAATCACGTAGTTTAAATCTATTTCAATTTCCCGCTGATATTTATCCTCCGCTAAATCTAGAAACCTCTGCCAAAAATCCAGATTGTCGCCTGGGATGCACAAACTTGTAATTCTTGTCAAAGCCTCAGCATAATTTTCAGCATTAGTATCAATAGTATTTCTGTCTTCTTGCAAATATCGCACCTGCTTAGCAAAAGCCCACATTTTAGGGTGAACTTCAGCCAGCAACTCCTTTAACTTCTGCAACTTAACTTGTCGATTTTGTTCTCTTTCTATTGCACCCAATTCGCGAAGCTTCTTTTCTAACTCGCCCACTATTTGCTGTGCTTTGCGATACTTTTTCCTAGATTCTCGATACACAAATACAATTTTAGCGCGAGAGCACAGCAGATTCATCAAGTAAAAGTTAAAAAACGTCGAGGTTACGCATTCCGTAGTTTGGGGATTGTCTTGCAACCATACTAAAATGTGACACCGCTGACGCGCATCATCTTCTCGGCTGTCATACTCAAAAATCGGACTCCCGAATAACTTTCCTTCGGCGCGAAAGTCTACTGATGCTGGCTGTTTATCCTGTACAAAAGCTTTAACAGATTCGTCAGCTAGTTTCCGGTAAGTATCATAAAATGCTGGTTCCGCATATAACAATAACGTTTGTCCCAGCGACGGTTGAATTGCATTTGGCAACAAGCAACCTTCGGGATTTAATCGAGTTAAATCCGCTACTTTCATAGGGACATTTTGATAGCAAAGTGTCAAGTCTGCCGTGTAAGTGTCGTGGATTCGCAGGGCATAGATAGAACCATCAAGTTTCTGGTTATCTGGCTGAATAATTTGCGGAAACTTCAGAGTTTTTCCACCATCTGGAATTAGCAATTCTTCGTTAGTCAGATTTTCCCGTTCGCCGTCGGGATAATACAGACCGTTTTTGTAGCAAATTAGCTTGTCTCTGAGGGAGTTTAGTTCGTTGATGTTAAATTCTTTGCCGACATTATCAGCTAGATTTTCCCACAAATATCGGGCATTTTCTGCTACTTGCTTATACCCTTTGTCCCTATCATCCCGCAGGTGGAAAGGATAGAGGGTAATACTGGGATTTTTAATTTGCCATTCTTGGCTCATAATCAAGTTTTTGAGATGTTTTCGAGTATTTCTATCAGATATTTGGGGCGGGCAAGATGCCCACCCCACAAGAATTTTATGGTTTGTCTTCTAGGAAGGTGTTTCTGGATTATTTGTTGGCGGTGCAGGCGGCGCAGACGACAGAGGCAAACCCAGTCGAATATAACTTTCCTTCAGCGTTTCGCAAAGCTCCCTGACGATTTCCTCCGGTGCATCGCTATCAGTCCCGCCTGCACCCATTTGAGCGATTTTGCTTTCTAAATTCAGTTCAATTTTAGGTCGAGTTTCACACCATTCCTTGATTTTTTGGGCGGTAATATTCACATTTTCTATCTCAGAAACATCAAGCGCTGATAAGTGTTCGACAAATAGCTTTGGATCGGAGACTTTCAATAACTTAGTTAAACCTGCCACAATTTGTTCGGGTGTGGCATCATCGGGAAGTGACATTACTAATCTCCTTAAATCTATTTTTTCTGTTGACAGCAGTAAAGTTTCGGTTTCGCCAATTATGGTGAATGGTGCCCAATCTTCGGGACTCATAAATTCATCTTTTGTGGTTAGCATAGCACACCGCAAGGCTGCTGCTCGATTGTCGCCCCGTGCTAAATTTTCGTAGAATTCTGTCATTAGCAATTTGGCTGGTGGCGCACCCATATTCCACAGGGAAACGATGATGCTGGGGACTCCGGCGAGGATGAAGCAGCGCGACAATCCGATGACTCCATCTCCGGTGATTTTACCGCCTCCGGTGCTGCACGCGCTTAATACTACGAGTTCGGAATCGAGTTTTAATTGCAAAATTTCTGCGGCGTTAAGCGCGCCGTCGTCGGTGTCTCCTGATGGTGCTAAAATAATCGCGCCGGGGATGCCGGAACCTTGGAAATCGTCCAGGAGTCCGTGGGCGGATAAATGGACGATGCGGGTGTTTAGCATCTTCTCTAAAATGGCGACTTTTGTGGCTTGTTCTCCGCTAATTGCTTCGGTTCCTAAAGTTGCGGCAATGGCTTCGGCGGCTTCTTTTGCCCTGGGAATTTGGCAGAGTTGGTAGGGGTTTTCCTTGAATTTGGCGGCGATGGTTGGATCGCCGACAATCAGGGCGGTTTGTCTCAATCCTCGCACTCGGTTTTGATGTTCGCGGGTGATTTCTAATACTTGGATGGATGCGCTGGTGAGGAGGGTATGATTTTCGATTAGGTAGCGGTTGTTGCTATCTTGCAAGGCGGCGAAGGAAACTAAAAATAAGTCGTAGTGGGGGACGAAGATGATGGGGGAATTGGCATCAACGGGTAGCAAGTCGATGATGGGTTCGATCAGAATTTGATGGAGGAGTTGCAAGAGGGGAAAGCGGCCTGTTTCGTCTCGATTGTACTGGGATTCTAGCTGAATTTTGTTGCCTTCGTCGTCGGTTTCTACGGTGCCGATGGAGACGCGGGCTTTGAGGATGATTTGTTTGAGGGTTTGGTTTTGTTGGTTGAGGGGTTCGGGGTTGGCGGCGCGATGGGTGATGTTGCCGTTTGGTTGGATTACCCAGATGTAAATGATGTCTGAATCGATAACTGAATATTCAACTATTGTGGAGTTTCTGTCACGGGCGATTTGTTGGATTTTGGGAATTGATAACCCCCCCAACCCCCCCTTGGTAAGGGGGGGCTTAAGAGGGAGGAATTGAGATAACTCTTCTTCCTCCCCTTGATAAGGGGGGGAATGAGGGGAGGTTGTTAATAAGGTTTGTCGCAATAACTCGACGAAGGCACGGGTGCGCGACATTTCTGATATTTCTAAGGCTTCATCAAATTTAGTTTGAGCGACTAGGACTTGTTGTAGATTGCGATAGGCATATACTTGGGTTTCAAAGATTGAGGCTTTATGGTCATTATTGACTAATTCTGAACGCAAAGTTTCACGAATTTGGATTGAGGCACGAAGTGCTGTTTCAGATTCAGTAAGTTGGTTAGTTTTTAGTAAATTCTCTCCCAAATTGTTGAGAGCAATTGACTCTCCTTGGCGATCGCCGATTTCTCGTTGAATCTCTAAAGACTGTTTGTAAAAAGTGATCGCTTCCTGGTATTGCCCTAGGGATTGGTAAGCATTGCCCAAATTGCCGAGAGAAATAGCTTCTCCTTGGCGATTTCCGATTTCCCGTGAAATCTCTAAATACTGTTGGTGAAATTCGCTCGCTTTGTGGAATTGCCCTAGGGAATAGTAAGAAGCGCCCAAATTGCCGAGAGAAATAGCTTCTCCTTGGCGATATCCAATTTCCTGTGAAATCTTTAATAACTGTTTGTAAAAATCGATCGCTTTGTGGAATTGCCCTAGGGAATAGTAAGCATTGCCCAAACTGCCGAGGGAATTCGCTTCTGCTTGACCCTCTCCGATTTCCCGTGAAATCTCTAATTGCTGTTGGTGAAATTCGATCGCCCTGTGAAATTGCCCTAGGGATCGGTAAGCAGCCCCCAAATTGCCGAGGGAAGCGGCTTCTCCTTTGCGATCTCCGATTTCCCGATAGATAGTTAATGCCTGTTCCCAAAACTGCAAAGCTTCTCGAAATTGACTAATGTTAAACTGCTGAGTGCCTTGTTGTAACAGTCTCTCTGCTTCTGCTTTTCGGGTGACTGCCACTGAGGTGTTGTCATTCATCCCAAGCAGTATCCCGGCACAATTCATCAACCGATTAGCGTTATTTAGTTGCCCAAATCTTCTAAGATTCTCTGCCTCTTCTAGCATTGTCGCCACCAAGCCATCATCCAGCAATTCCGGGTGAGTCTCTAATACCTGCGCTTCTTCGCCGCTGGGACAGGTTAGCAGTTGATTTATCAGGTTGAGATAGGCTTGTTCGCGTTCAGAGTTCATTGCGATTGGGGATTGGGGATGGTTCGATCCATTCATTTATTAATCGAATTTTGGGAAAATTTTGGTTTTGGGCGATCCAATGTTTGTCCTTGGGTGGGGGCGGGTTTATTTATATTGTCAACGATCGCGATTATTCGTCTTTCGCCCGAAACACCTTTTCTACCGATTTCACCAAAAGTTCTCGCGGCATCAATCGAGGCATATTGGCGATGATTTGATTGGGAATTCCCCCTGTCACAACATTAGACTCATTTTTTTCTAAAGCTTTCAAAGCATCTCGCACTACTTCCGCAGCAGGAACGAGTTTTTGCCCGCTGCTGGATGCCATTGATTGAGGGAATTCAGCTACTGCAAAAAAGTCCGATTCAGTCGGCCCTGGGCAAAGGCACAAAACGCCAATTCCTAAATCTTTGTTTTCCGCCCAAAGTGCCTCGCTGAAACTCAAAACAAAGGCTTTAGTAGCTGCATACATTGACAAGTACGGCATCGGTTGAAAAGCTGCGATGGAGGCAACATTGATAATACTTCCTGATTTTCGCTGCCGCATTCCCTGCAAAAATAAGTGCGAGAGTTCAACTAATGCTACAATATTTAGTTGCACCATTGTTAGTTGTTTCGCAAGCGGGCGATCGGCAAAAGCACCGTAATCGCCAAAACCCGCATTATTCACCAACAAATCAACCGTCCAACCTTTTTTAACAACCGCGTCAAATACAGCAGTTGTGGCTCCTGGTGCCGTCAAATCTTGAACGATAATTTCGACCAAAATATTGAATTGCTGTTGCAGTTGAGCAGCTAGCTGTTGCAATTTGTCTTCGGAACGAGCTACCAAGATTAGATTGTGCTGGAGTTTGGCTAATTCGGCGGCAAAGGCTGCACCAATTCCGCCAGAAGCACCGGTGATTAAAGCAGTCGGCATGAACTTAATTCGGATTATTTGATATAAACTTTATATATTTTAACAATTATTTAGACGGGAAGCTGTAAAATAATTAAAAGGGAATAGGTGAGTTTTATGGCGCGTCTTACCGATCGAGCTTTTGAAATTTTGCGGGCCGAAGTTGACAAGTGCGCGGCGGCTGATACTCTAGGCGGTGATGTCTACCGACGGATGGTAATCAAGCGGTTGGAGAAGTTACGATCGCAAAACGGCACTTTCGCCTCAAGAGAAGAAATCCGCGATACCTTCAAAGACGAATTTCCCAACTTCAGCGAACAAGCTCTCAAAGCTGCCGTCAAAGCCAACCGCCCGCCCGGATTGTTCGGTAAAATCATCTTTGCTGGGAGTTTGCTGGGAAGTGCAGCGGGGATAATTTGGCTGATTAACCTACCTTTTCCCATGATTCGCTGGCCCGTGGCGAAAACAATGCCGATATTGTTGCTGCCGAGTTTTAGGAGTATGGATCACAATTACCGGCAGGCGATCGCCCTTGTGGAACAATCCGATCAACTGGTGAATAAAGCCACTGCTGTCGCTGATTTTGACTTGGGCGAAATAAAAGCAAAAGAGGCTCAAAAACACCTCGACGCCTTGCCGGTGTGGTTCCTCGGCTATTACCCAAAGAGGTACTGCTCTTTTTTTAGCTGCAGTTGGCAGTTTACACTCGATGAATTTCAAGCCGCCCGCAAAAATGTCGGGCGGATGGAGGCTCAGATTTTCCAGCAAAAAAATGCTTTTACTCAGTTAAATCAAGTCGAACAAACGCTAAAGGCGGCGAAACAGCAGTATCAGCAAGCCAAAACCGCTGCGGATAGACAAAAAGCGACCGTAAATTGGCAAAGTGCGATCGACCAACTCAATCAAATTCCCGCCGAAACCCTCGCGGGAGAAACGGCTAAGAAAACACTCAAAGCAGCAGAAAGAGACTTTCAAGCAATGGGCGGCGTCGCCACCGGTTCTGTGCAGGCTGACAACTTAATTGAAGCTGCCAAAGAATTTGCTCTCTCCGCCGCCGTCGCCTCCCAAAAACCGCCGCATCCCGCCGCACAGTGGGAGCAAATAGCAGAATTGTGGCAAGAAGGTATTAACAGACTGAAATTGATTTCTGTCGATAACCCAGGGTATCTCGACGCTCAAACCAAACTCGCTGAATATCAAAAAAACTTAGGAATTACCCAGATTAGACTGCAAGCCGAAAAAGATTCTGCAAAAGCTTTGCAAGAAGCTAAAAGCTTGTTTGCCAACTTGCAAAATAATGTGAATTCTCCGAGTCAAAATCCCGGTAACTCCCTCAGCCAGTTGCAACAAATTATCAATCAATTAGAATCCGTGAAACCCGGGACAACTGTTTATCCCGAATCCCAAAAATGGCTGCAATCTGCTCGCAAGAAACAGCAAGAATGGCAAAAAAATTAGTCAGTTGTCAGTTGTCAGTTGTCAGTCAACAGTTAACAGTCAACCGTCAACAGTCAACCGTCAACTAACAAATTACCAAGTCGGGTCAACATACAGATTAATTGTCACTTGCTTTTTCCCGGAAGGGATGCCGGAAATACAAGCACAAATCGTATCTCCGCCATCAATTTCTACTTCACAAGCGTGACAAGAACCCATGAGACAGCCGGTAGGAATAGAAACCCCTGCACGTTTAGCTACATCTAGTAAAAGCTCTCCTGGTTCAGCTTCAACTGTCACGTTATCTGGTAAAAAACAAACTTTTGTCATTGAATTTGAACCTCAACTCTCACAAACAATAATCAACAGTTAACAGTCAACAGTCAACAGTCAACAGTCAACTGTTAACTAATTAACCTAAAATATGCTTTATATCTAAATGCTTTTCCACTGTATCTGCTAGAGAGTCTAACAGAGTTTCTCGGTGTTCTCGGTAATTAGGAATACCTGTAGGCAACGCGCGGAGTCCCCGCTGCTGCCGCAAGTGATTTAACCAAGCTCGCCGCCAAGCTCCGTTGTCAAAGATGCCGTGCAGGTATGTACCCCAAATTGATTGAGAAGTATTGACAATCCCTAAACTAGCATCGTCAAATAGCGGTTGAGTCAAATCTGACTCTAGGATTTGCGTTTTTCCTTGATGAATTTCGTAACCGGAAACTGGCAAACCCGGTTGAGGATAGTTAGATGTTACGATTCGTTGGCGGGCAATTTTGTTCGGTGCCATCGCAGTTTTCAAAGGCAGCAACCCCAATCCTGGAAATTCTCCCTTTTCTCCCTCAACGCCTTCTTTATCGGTGATACTTTGTCCCAGCATCTGAAATCCGCCACAAACTCCCAAGACTGTACCGCCAGCTACTAAATAATTTTGAATAGCTTTTGCCATACCTGTTTGGCGCAGCACTTGCAAATCGGAAATTGTAGTTTTAGAGCCTGGTAAAATCACGGCGTCTGGATGGCCTAACTGGTCTTTTGGGCTGACATATTTGACAGTGACGGAAGTTTCCGACTCCAGGGGGTCAAAGTCGGTAAAATTGGAAATTCGGGGCAGGCGGATGACCGAAATATTGATGTCGGTTTGAGCATTGGGAGAACGCCGATCGAGCAAATCCAGAGAATCTTCTGAGGGAAACACTTCGTCTATCCAAGGAATCACCCCAACTACCGGGATTCCCGTCCTTTCTTCTAGCCAAGTCAGGCCCGGATCTAAGATCGATTTTTGTCCTCGGAACTTATTAATAATAAATCCTTTAATTAAAGCTCGTTCGTCGGGATCTAGCAATTCCAAAGTACCGATAATGTGAGCAAAAGCACCGCCGCGATCGATATCAACTACTAGCAAAGTCCGAGCCTTTAAATGTTTGGCTACCCGCATATTTGTTAAATCGCGGTGTTTGAGATTAATCTCAGCAGGGCTACCGGCTCCCTCACAAACAATCATGTCAAATTCTTGGCCGAGAAATTCTAAAGAGTCCCGAATAGCTTGCCAGCCGATATCGAAATACTGCTCGTAATATTGAGATGCTCGCACATTGGCGATCGCCCGGCCCTTGACAATTAATTGAGAAGTCATGTCTCCTTGTGGCTTGAGCAAAATCGGATTCATTTCTACCCAAGGTGCGACGCCCGCAGCCCAAGCTTGCACTGCTTGAGCGTAACCAATCTCTCCGCCGGCCGCTGTGACATAGGAATTCAGTGCCATATTCTGACCTTTAAACGGAGTTACCCGCCAGCCTCGCCGAGAAAAGATTCGACACAAAGCTGCCACGAGTAAAGATTTCCCTGCGTGAGAGGTTGTTCCCACGACCATAATTGCTTTCATAATATTAAGGGAGAAAGAAGTTCGGCAACGCGCAGTGTAAGGGATTTAATATCTATTCCCGTTGCACCGTCCGTGATTGTTGATTGTTGAGTGTAAACTGCTGACTCGGAGTCTAAAAACTAAATGGTTGAGTGTTAACTGTTGACTCGATTTTATTATTCCGATGCAACCGGAAACGATATAACGGATTTAACGGATTTAACGGATGGATGTTGAGAGCCGAAGTCAAGCGTGAATAAGGAGGAAGGAAGAGGGCCTAAGTAAGAAGTAAGGAGTAAGAAGTAAGAAGGCAGAAAACAGAATCAAAAAAATTCTGGTTTCTACCTTTTGCTTTTTGCCTCAAGATAACGGCTTATCTTCGCCGGATACATTCTCAGACTTGGATTCATGGGCCGCTTGAGCAGCTTCTACTAGATCCGGAGGGGGGGGATTCGGGCGAATCAATTCCGGGTGTTCTCCCTCAGAAGATGGTTTTTTATCTGTTGATTCGATCGAGATCACTGATACTGAAACCGTTTCCACCTGCACGCTCAACCCAGGTTCTCCCGGTACTTCTATCTCTACAGGCTCTGCCATTTCCACCACAGTCATTTCTATCGATGCTGCAGGGGCTTCTGCTTCCGGTACGCCTGCTGCTGCTTCCGGTTCACCAACCGCAGCCAGCGGTGTCTGGGTTTCCAGAGATACAGCAGGGGCTTCTGCTTCTAGTACGCCTGCTGCTGCTTCCGGTTCACCAACCGCAGCCAGCGGTGTCTGGATTTGGGCGGACGATCGATCTTCGATCGGAGTTTCCCCTATTTTGTCAGAACTCGCGGTTTCTGTGGCCATCAAAAAGGCCATTGCTTCAACATCGTTGGGAAACGGCACTCCTTGGCTTGTTTCCACAACAGTGTTGCTACTTTCGGCTGCCACTTCCGCAGCCACCTCGGCTAATTCGGATTCGAGAATTTGGTCGATACCCGCTGCAGGAGTTGCCGTTATTTTAGATTCAGGTACGATCGATTCTGGAGTCACTGAAGGTTTTGGCGTCTGCACAGTTGCATCAGACTTGTTTTTAGCCGCACCTCTTCCCAACATACCGCCGAGACTATTTTTGATATTGTCGAACAGACTTCCGAAACCGCCGGATTTTTTAGCGGGTTTAGGAGGAGTAGGAGGAGTTGGGGCCACCGCCGCCGCCGCTGCCGCCTGCGACTCTTTAACGGCTGTCCTCCATTCTATTTCCTCGTCAAAATCATCTGCTTCTGGCTGCTGTGGAGGCTCTGGCTGAGCCTCTGCTGGCTCCACACTTGGTGCAACGGCTATTTCTGAAATTTCTAGAGGTAGAGGTAGAGGAGTGAAACTGCTGGCTAATTCTGCTGGGGTGGGTGAAGTCTCAGCAGCAGGAGTTTCGACTGAAAACACTGGTATTTCGGCAATTGCAGGTGGTTTCGACTCGGGAATTGTCCAGTCAGGGGCGATCGCACTTTCAGTCGTCGGAGCGATCAAACTTTCAGCAATACTTTCAGCTATGGGGGGAATCGCCGGCTGTTCCTCTAGCTTTACCTCGCTCTTATCCAGAGTCGGTGCTGGAACCACATCAGTTTTCGGTTTGGGCGATCGAACAAACTTAGGTTTTTTCGCTGCTGGTTCTTGTTTCTTGGGAAACAAGCCCGCCAACAGTCCACCTGCAGCCCCCGGCAAAATGACCGACTGAGGAATCGGCGTTTGCTCAGCAACGGGCGTCACCTGCCGGCGCAAAGTCAGAGTTTCCCAGGCAAACCAGCCCAACATCGCCACGCCCGCCATTTGACCAAGCAGGAGAGCACCAGTAATTCGTCCCGCACAAGCCCATAAAATTAACGCATAAAAAAGCCCTACCCCGCTCCAGGTAAAATCACTTTTGCGGTGCACTTCTGGAAAAAAGAAGGCCGCCATGTAAATACTGAAGCTGCCTAGACCGACCGCCAACGCCAGAATGTATGCAAGCATCTTGTCGGTACCTCCGCTGTGTCAAATAACTTCTACGCGCTAATTCTACCTTTGAGAGAGACTCAACGGCTTCTTTCTCTAGGACAATTCTTGATTTGTAGGGAAGTTTGCCAACGAACCGGTGTAAGGAATTTAACACGTTCAACCGATGTTGACGGTACAAGTGCGAGGAAAGATTTCCCACTCTCCCCCAGTTCCCTAGGGCCCATCACCCCCTATCCCCACACCCCCTATTCCCATCACCCCCTTCTCCGTGGTGATAGATGTCACTTAAACTAGGCCCGTGCGATCGCACCAAGTGCCCGAATAGGTTTATATGTTGTATGTGTAAGAGGAATTATGCCTTAGGGCATATGTAATTGGAGACACTGCCATGTTAGAAAAAGTATTATTAGCTGCCGGCTTAACCTTATCGCTTCAAGTATTTCCCGGACTCAGCACTTCGGCGCCGTTATCGAAAAATTTGGTATTGCGAGCGAGCGATCGCCCGGCTCAAACCCAGAAAGCTCCCATCGTTGCAGTACCTGCGGCCCTCAATCCCAACGTCCAATCCTAATGATACGTGCCAGCTCATACGTGCAAGTGCGATCGGACTTAGGCAGAGCCTTTCTAATATTTTTTTCGAGCTGTTCTCTTTTTTATGTGATTGTTCACAACTCATCAGTTTGTAGTCAGGGCTTTAGTCCTCATTAATATCACCTAATAAGGACTAAAGCCCTTACTACAAACCCTAGGCAAATAATTAGTAGCAGATAGAACATTAATTCCCATAACATACTAAACAAATCTCAAGATTAGGTGGTGTCATAGACACATTCAAACCTTAAAAAACTTGGGAAACCTTGAGTAAAGGGTCAAAATAGATATATGATGTCAGATTGAGCTCAAAGCTAATAAGCACATTGACTATTAAATCAAGGAAAGTGAAAATGGGACTTAGTGATATTCTCTTGAATGAAAACCACAGAGAAACTTTTGTTGATGACTGTGTAAAGTTGATAGACCAACAAGTTGCTGCAGCGTCAGGATTGGGTGGTATGGCTCTGAAAGCTGCCTACTCTACTGTCAAGGGGATACGGGCTGACTATTGCGCCCAAGTCGTCGATCAACTTCTGCCAGAAATCTCGATCGCACTCGATCCGATGTGGACTGAAGCCGTAAACAATGGCAACCCAGTCGAATATTTTGCTCAAAGAAAAGGTGAAGTAGCAGACGAATTGCTCCAGATAAGTGACAAAAGGGTCGAGAAAAGCACAAGAGGGATGGTTAAAGGCGCCTATGCCAAACTCCGCCCCTCAGCTAAGACTTATGTAGAAAAGGGAGTACCGGATTTAGCCGAAATTATTAAGAAACATAGCGCGGCCTGATCAGTGAGCAACGGCTAAAAAACACAATACCCTGATACCCGGCTTCTTCAATAAATCGGGTATCTAAAATCCGACTTATTCGTAAGTTTGTAGTTAGGAGGGAGAGTCCTAATTTTATGCTTATCCATTGCCAATTACCCACTGATTTGCCGCCAATATTTTCAACATCGCCTGTCCGGTAATTCCCAACCCCAAAAACATTACAAACATCGCACTAATCGCCGGCAGAAATTTAACTGCTGTTATCTGTTTTGGCAGTTTATCAAAATTTCGTTTGGCATAAACTAAGATTAATCCGATCGCACTCAGCACTAAAGCCAATCCCAAACTAAACGCTACCACTAGCGTCATTCCCAAACCAACATTGCCCAAAGCCGACGCGCTCAACAGCATCACCAAAGCGGAAGGACAAGGCAACAAACCGCCGGAAATTCCCAACGCTAATAAGCTTTTCCAAGTAATAGCAGAACCGTCAGCCCCGGGAGGCAAATGCGAGTGAAGGCGGCCGTCTCCGTGATGGTGGTAGTGGTGAGATAGATCGGGTTTTACAGGCTTGAATTCTCGCTCCCAACTTCCCCTACTCAAAAGATTTACTGGTTCTTCACATTCCGCAGTAAGGACTTTACTCCTTAAAAACCAGTTTTTATTAAAAATTTTAGTTGGGATTTTTTTGAGAACTTCAGTCCTCACTACCAACCTAGTCTTAATTTTTGATAAGAGTAAGTTGAACCCGATTACGGCTACTAATAAACCAGAGATTAAACTCAGCCAAGGATCTAATTTTGCCGGGTCGATCAAGTTAGAAGCAAACAAAGTAATTCCGCCCACCGCAAACACGCCGGCAGTGTGAGTAATTGTAGTGGTCGCTGCTAGAAATAAAGCGTGTACCGGAGTAGCCCGCGAACCAACTAAATAAGCGCCGACTATGGTTTTTCCGTGTCCGGGCGACATCGCGTGCACGCATCCCCAAGCAAATGCTCCCGCTACTGCTAGCAGTAGACTCCAACCGGAATCCCAGATAGATTCCTTTCCTGCTAACAAAAAGTCGCGGTTTTGTGGCGTAAACACAAAGCTTTTTACAGCACCCGCTTGTACAATCGTAGCTTGGCAGCTAGCTGTCGGAACTTCGGGCAAAAACAGATTGTAATTAATCCGCAATTTCTCTGGTTGGGAGATGGAAATTGAGTCAGGTAAACCGGGGGTTTTATCTTGAGAATGTGTGGGCCAGGTGTAGTCTAAAATTAAGGTGCTGTGGGTATTGGGCTGCTGGATAACACTGGCGCTTTTAGCTGCTATTTCTAGCGGTTTTACTGCTACGGAGCCTTGAATGTTGCTACTGTTGGTGAGGCGGATTTGTTGGCTAAAAAACTTTTCTAGTTGTGTTTGGTGGCTGCGAACTTCAGCAGGTTGTAGCTGGCTGTCTCGATTGTCGTCGGCGAAGTTTGTTAAGCCGGTTGGGAAAGTTAATGTTATTTCGGTTTGTAAATCGTTGACTACTATTTCTGCTACGGATAAGTCTGACCAGTGCGAGTAAACTGGCCTGGTTGAGGTTGTTAGCAACAATGAAAGTGTCAGGAAAAATAGGATGAATAATTGGTAAATTCGGTTCAGTTTGTACTGCATAAATCCCGGTTTTTTTAGTGATTTTCGGATAAATTATTTGTTTTTGTTGTGATTTTTCCAGCGCGCTTACCCGCAAGCCCGCCGGGGATTGAAATCCCCGTCTCATAGCGAAAGTCGGTTAAAACCGACTGAATAGCTAATCAAATTCAACAATTGTGCATTTCAGTCCTATGCAAGAGGACTTAAGCTTTGAGCCAGGGGTTTCAACCCCTGGCGGATTGACGGAATGGCGAACTTGGCCGAATGGCTGCTATTAGCTAATCTCAAAATTCATAACTTCCCAAACCCAATGCTTGGCGAGCTCGATCGTCAAAACTCGGGTCAATTTCCTTGGACTTTTGAAAATAAGCGCGAGATTCAGCATCCTTACCTAAAGTCCGGGCGATCGCACCAGCCCGGTAAAACATCCCCGCATCCCGAATGCCCGATCGCACTATTTCGGCCATCACTCGATCGGCCTTTTGCCATTCCCCGGCACTCGAAAGCGCCCAAGCCAAAGTATCCAGCGTCACAGCATCCCGCCGAATTTTCACCTCCTCCTGCATTAACGCCAGCGCTTCCGCGACATCCTGCGATCGACCTTTTTCCAGCAGCAAACTCGCCAAATCCCTGCGGTGCCCGAAACCGCCAGATCCAGAAACCTGTTCCTGTCGCAGCCCAGCTTCTGCTTTGTCGCGAAGTCGCCGGGATTCGATCGCATCTCCCTGCAAATCCTTCACCCTCGCCATACCGCGATCGACAATGCGATCGAACACAGTCGCAACCTGGCCAGAATAGGCAGAAACCTTGCTGTAATAGCCTTCCGCCTCGCGATAATTGCCCTGCCGCGTCTCCAAATCCGCCAAATAAATCAGCGCCAGCGGGTATCGCGGCACCAACCGCAGCGCCTCCAAAAACAGCGCTTTCGCCTGCACAAACTGCCCGCGACGCGCGTAAAATCGACCCAAGAGCGATCGAACCCGCGCCGAACCAGCAACCTCTCCCGGTTCCTCCGACGCCATTGCTTGCCGGTAATCCTGCAAAACCTCAGCATCTCGGCCCTGAGACTCTCTCACTAAAGCTCTCAAAGTGAGAGAACCCAAGTTAGGAATCCGGTTAACTAAGGCTTCTGCGGCTGCATTTGCCTCGCTCACTTTACCCATCGCTAAGTGAGATGTAACTGAAAGGGCGATCGCATCTTCATTGTCAGAACCCACCTGTTTAGCAAAGCGCAAAGCAGTAGCAAAATCGTGTCTCGCCTCAGCAATTCGAGCTAAAACTAACAGCGCACCTTTGTTGTCAAAAGGCAAATCGGCGATCGACCTTTGAGCCGCTTGTTCTGCCAATAAAAACCAACCTCCCTCCCCTGTTGCGCGAGCCATTTTTAAATAAGATCCCGCCAGTGCCGCCCGGTTCAAACCGCTGCGGGAATCAACGGCCAACCGCTGCTGGTAAAAAGCAATCTCTTGCTGAATTGCTTCCTTTTGATTGGGATTATTTCTCAAACTTTCCGAAAAATGATAGCGGTAATTAGTATCGAGATTTTCGGGGCTTTTGTTATAAAAATTATCTGAAATGAAACGCAAATTAGGAGGTAAATTCACTACTACCATCCCAACTAAAGGAACTACTATCAGCAGCCACCACGAAAAACTATCCGATTTTATTTCCTGTTTAATTTTAGTTTTCATACATCCGCGTTCATCTGCGTTCATCTGCGGTTAAAAAAAGTATTTTCGATATGTCATTAGCCAATAATCAATAACTAATGACTAATGACTAATGACTAATGACTAATGACTAATTAGGCGAAGGCACATAAGGAAAATTCGCTTCTACAGGTTTGTGTCCCTGAGCCGGATTTCCCGGAGTTCCGTTATATGAAACGTTATCGCTAACCGGAGAACCCACCAAAGCTCCCAGAGTGATATCAATAACATCGTCCGTCAGCATACGACCTCCGATCAAACTTCCTTGAGAATTTGTAGCGCTAGCGTAGCCGCTGGGTTTTGTGGTATCGATCCGCATGACATCGGGTAAGAAAGCTCCGGCGATCGCGTTTGGATCGACATTATCCCGACCGTCCAAAAGATCGACAGCATTCAGAGTAGCAACAGCTTCCTGCCGCACCGGAGCAGCAGCAGCGCTCAAATCCAATCTCGGAGGAATATTATTGAATGCTTCCAGAAACTCGGGAGTAACTACCAAACCCTCATTAATTGCAGGTCTTGCCAAACGCTCGAATTGTTTGAAACCGCCAGCTCCATCCCGGATCGAAATTGTTGACCAAACATCAAAAACATTCGCCCCAGTTCCTGCTTGCAAAAACGCTTTCGGAACGCGCACGGCAATTGTATTGACGTTGTAACCTTTAGTAAAGTCGATCGCTTGACTCGGTTCTCTAAAAGCAGTGCGCGGCCCCGTTCCCAAAGCTGCAGCGCGAACTCTAAAAAATTGTTCGACATCAAAGAAAAACGGGTCTTCCCGCAACCCTGCAAATACAGTCAAGTTAGAACCGGCCACAGGTACTGTATTCAAAACAGGATTAGAATTCAGCGGAGTTGTGGCAATTAGGCCGCCGTTAACTGTAGTCTTAGCAACAGTCTCCGAGCCACCGCGAATAGCAGTCACAGCCACTGCCTGCATACCTCTATTGTTAGGCGGACTGAAGGCAAACCGCAATACAATATCTGCGCGTCCAGTCGCGGGAGAATTCACGTCACCTACCTGCGTGATGTGAACTTGGTAGAGAGCAGTAGGGCTGAAATAATATTGATAGCGAGCTACAGACCTGGGATTTGAATTCAGGATAAATACTAAATCTCCCTCGGCGGCTCCTGAATTTTGGTCTTTTTCCCGAAATACGTAGAGGTCCGTTAAATTAACAGCGCGACCTTTGATATCTACTTCGCCGTCGTCGTGGTCGGAAGCGACAATTATCCCTGGAGTTAATAGAGCAATTAGAGCTACTTCAATAGCTAGTATGGTTCGACGAATTTTTTTTGTGAGCTTCACTCTTAGCACCTCTATTTCAATGATAATTTTGCACAAATCAATGGTAAATAACCCGCATTCGCGGGTTTTACTTTTGTCGCAACAGGTTGAAATCTGTCAACCTGTCGGGCTTTTGCGCTGTTGCTGAGCCTTCTCCTATTGGTGGTATACGAAGGTTTCGCAATTTTGGATCTGTGCTGCAAGATTAATTTATGTAAAAAAGTGCGTTATTGAGGATTTATTCGTTCCCAGGCTATTCTTGGGGATGCCTGCTGGGAGACAGAGCCTCCCTCCATCCAGGGGAGCCAGAGCCTCGCTTAGATTGCTTTCCAGGCTCTTCTTGGGAGCGAGCGGACAGAGATTGGGAACAAGTGAATGGCGCGGTTTTGACTGTTCAAGCTCAGGAATTTCTTCGTTCTGCATAAAGCGGATTGCTAAGTCTCAAAAAAATCACTAATTCGGTGGTAAAATTCCAGATGACTTGGGATTTTTACAATTCAAAGCACGACAAAATTAGCCTGAAAAGGCATACTCTAGCTGGTACCCCAACTTCAAACTTACAATTATGTTCTGTAGGGATATACGCCGAATTTTTAATTTTGGATCTGTGCAGTCAAAACAAAAATTTTCGGTACACTGAGATGACAGGCCAGAAGTCAGGCGATGAATCGCTGCTTTTAGTGCAGATTGCCCGGAAAGACCAAACGGCATTAGCTAAACTTTACGATCGCTACGGTCGCCCGAGTTACGCTCTCGCTTACAAAATCCTGGGTTCGGTAGAAGAAGCTGAAGAAGTGGTAATCGATGTTTTTTCGCAAATTTGGCAAAAAGCAGCAACTTACGATCCTTCTCGCAGTCGAGCAGATACCTGGTTGTTCATGCTTACCCGCAGTCGTTCCCTCGATCGGCTCCGAGCTGTGCAGCGAACAGTCCGGGCTGCTGAAGCTTGTCTGGAAGAGGCTAAAGTACCCATCTCTAGCGTTGCAGAACCGATGGAAGATGCAATGTTTAAAGAACGCAGGGAACAAGTCAAAGCGGCCTTAGAAAAACTGCCAAAGGAACAGCAACAGGCGATCGAACTCGCCTACTACCAAGGGCTGACTTGCGCGGCGATCGCAGCTAAAACTGGTATCCCGACAGGTACAATCAAAACCAGAATTCGGTTAGGTATTTCCAAATTGCGTCAAACTTTGAGCGAACAATTTTAGATGGTCAAAAAACACAATTTAAGTTGTTTAACATCAATCTAAAATTGTGGCATCTCCAATCATCCATCTTGAGTGCGAGGGCAGCAAACAATCTAAAATTTAAAATCAACTTAGGCGGAATTACAATTATTGGCGAAAAACAGATGGAAATGATGCCAGACGAGGAATATAACATCCTTGCAGCCCTTCAAGCTCTCGATATCCTCGACGAGTCAGAACGTGGCGCATTTGCAGAGAAATTGAAAGAGTCCGCAGAACTTAAAAGTGAATTAGCTGCTTTGGAATCAACAATTGCCGCGATCGCCTACACAGCCCCCCCAGTTCCCGTCGCCCCCGACCTCAAAAACCGCCTGTTCCAGCGCATAGCCGAACTGCCGTCAATCCCGGCAGAATCAGTCAATATAAAGCCAATTGTTACATCCCCAACCGAGAACAACACTCCATCTTTAATAGTGCGCTCGCACAATGTCAAATGGAAATCTTATGGAGTTCCGGGAGTTTCGTTCGGCAAGCTTTACATTGACAAAAAAAAGCGCGAAATTACCTGCTTGATGCGACTCGAACCTGGAGTAACATTTCCCCTGCACCGACACGCTGCCTCGGAGGAAGTGTTTGTATTAGAAGGAGACTTAATTGTAGAAGGGGAAATTTGCCATCAAGGCGACTACATTCGATATCTTCCCGGTTCCATACATTCCTCCCTCACACAAGGGGGATGTTTGCTGTTAATGAAAACTTCCATCGACAACGAAATGCTCGTCTGATATTATGTCTGTTGAATTTGCAACAATAATTTTTTTTCGCTTGGTGGGGGCAGGTTTATCTCTGTTTTTTGTCGAAATTCTATATTGTTGGTGAAACCACCCTTTACAACAAGTATTTCGGTTAAATTACTGGACAGAATCGACCCAATAAGACCGCATTAATCCGCATTAATCTGCGGTTGAAAACCCAAATATATCAGGTAATTCCCATGCTAAAATACTTGCGTTTAACTGCTGTTATGTCCGCCGTTATTATACAATTTGTACCCAGCGACCGAAGCGCGATCGCCCAAGAACGCGAAGGATGTTTTCTCGTCAATTCAGCGGGAGAAGTAATTAACTTAAACCAGTTGTGTTTGCCTCAAGAATCAGACATTAAGCTCACAGGAAACGATGGTAAATTTGTCGAAGACTACAGACGCTTAGCAAAAAGCTACTCTCCCGAAGCAACGAACAATTTACTGCAAGCAATCCAAAGAGCCCCCGGTCAAAAAATTGCCACAGCTAAAAGAATGTGTGCGGAAGCAAAATCGGGAGTTTCTCTGCCGGAGTTTAAATTAAGAGCGATCGGGCAAGCTGTCAGTATCGAAAATCCAACTGCCAAAGAAAGTTTTCTCGCCGATGCCGATATTATTACCACTCTTGCCGGCAACCTTTATTGCCCGGAATTAGCGAGTAAGTAATATCATGAAATCTGTAGGGACACGGTAAGGGAGCATCTCAGTTTTGCTTTTACTGTCGCTGTGCGATCGTGCCACTGGCACTCCTAAAAAATGCTTTTTACAAAACTGAGATGATCCCCACGGTAATGCCGCGTCTCTACTTGCAGCAACGATCCATGAAATTACCGGACATGAAACATTTAAAATCAAGTTCAGCCGACTTGCGGGATTTATTCAAAGACAGCATTACAGTTAAATACCTCGCCGAACCGCTGAAAGCTGTCCCCGCTTGCGAAGACGCAGCCCAATTGCGATCGTGGATGGAGGCCCGCGATTTTGACGTGCTCGGTATCGAAGAAAACGGCACGGTTTGCGGCTATGTAGAACGATCGCACTTAATCACAGGCAAGTGCAGCGACTACCAGCAAATTTTTCACCCCTCAGAATTAATTGCCGCTGCCACTCCTTTGATGGAATTGCTGCCGCTGCTGCGAGAACAACCGAGATTATTTGTATTAGAAAGCAACAGGATCAACGGGATTGTTACCTGCGGCGATTTGCAAAAAGCACCGGTGCGGATGCTGCTGTTTGGATTGGTGACGCTTCTGGAAATGAATTTATTGCGAATCGTGCGGATTTACTTTCCCCAAGATTCTTGGCAAAAATTCCTTAAGGGCGATCGCATCTTAGCGGCAAAACACCTGTGGGAATTGGGGCGATCGCGAAATGAAGCAATTGACTTAATCGATTACCTGCAATTCTGCGACAAGCGAGATTTAATCCTGACTTCTGCTGAAATAGTCGATCGGCTGGGGCTCAAATCCAAACGCTACGGGGAGCGTTTTTTAAAGTCAGCAGAGGCATTGAGAAACAAATTAGCTCACGCTCAAGATTTAATTAACGGTTCTTCTTGGCCGGAAGTAATTTTTTTAGCTCAACAAATAGAAGCACTTTTGCAGCGCTGCGAAGAAATTGAAATGGCCGCACCTTATGAAGCAGAGAGCATTTAATTTTTGTCTTTGAGAGAGAGATTTTGTTTTTTAATTCGCCATTTCAATCGCCTATCTTGATAGAGGAAGGTGCGCCGAAGCGCACCCTACATTTAGTTTTTAATTTTTAGTTTCCTGTTAGTATACTGAGGAACCCAGCCTTGAGCACTGGTGTAATACTGCAAGGCTTTCAAGTACAGCGACGGAGTGAGATAAAACCAATGTTCGGTATTGGCAGGCACTTTAATGTATTCTTCAGCTTGCAGCATTAATTGTACCTGAGAGCCGTTAGAATACACAAACCCAAAAACGCATTCCCCAGCTAAAATGTGAAGAACTTCTGCATCTGTGTGGGTATGAGTGCGATCGCTTTGAGTCATCAGCGCGTAAATCTGCTGGGAACCTGGATGCAGCACTTTTAAGTCGCACCACCGATATCCGCTGGCGCGCTTGAACTGTTCAAACTCGCTATTAAAGGCTGCGAGAATCTGCTGTTTTTCTGTAACATTGAGAATGTCTTGAACGAGCAGTTCTTGAAACGCCGGATTTTTGTTTTGGGGCAGGGAATCGATCTCAATATTTAAAACGGCCAGTTGACTCGCGATCGCCCGGATATCCGTATATGTTCTACCGTCTTCTAGTTGCAGAACAGCCATATTACCACCTAATGTGTTGAGCTTTGAGGGAAATTTAGTTTCCATTTTTAAGCTGCTGTTTTAAGCTTTCGTCAAAAACTAAACTCCTGCTTATTTTCAATAATAGCCGATCGCTAAAATCCTATATCTACCTTCATAATCATCAAAGAATTACCACACATGAGATGATTTGTGGAGTTATTTAAGTTTTATTTCTAATTCTCAGAGTCGGGCTGGGAATGCAGATCCATAGGCTGTGGCTATTTTTTAGGGTTCAATGTTTAAACGGGCGATCGGTAAAACAGCGCCTACAGCATGAAAAGACAGAAACACAGGCTCAATCTATAAAATTCCGGTCAGATTAGCTTACAATACAAGACTAAACCTCAAAATTACGGCGCAGCCTAATTGCTGCTACTTTTATGTCTCTACCTATAGTTGCTATTATTGGACGCCCCAATGTAGGCAAATCGACGATCGTCAACCGTTTAGCCAACACCCAAGACGCGATCGTCCACGACGAACCAGGAATCACGCGCGATCGCACTTACAGACCGGCTTACTGGGGCGATCGGGAATATCAAGTCGTAGACACCGGCGGTCTAGTATTCGACGACGAAACAGAATTTCTGCCTTTAATTCGCGAACAAGCAATGGCGGCCCTAGCAGAAGCCAGCGCAGCAATTTTCGTAGTAGACGGACAAACCGGGCTCACCGGCGGCGACGAAGCGATCGCATCTTGGCTGAGACTGCAAAAAGTCCCAGTCATTCTCGCCGTCAACAAATGCGAATCGGAAAATACAGGACTCACCCAAGCAGCCGACTTTTGGCAATTGGGACTGGGAGAACCTTACCCAATTTCCGGCATTCACGGCAACGGCACCGGCGAATTGCTTGACAAATTAATAACTTATCTTCCCACAGAAGTATTACCAGAAGTTGAGGAAATTAAAGTAGCAATTATCGGTCGTCCCAACGTCGGCAAATCGAGTTTGTTAAACGCATTTCTCGGAGAAAACCGCGCTATAGTCAGCCCGATTTCCGGCACAACCCGCGACGCGATAGACACCATAGTAGAACGCAACGGTAAAACCTACCGCCTGATCGACACAGCCGGAATACGCAAAAAGAAAAACGTCGAATACGGCGCAGAATTTTTCGGCATCAACCGCGCTTTCAAAGCCATCCGCCGGGCCGACGTAATACTGCTAGTAATTGACGCAATTGACGGCGTTACCGACCAAGACCAAAAATTAGCCGATCGCATCAGCCAAGAAGGTCGCGCCTGCATCATAGTCGTCAACAAATGGGACGCCGTAGAAAAAGACTCCGACACCATCTACGAGTACGAAAGAGAAGTAAGAACCCGACTTTATTTCCTCGACTGGGCTGAAATGATTTTTGTTAGCGCCATGACTGGACAGCGAGTTGAAAAAATCATTGAATTAGTAGACAAAGCCTCCGACGAACACAAACGTCGCGTCCCTACCGCCGTCATTAACGAAGTCATAGAAGAAGCCACAACCTGGCACTCAGCCCCAGTTACCCGCCAAGGAAAACAAGGCAAAATCTATTACGGTACTCAAGTGCGATCGCAGCCACCGACAATCGCCCTATTTGTCAACGATCCCAAACGCTTCACCGAAAATTACCGCCGCTACATGGAAAGCCAATTCCGCAAACACCTAGGCTTTACCGGTACACCAATGCGGCTACTTTGGAGAGGCAAAAAAGTTCGCGCCAGCGAAATCAGCACAACCAACAGAGCACTGCGCGTGAAGTAATTCTAGATTTTAGATTAAAGAAAAAACGCAGTTTAATAATCAAAGCAAATTGCGTTTCTTTCTTTTCTCTTCCTTCTTTCTCTTCCTTCGCGTCCTAGCGCTTACGCGCGGCTTCGCCTAATGCGTCTTCGCGGTTCAATAAATTTATATTATTAAAAATCTAAAATCGACAAAATGGATTTATTGCGATCGCTCCCTATTGGACTTTACCTAGAACAACCCGTAACCTGGCTGCACCGGTTAGACTCCCGCGTAAAACTCGCCTGGTTGATGACATTTCTGATTGCGCCAATACTCGCCAATCCCATCTGGCGGTTGATGCTAGTAGGAATGTTAATCGTACTGACACTAACAGCAGCAATTCCCTTGCGCGTGTGGAAACAGCAAATGGGACTGCTGCTGCTATTCTGTCTATTAGTATTTGGTCTCAGCGCGCTCGCCCCCGACGGACTCCGCTCAGAACACCAGCCCCGCATCCCCGCCGACGAATTAACCTTTTCCCAACAGCCCGCAACCCTTCCACCCCGTCAAGAGCCCAAACCCTGGTACAAACCTTTTAACTTAGGCTCAAACTCCCAAATCCCCAATCCCAAAGCCCAAAGCCCAAATCAACTCCCCCAACCCACAAACTACCGTTACGTTGTATTCAAACAAGGCCCGATTAAAATCACCCGCCAATCCCTAGATTTAGCTATCAACGTCAGTACCCTATTTTTCACAGTAATTTACAGCACCAACCTCTACCTTCTCACCACAGCCAGCGAAGAAATCACCGCCGCGATTGAAAACTTAATGCAGCCTCTGCGCCGCTTGAACTGGCCAGTCACCGAAATAGCGCTAACATTAACTCTATCTTTGCGGTTCATTCCCCTAGTATTGGAAGAAATACAAAATTTAGTGCGATCGGTCAGAACCCGAGCGATAAACTGGAAAAAACTCGGATTTCGCAGCGCCGCTCAAGTGTGGTTGATGATAGCCGAGCGGCTGTTAGAAAACTTGCTCCTGCGAGCTGAACAAATAGCCAGCGCCATGAAAGTTCGCGGCTTCACCAGTCCCGATCGACACCGTGTAGAATGGCACCAGTTGCAATTGAAAATCCGAGACTGGATTGCCCTCGGCTGCTTGCTCGTCCTCTGGAGCGCCCGCTTGGTTTGGGGTTGGGACAGTTAAGATTTTAGATTTTAGATTTTAGATTTTAGATTGAATAATATTGAAGAATTGGGAATGACTGATGAAGCTGGTCGTTTGGATCACGGGTCTAGATTTGAGTAAGTTTTGTCTGGTGCGCGACAGTCCTGCTAAAGTAATGGAGACAAATATTTAGAGAACCAAGACCTTGAACATCTATCTTGGGACAGATATCGTATATGTTCCGCGCATACAAGCCGCATTAGATCGGTTTGGCGATCGCTTCCTCGAAAAAGTTTACACGCCCGCCGAACAAAGGGATTGTAGGTCACTAAATTCTCAACACAGCAGCATTAAAGGTAAAATGAATCGAGTTTCCTGCAACCAACTAGCGGGGCGCTGGGCAGCAAAAGAAGCCGTTGTCAAAGCTCTAGGCACGGGATGGCGGGGAATACGGTATGCAGATGTGGAGATTCGGCGCTCCGAAAACGGTGCTCCAAACGTCCAACTGCACGGAACCGCAGCAGCACGAGCCTCAGTTTGGGGAAATTGCCAGTGGCAATTGAGCCTCAGCCACGACGGAGACTATTGCACGGCTACGGCTATCGCTCTTTGTACCCCGCCGTCAAACAACGCCGTCGGGCGATCGAGCGAAACTAAAATCTAAAATCGAAATCTTTAATCTAAAATTGATCGATTGTGAGCGTTAATGACTACCGAAACTTACCTGAATCATCCAAACTTTGGCCTCCTCTTCAGGGTATCCCAGGTTGAAGACAGCCAAGAATTATTTACCACCCTATACGCCCAACGCCTGTTTTTTTTGGTGACAAACGGCCCAGGCGGCCTGAGATTTGAACCTATCAGCCGCTCCGACGCTCGCCTCATGGTCGAAATTCGCCTGCGAACCCTGCGTCGCAGCGGTCAATATCAAGAGTACGACCAATTGCAGACCATTCACCAGCGCACGTTTCAATAGCGAAAATCAGTAACTTGGTAATTGGTAACTGTCTTAATTTTCCTTCCCTCCCGTCAAGAGCGTTGAGTACCCATGACCATTGCCTCTCGAATTAACAGCATTCGCCAACACTTGCCGGAATCAGTGCGGTTAATTGCCGTTACCAAACAGGTACCGACTGATGCTATCCGCGAAGCATACGACGCCGGTATCCGGGATTTTGGCGAGAGTAAGGTTCAAGAGACTGCCGACAAACAAAGGCAACTGCAAGATTTACCGGATATCAACTGGCACTTGATCGGCCACTTGCAAGCCAACAAAGCCGCCAAAGCCCTAGAGCATTTCCAGTGGATTCATTCTCTAGACAATTTAAAAATCGCTCAGCGACTTTCGCGCTTGGCGGGCGAACAGTCGTGCTCTCCCCAAGTCTGCCTGCAAGTCAAAATGTTGCCCGACCCGGACAAATACGGCTGGACAGTTCCAGAACTGCTGGCCGACCTTCCAGAACTCAACAAATGTCAGCATATCAAAATTCAAGGTTTGATGACAATACCCCCACTGGGGTTAAATGACTCGCAAATCCTAGAATTATTTAACAGCACCCGCGAACTTGCTGACAAAATCCAACAGCAAAATTTGTCCTGCATTCAAATGCAGCAGCTCTCGATGGGGATGTCGGGAGATTATCATTTGGCAATTCAAGCAGGTGCTACTATGGTACGGCTAGGACAAACCTTATTTGGCTCTAGGAGGGGATAAATAATTCAAATCTTCTAATAAAGACAATTTAGGTTAAATATATAGTAGTCAGCCACCCGCGACTAACGCGCAACGCGAGTAGAGTCGGGGCAGCAAAGTCGTGAAGGAGAGTGAATCATGAATATTTTTTCTAAACTGCGAGATTTTGTAGGCATCAACAATGAGCCTGAGTACGATGACGTGTACGACGAAACGGAAGGGGAGCGCTATCAGAACTTCTACCAAGCGCCTGAACCCAACGCCGCTGCCGTCGCAGCAGAAGAAGAACGTCGTCAAAATCGTAGAATGCGGGAGCGGTCAGTAGTAGGATCGACAGGTATGGATGTCGTTGCACCAACCGGGGGAGTAGGGTCAGTAATGAATAACGTGATTGGAATGCCTGGAGCTATGAACGGGATTTCGGAAGTAGTAGTAATGGAGCCGCGCACTTTTGAAGAGATGCCGGCAGCAATTCGAGCGCTTAAGGAACGGAAGTCTGTGGTTTTGAACCTGACGGTGATGGACCCAGACCAAGCGCAAAGAGCTGTGGACTTTGTGGCGGGCGGTACTTATGCCCTGGACGGTCATCAAGAGCGAATTGGCGAAAGTATTTTCTTGTTTACGCCTAGCTGCGTGCAGGTGAGAACTCAGTCTGGTGTGGTTCACGAAGTGCCTCCTGCTCAAGGACGCCCTCGTGCTGCTGCTCCTGCACCCACAGTCTGGCCCGCAGAACAAGCTCCAATCGCTCAGTAGTCAGTAGTTAGTAGTCAGTTGACAGTGGTGAGTAGTCAGTAGTCAGTAGTCAGTAGTCAATAGTTAACAACTAATAACTGTGGAATAAACACTGCGGATTAATAACATTAGCTAACAACTAAGTAACCAATGACAACTGACAACTGACAACTGACAACTGATAACTCAAAAGTGACAAGTGACAACTGACTAATGACTAACATAAAATTTGGTACCATCGGCGGCGGGGTAATGGGAGAGGCTCTCTTATCCCGCTTAATTGCACAAAAAGTTTATTTGCCTTCAGAAATATTGGTGAGCGACCCACAACTTCAACGCCGCCAATTTTTGACGGAAACCTACGGGATTGGAACAACAGCCAGCAATCTAGAAGTTGCTGCCGCTACAGAAGTGCTGTTTTTGGCGATTAAACCGCAAGTTTTTGATACGGTAGCTTTGGAATTGGCCGTGGCTGCCGATCGCCAACAGGGAAATAATGGAGAAACGGCTAATTCTGAGCCAGAAGCGCTGGTAGTGTCGATTTTGGCAGGAGTGCCACTGAGCAAGCTCGAACCAGCCTTCCCGGGGCGGGGAGTGCTGCGGGTGATGCCGAATACCCCTGCCACGGTAGGAGCGGGAATGAGCGCGATCGCCTCGGGAAAACTCGTGCAACCGGCTGATTTAGAATTGGTAAAGCGCATCTTTCAGGCCGTGGGAGAAGTGGTAGAAGTGCCTGAGAGTATGCTGGATGCGGTGACGGGGCTTTCGGGTTCCGGGCCTGGTTATGTAGCAATTTTAATTGAAGCCTTGACAGATGGCGGAGTTTGTGCAGGACTGCCACGGGCGATCGCCTCTCAATTAGCTTTGCAAACTGTATTCGGTACGGCGAAGCTAATGCAAGAAACGGGAATGCACCCGGCACAATTGAAAGATCAAGTTACAAGTCCCGGCGGCACGACTATTGCGGGAATTGCTAAATTAGAGAGTAGCGGCTTTCGATCGGCCCTAATCGAAGCAGTGAAAGCAGCTTGTTTGCGTTCTCAAGAATTGGGGAAATAACTCAGGAATGACGCCCAGAAACAATCAGAAATGAGTTCAATCGCACTTTAAACCTGCCGCTGCCGCTGTCGGATACTTGACGGGAACAAAAGCTACACCGAATTGTTCTTTTCGACACTTGACAATATGCACCAATTCGCTGGGGGAATTTTTGCGATCGCCCTTCGCATCAAACTGAATAGTTCCTGTTCCTCCTTCCACAATAAAATTCGGAAGAGAAAGCGTTTTTTGCATTCCTTCGCGGCTGGGTTGCTGCTGCATTTCCATTGCCTTAATCAGTGCAATAGTTGCATCGTAAGCTAAGGCGGTATCGGTATTTACCGTTCCTCCCCACAACTTTTGAGCCTGTTGAGGAAATTTTTTATTAACACTGCTTAAGGGATGCCAGGGGACAGAGACGATTAGTTTTTCAAAAGATTTTAACTGGGATACGGCTTCCAAAGTTCTCCACTTGTAGAGTACCCAAATTCCGGCTATCCAATTGCGATTGCCGTTGGCTTTAACCATTGCGATAGCGTTATTTAATGAATTAGTAATTTGACCGTCTGGAGATAACACGATCGCAGTTTCCCCTGTGCGCTGAATTTGATTTAAAGCTGTTTGGGCGTTGAATTCATTTTTGGATAAATCAAAGTCGCGACTTCTGACTATTTTTGCTTTTTTGTCATCTTGAAACTGCCGTTTGAAAGCTTGTGTAAAATAAGAACCCGACGAACTGCCGGGATTGTATAAAACTGTCGCTTGATTTTTGCCTACTGACCGCAGATACTTTGCTAAAGTTTGAGCAGCAAACCGACTCGAATAGGATGTGCGAAAGAAAATTTTTCGATGCTTTTCTGTCAGTTCTTCCGTTGTGCTTCCCGGAGAAATCAAAACCAGGTTATTTTGGTCATAAATATCTACCGCTGATAGGGTAATTTCGCTGGCATAGTGACCGACTACTCCTAAAATATCCGGCTGTTTAACCAGTGCATTTGCTGTTTTAATGGCCTCTGTTTTGAGATTCGCATCGTCAGCAATGATGACTTTCAGACCTTTTTCGTTAATAGCTTTGGCTTCGAGAAAGCTGTGACCGGGAAAGCTGTTATTCCTCTCATTAGCAGCGCTTAATCCTAAATTAACTTGTGTTTGGGCTTGGGCAACGCCGCGCAAAATTTCTTTTGCCGAATCTGCATTAATTACAGAACCATCCTGAGTTCTCAGGATGGGAACGGCAACAGCAATTGTGTAAGAATCAGCATTTTTAGCCTGAAGCCAAGCATTGTTCATGTAAATTAAAGTTTCGGGATCGATGCTGTCTTCTTCCTTCCAGGATTTTTTGAATAAATTAAAAGCAGATTGATAATTAGATTTGGCAAACTCCTCAACTCCCCTTTGCTTTAACCGAGGCGAAGAAGTTTTCACTAGGATTTCTTCGCCGCAACTCACAGCATCTCCTTGGATTAAAGGACAAGTTTTAGGTGTAATTGTGCGTAAAAAAATAGGGGCTGCCAGTCCCGCTGTCATTCCCGCAACTGCCAATGGCAACAAGCCAAAGATTGATCGAGAAAACAGCCTGCGTTTCGGTGGTGGTGAATGCAATCCTGTTAGCGCTCGCAAATCCTGTAACACTTCAGCAGCGGACTGATAGCGATCGTTAAAGTGGTAGCGCACCATCTTATTTAAAACTTTTTTTAGCTTGTCACTAATTTGTACCATCGGGCGATCGTCAGTGGAGTAATGCCAGACGAGTTCGCCAGTTTTTTGATGGTTGAAAAAATCAGCAATATCTAAACCTGCGATCGCTTGAATGCCGATGATTCCCACAGCATAGATATCGCTGTTAAATCTTGGCTGATTTTTCCACTGTTCCGCCGGCATATAACCCTCAGTACCAATGGCACGAGTTTGAGTTATTTGACCGTTCTCGATCGCCAAAGTGCCGATCGCTTTTACTGCCCCAAAATCAATCACCGCAATTTTGCCGTCTAGCTTGCGCCGGATTAAGTTTGACGGTTTAATATCCCGGTGAATAATACCTTGAGAGTGTACGCACTCTAAAACTGACAAAATATCCAGCAATAAATCAATAACTTCTGACTCCTTAAACTGCCTGAGAGAAGCGAGTTCTTTATTCAGCGGATTTCCTTCGATGTATTCTTGAATTAAGTAAAATTTTCCCTGTTCTTGGAAGCGATCGATTAACTTGGGAATGCGCGGACACTTATCGAGATACTTCAGGGTTTTAGCTTCTCTTTCAAATTGCACCTGCGCCGCCTGCAAAACCTCCGGATCGTTAGATTGAGGCGGCTCAATTTCCTTGACGACGCACAGGGGATTTTCGGGGCTGCCTAAAGCGTCGTTAGCCGTATAGGTTTTAGCAAACCCTCCCTCACCTAATTTAGCGATAATTCGGTAGCGCGCGCGCAGAATATCCCCTGGTTTTAGGCACATAAATTCTCCGATTCCCCGACTGGCTGCACTCGTTGAGGTTGATTTTACCATCGGGCGGGAACGGGTTTATATAGTTTACTCACGAGTATGTAACGCCGCCCTCTGTACCGCGAGCGAGGGCCGCTAACGCCAGAAAATTGAATCAATCAGAAACGAGTTCAATCGCACTTTAAACCTGCCGCTGCCGCTGTCGGATACTTGACGGGAACAAAAGCGAGGCCGAACCGCTCTTTTGGACACTTGACAATATGTACTAAGTCCGGTCGAAAATTTTGGCGATCGCCCTTCGCATCAAACTCAATAGTTCCGGTTGCTCCTGTGGCACTAAAATTCTGACTCGCAATAGTGTGCTGCATCCCTTCGCGGCTTGGTTGCTGTTGCATTTCTATTGCTGTAATTAGCGTCCGAGTTGCATCGTAGGTTAAAGCTGTGCGGTGGTTGACGTTTCCTCCCCAAAGCTTTCGAGCATTTTCGGCAAATGTGGGGTTGGGAGCAGCTAAGGGATGCCAAGAGGATGATGTCACCAGTTTATTAAAAGACTGTAACTGGGAGGCAGTTTCTAAGGTTTTCTGGCTGTAGATTCCCCCGGTTCCCACTACCCAATTGCGATCGCCATTGGCTTTAATAAGTGCCATCGCATTTTTGACTGCATTCGGAACATGACTCGTACTTAAGACAATCGCTGTTTTCTCAGTTCGCTCGATTTCTTGTAATGCTAATTCAACGTTAAAATTTTTCTTACATAAATCGAATTCAGTGATGCTGAAAATATTTCCTCCTGCTTGTCTAAACTGTTTTCTGAATTCTTCCCACAATGAAGAAGTAGCTTGAATCTCAGGACAATAGAAACCCGCCGCTTTTTTGGATCCTGCGTTTTCAATCAGATAGTTCTTGAAGTTTTCAGCCGTAATTTGATGTCTAGGAACAGTGCGAAAGAAAAACTTCCGACGTTTTTCTGTTAATTGTTCCGTTGTACTCCCAGGCGAAATTAAGACTAAGTTATTTTTGTCATAAATATCGACTGCATGCACAGTCATCTCGCTAGTATAGTGACCGACGACGCCCAAAATCTCGGTTTGCTTCACGAGTGAAGAGGCTCTAGCTTGTGCCTCTGCTTTCAGATTGGCATCGTCAGCGATAATGACTCTAATACCCTTGCCCTTAATGGCTTTCCCTGCTAAAAAACCTTGACCGGGAAAGTCGTTATTGCGATCGGAATTAAAGAGTCCTAGGTTGACTTCTGTTTGGGCGTGGGCAATGCCGCGCAACATTTCTCTAGCCAAATCAGAATTGACACTACCTCCTTCGCTGTTGCTAATGGGAACGGCAACTGCCAGGGTGTAATAATCAGCTTTTTTTGCTTTTAAAAGGGCATTATTCATGTAAATTAAAGTTTCTGGATCTTTGCGTTCTTCTTCGTTCCACGATTGTTTAAATAAATTAAAAGCTGATTGATAATTTGCATTTAAAAAGTCATCTACTCCCCTTTCTTTTAATCGAGAACCAGATGTTTTTATCAGGATTTCCTCGCCACAACTCGCAGCATCTCCCTTGATTAAAGGACAAGTTTTAGGTGTAAAGATTTTGTGTATTAAAAATACTGCTAGCCCGAGGAATCCTGCGATCGCGATCGGCAAGCTGACTCTCAATGTATCTTGCCATTGGCGTTGAGGCTTCGGCAACAGAGGTTTTTGTGAAGGGGGCGCAGGTGAGTGCAACGCTGTTAGCGATTCCCTAAGGGATAGCTTCGCTTCACGCAAATCCTGCAACACTTCAGCAGCGGATTGATAGCGATCGTTAAAGTGGTAGCGCACCATCTTATTTAAAACTTTTTTTAGCTTGTCGCTAATTTGTACCATCGGGCGATCGTCAGTGGAGTAATGCCAGACGAGTTCACCAGTTTTTTGATGGTTGAAAAAATCAGCAATATCTAAACCTGCGATCGCTTGAATACCGATGATTCCCACAGCATAGATATCGCTGTTAAATCTTGGCTGATTTTTCCACTGTTCGGCCGGCATATAACCCTCAGTACCAATGGCACGAGTTTGAGTTATTTGACCGTTCTCGATCGCCAAAGTACCGATCGCTTTTACCGCCCCAAAGTCAATCACCGCAATTTTGCCGTCTAGCTTGCGCCGGATTAAGTTTGACGGTTTAATATCGCGGTGAATAATACCTTGAGAGTGTACGCACTCTAAAACTGACAAAATGTCCAGCAATAAATCAATAACTGCTGACTCCTGAAACTGCTGGCCTGAAATTAGTTCTTGATTCAGCGGATTTCCGTCGATGTATTCTTGAATTAAGTAAAATTTTCCCTTTTCCAGAAAGCGATCGATAAACTTGGGAATGCGCGGACACTTATCGAGATACTTCAGGGTTTTAGCTTCTTTTTCAAATTGCTGTTGTGCTTCTTCCAACAGCCGCGCATCCTTAGATTGAGGCGGCTCAATTTCCTTGACGACGCACAGGGGATTTCCAGGGCTGCCCAAAGCGTCGTTAGCCGTATAGGTTTTAGCAAACCCTCCCTCACCTAATTTAGCGATAATTCGGTAGCGCGCGCGCAGAATATCCCCTGGTTTTAGGCACATAAATTCTCCGATTCCCCGACTGGCTGCACTCGTTGAGGTTGATTTTACCATCGGGCGGGAACGGGTTTATATAGTTTACTCATGAGTATGTAACGCCGCCCGATGGGGGTTCATGTATCGCGAGCGAGGGCGGCTAACGCAAGAAAATTGAATCAATCAGAAACGAGTTCAATCGCAATTTAAACCTGCCGCTGCCGCTGTCGGATACTTGACGGGAACAAAAGCGAGGCCTAACTTCTCTTTTGGACACTCTACAATATGTACTAAATCGCTGGGATGATTTTTCCGATCGCCATTTTCCGGCGAGTTAAACTGAATGGTTCCTGTTGCTCCCCAAGCGCTAAAATCAGGAGATGAAAGCGTTCTTTGCATTCCTTCGCGACTGGGTTCCTGCTGCATTTCCAATGCTTTTATGAGTGCGCGGGCTGCATCGTAACCTGAAGCTATACGAGTATTTCCCTCTTCTCCCCACAGCGATCGAGCCTGTTGAGGAAATTCTTTGTTGGGGCTGTTTAAGGGATGCCAGCCGACAGAAAGGATTAGTTTTTCAAACAACATTTGCGGTTGCCGAGATACAAATTCTAACATTTGCGGACACATCAGCATCCAGGCCCCGGCAATCCAATTGCGATCGGCGTTAAGTTTTATTATCTCAAATGCGCTGTTTAAGGCTCCCCTAACATGAGGGTCTGGAACTAAGACGATCGCAGTTTCTGCGTTCGCCTGGATTTCCTCGATCGCTCTTTGGGCGTTGAAGTCTGTGTTAAATAAATCGAAATCGCGAATGCAGACTATTTCCCCCCCTTTGCGGTCTCGAAAATACGTTGTGTACTCTTCCTTAAAAGATGCGCTGAATGGGCTTTCCTGATTGTATAAAATTGCTACTTGTGTTTGATTTTTTGCGAGGAGGTAGTCCGCTAAATCTTTAGCGATTAAACTGCTCGTATATTGAGTCCGAAAGAAAAATTTTTTAGGCTCATCTGTTAGCTCTTGCGTGGCTGCACCCGGAGACATCAAAACCAGATTATTGTTATTGTAAATATCTACCGTGTACATGGTCATCTCGCTGCTAGCGTGACCGACAACTGCTAAAATTTCCGGTTGATTTACCAGTGACATTGCTCTTTGTCTTGCCTTTCTTTCATCGTTCCCATCGTCAGCAATAATTACCTTAAGTCCTTTCCCGTTAATGGCTTGACTTGGTAAAAAATCTCGACCGGGAAAGTCCCGATCGCTAGCATTGGACAGTCCCAAATTAACTTCTGTTTGCGCTTGAGCCACTCCGCGCAGAAATTCTTTTGCCTGAGCACCAAGCAGAGCAAAACTGTCCGGCTTTCTCCCACAAATGGGAATGGCTACAGCAATTGTGTAATAAGGAGCGTTGCTGACCTCCAGAAAAGCATTGTTCAGGTAAACTAAAGTTTCTGGATCTTTGCCGTATTCTTTATGCCACGATTGTTTGAATAAATTAAAAGCTTGCTCTGAATTTGAAGCTGCAAATTTTTCAACTCCTCTTTGCTTTAACCGAGGACGAGAACTGGTAAAGAGAATTCTTTCTCCGGCACTTAAATTATCTGGGAGGACTAAACGAGGGTTTGAGTCCACAGGTGTCCTGCTGTCACTGGCGATCGAATATTCCACTCCCACCTGCGCCGCAGTCTCAATCGGCGGTGAGGGCGATACCACCACCGATCGCAAATCCTGCAAAACATCAGCAGCCGATTGATAGCGATGGTTAAAGTGGTAGCGCACCATCTTATTTAAAACTTTTTCCAGCTTGTCGCTAATTTGTACCATCGGGCGATCGTCAGTTGAGTAGTGCCAGACAAGTTCCCCTGTTCTTTTATGATTTAAAAAGTCTTCAATATCTAAACCTGCGATCGCTTGAATGCCTATGATTCCCACAGCATAGATATCGCTGTTAAATCTTGGCTGATTTATCCACTGTTCGGCCGGCATATAACCGTCTGTACCGATGACGCGAGTTTGAGTTATTTGACCGCCCTGAATCGCCAAATTGCTAATACCTTTGACTGCCCCAAAGTCAATCACGGCAATTTTGCCGGTTCTTTGGCATCGGATTAAGTTTGACGGTTTAATATCGCGGTGAATAATATGTTTTTTGTGGACGCAATCTAAAACTTCTAAAATGTCCTGCAATAACTCAATAACTTCTGATTCCTTAAACAGCCTGCCTGAACCTATCTCCTCGTTCAGCGGATTTCCTGCAATATATTCTTGAATTAAGTAAAATCTTCCCTGTTCTTGAAAGTGCTCGATTAACCTGGGAATGCGCGAGCACTGCTCCAGAGATATCAGGGATCTAGCTTCTCTTTCAAATTGCACCTGCGCTGCCTGCAAAACCTCCGGATCGTTCGATTGAGGAGGCCCAATTTCCTTGACGACGCACAGGGGATTTTCGGGGCTGCCCAAAGCGTCGTTAGCCGTATAGGTTCTGGCAAATCCTCCCTCACCTAATTGACCGATGATTTGGTAGCGATCGCGCAGAATATCCCCTGGATTCAGACACATAGATTGTTTCATCCCCTTGACTTGCTGCACTCGTTGGTGTCGATAGTACCACAAATATGACTTTTATGAACTCAAGGTTATGACTTTTATGAACTCAAAGTTATGAATATATGAATTGACTTTGACAGTGGCTTATTTAATAATCTTGGCATCTGAGATTTTAGGAACAAAATATTTTATGGCTTTACAAACAGATCCATCACGAGTGCCTCGCTTAGTTGGCGACAATACATCTGAATCAGTTGATTTATTCATCGATAATTCCCGATTCGGAGGTGTAACTAATTTCCCTTCTGGAGTATGGATGCTCGAAGGTGACGATACAGTGGCCGGCTCAACAGCTAATGATTTGATCTTTGGCAATGAGGGCGAAGATATTATCACAGGGTATTTTGGTAACGATTCTTTATTGGGGGGAAAAGGGAAAGACCTAATAGGTGGAGAGGACGGAAATGACTCTCTAAACGGAGGTCTAGATGGAGATATGCTTTTGGGTTTGGGTGGAAATGATATTTTATTGGGCGGTAAAGGCAATGATTTTTTAGTAAGCGGTAACGGAAATGACACTCTAGTGGGAGGTTTGGGTCGAGACTTCTTAGCAGGTTTTGATGATAATAATTCTATCAAACTCGGGGGCAGCAACTTGTACGTCCTCCAAGCAGAACCCGGAGTTACAGATGTCAATAATACCGATCTCATTGTAAGTTTCAGACCTGCTTTCGATAAAATTGGATTAGCAGACGGTTTGACGGTTAACGATGTAGTTTTGGAAAGCTTGACAAATGCGCCCATTACAATACAAGCGGAAGTGCCGCAAGCTCTGGGTTCTTTTCTTCCGCCCGATCTATTAGGCTCCACATCGATCGTGACTTCAGGAACTCTCATCAAAGTCAAGACTTCCGGAGATTTAATAGGTTTTGTTGAGAGTGTAACGCCCGCTCAACTGCAAAACAGTATTATCTCTGCTCAGGGATTCTAAGCTGTAGAATGCGCTGCCATGCCTCCTGCAAAAGCTTAAATCGAAGATTGGACAGAGAAATAGTAATCTGCAACAGCGGTACAACAATACTAATTATCACTCGCTAGCTGCTGTTTCCAATTTCTCTCCAATCCTCGGTTCCGTACCATTCAACAGGCGCTGAATATTGCTCCGATGCCGCACCAGACATACATGACCTATGGCCCAGGCAATAAGCACCCCACTTAAATAAAGCATGGTCTGGTTGAACTTAAAATGCTCATTAAATGAAACAGCCAAGGCAATCCATAAATGATTAGTCAGTACCAGCAACCAGCTCATCTGTACATTTTTGCGCTCGGTAAATGATTTCAGAACCATTACCAGGCCAATTAAAGCCAGAACTACCGGAATATATTGAGTAACACCTGCTCCGATAGCACCTGAAGTATATTGATACAGGAAGAACAACCCGATCAAGTACGCAGGTGTAAAGAAAAGCAGTACCCTGTTCATGCTCACAAAGCTCATATGCTTGCCTAACCATTTCATTGGGTTCCACAAGGAACGGTATAGCAGAGAATCCAGGTTCCACTCTTTCAGGCACAACATATACAGCGAGTACTCAATTCTTTTTGGAAGAGAATCTTCGAGGCTATGCTGGCGGGGTACATAATTATAAAACTGCTCCCGGATCAGGTAACTTACCACAGACGGAGACACTAGTAACTGATACGTCCGCAGGAAGGCATTGCCGGCAAAGTGAAACAACGCTAAGTCTTTGAAGCCAGCTGCTACTTCTATAAATATTAACCCAATCTGCGCGATAGAGGAGTAAGCAATCTGGCTTTTGACCGAAGACTGCACCCTGGCAATACCCGTAACCACCAGACTAGTAAATAACCCAAGTAAGCCGATTAATATACGTACCGATAGCTGATGTTCCCAGAAAGGAAAGGTCCTCAGCAGGATAAACACCCCCAGATGCACAGATAATGAACCATAGAATATGGCACTGGAAGGAGTAGGGCCTTCCATGGCTCTGGGTAGCCAGGAGGAAAAAGGAAGCTGCGCAGATTTAGCCGCTGCAGATACCAGAATCATCAGGGAAATAAACCCACCTATCAGGCTATGGCTCTGCAACTGGTGATGCACTAGTTCGTAGTTATTTAGTTTAATAAAGGTAATATTCTCATGCCATAAATGGTGGCTCAGCCACATGGCCAGAATAATCCCCACATCGCCAATTCGGTAAATAGAAAACACCTTTACTGCATTTTTCACGGGCAAGTACCGGTCTCTGTAGAAGGCAATCAGCAGGAAGGAGGATATACCCAGTATTTCCCAACCGACAAATAAAGTCTCCAGATTGCCGGCAAAAATAACGGTGTTGTAACCCAAGTAGAAGAACAGAATGGTATTAAAAAACCGCTTGTATCCTTTTTCCCGGTGCATATAAGCGCGGCTGTATACCGTCACTATAAAGGTGAGGAATGCGCCCACAAACAGGTACACAGCCGTAATTTTGTCAAAAGCAAAATCAATAAAGAACTCATAGCCTGGGGTGCGAAAAAGCACAAACTCCTTTAGATTCAGAATAGGATGGCCATTGAGCAACCATACTCCTAGAAAGGCCAGGGCACCAGTCAGATGCAGGCCTACAGTGCTGAAAGAAGCCCAGGAAATAAGACCCTCTTTTTTACGGGTGATCAGTAAGCTGATAATAAAACCGAGTAGAGGAACAAATATGAAAAATTGAATAAAAGCTGTCATTGAAATAGACTTAAGAAAGTAAATACACCGGAAAATTCTCTGCTTGTGACTCCAGCAGCGGACTTATATCTGAAACAGTCTGTAATTGGCCTGTAACAGGCTGATATGGCTCAAAATTGCCATTTTTGAAACGGAACAGCTCTTTTGTCTCCGGATTTACGGCTACCAGGTGCACCCATTCATTAATAAACCACTCATAGGTCTGATTAGACTGCTTAATGGTATGAAGTACCACATCCGGAAATTGCTCTACAATAATCATCAACCGAACCGGGTCATGTACTTCAATCATCTGGCTGGGCAGCCCTGGCCGCAAATCTCCGTCTATGCCGTTGGCTACACCAAAAAGACCCATTACATTATGTGGAAGTTTGGTACCTGCACCCAGTTTCTGGTTATCTACCCTGGAAAAGAAGTACTCCAGGTTGATGCCTCCGCAAACCGGGGCAGCAGCCTTAAGAATGTTAAACAGATATTTACCTTCCGGGTCTATGCGGTAATCGTAGGAATTAAGGAAGGAACGGCGGTCCAGAAATAGGCCCTGCGATAGTTCGCGCCTGCCTACGATACAAAGGGCATTGGTGGCATGGTTCAGCTCCGGCCTGGGCTCAAACAAAGATACTGACCGTCTTCTGATTTTATCGTGAATGGTCTGGAGGCTCAGGCTGGTATCGATAGACT
>JACJNV010000366.1 GCA_014695175.1 Microcoleus sp. FACHB-DQ6 | reverse complement strand
GCGTGGCTTTACTGAACCATGTAATTATAGTTCATTTGATCTTATCTTCTCTGTTTGACCCTCACGAGTGAGTGTCAGTAACATCATACCTCATCTTTCTGAGAAAGGCTATACCTATATCGGATGCTAGGCAAAAAACTCGGTTCAGGGCGCTTGCACTGGCCTCCCTGTGCGCGGGTGTACACCCTACTGATTCTCTCTCCCAATCTCCCGATCCTAGCAAAATGCCGAACGCCAGCTCTTCTATCAGTGAAGGCTGGCGCTGGGCTTAAATTTATTTTATATATTTAGGGTCTTTATGAAAGCTGACCCCAATTGAACGAATTACAAGCGGTTTATGATTAGGGCCTTTAAATTTGCTGACCCCAATTGAAGCCACATCCTTATCATTACAGGGATCGCTGACAAACCAGGATTTCATAATAATTTCTTTATATTTCTAACTTTTCCTTGCCTCTGATAGATATTTGTCTCGATTTGTAAACTTTTGTTATTTTGACTTCGGGGATCGGCCCTCGGCGCGCTGCTCCCAGCGAAACAGGAACACCATCAGGGCTACAACTCCGACTTGGAGAGCAAAATTAGGCAAAGCAGAACCCATTTCCCGCCCCGAGGCAATTTTAGCGAGGAAAACCAAGCCGCCGATAAAGCCCGAAGCGCCACAAGCTATGTAAACAAACTGTCGCAGAGGCCGGTAGGGAGTGGCCATTTCTGCGGTTAAACGCTCGTATTGTTGGCGGCTGAGGTTGCGCGGGTTTTTTGGGATGTTTGTGCGATCGTCCGAATTTGGGGCTGGCATAGATTTAGGAAATAAGTAAATTAGGATTGGGCCACAAAAACCCGCTTTCTACCAAAAACCCTCTGGCCTCGGTGGCAACTACTGCCGAAAAACCGCGTTTTTGGTACTGGGTGCGCCAGAGAGAGTGAATATTAGACTACAACAAATATCTCACAACTGCCGAAATAAATCATCGCTGAATCCAAACCACAACTGTCTGCAAACAGCCGACAAAAACACCCAAAATCCCTCCTAAATTTACAATTCCCTGCAACTCGCTTTGGACAATTCCCTGAATTGCTAACTCCAACTCTTCAGGAGAAGTACCTTTTACTCGATCGACAATCACCTGGTCGATATTCAAAATCGGGATAGCCTGAGCTACAATATTTTCTAAATCCCGCTCTAAATAACGCTCTAAAACCAAAGCCAGTTCTTGGCTGACAATTCCGAGGGAAGCGCTCATCACCGCTGAAGTCTGCAATCGATTGAGAAGCAACCGCGAAATATTTTCCCAGTCAATAGATTTGCTCAACCCCTCAAGTACGTCTGTACCCCGCTGTTGAACGTAGCTGCGAACGCTGTCGCGCATAGTTTTTCGCAACTGTCTCACAGTCGAAACCGGTAAATTTTGCATCGACAAATTTTGCAGCCATTCCTGAATTCGCCCGCGAATCCCCAAAGAAATAGTTAACTCTGCTAAGCGCTGATTTGTCGCTTCTCTGTCATCAAGACAAAAAGTCCGCAGCCGAGTTAAAGTGTTCCGCAAACCAAACAAATTTGCTACTACCCAATAAGTGCCGCTGGTTTTTTCTCGAAACCCTTCATCGATGATCGAAATATTGCGATCCGTCAAAAAGTCAATTAAAGCCTGCCGCAGCACTTCCGGGGGTATTACTACCTGCAACAACCACTCAGCAAGCTGAGCCGCCTGAGATTCAGTTAGCTGAATCTCCAGCAAAACTTGATCGAAAATTTGATTAAGCTGAACTTCTAAAAAATCTTCCCGGCGCGCCAAAACTTTGAGAATTCGCGGCATAGATTCCCCCAGCAAATCTCGCAGAATGTTAGCGAGAATTTTAGCGGTTTTTTGCTCTGCGTCGGCTTTTACCTGATCCAGCGCCAACTGCAACAGCCAGAGAATTATCGACTGCATCCGCTCGGTTTGCAGGAGGCGGCGCGCCAAGTTTTGCAGTTCCTGTGGCGTCAGCAGGGAACCCATAATTGTGTCGGAAATTCGCTTTGCTAAACGCTCTTGGTTGCGGGGGATCAAACCGGGAGTGAAAGGCAACTGCCGCCCTTTGATGTAAATAGCTCGATAGGGGCGGAACAGCATTTTGATAGCTATATCGTTAGTGAAATAGCCAATAATTCCTCCCACTACAGGTGGGGCCAACAACAGCCAAATTTCAGACGGATTCATAAATGATTAAAAATAGGGATCGGTGCACAGGGATCGGTGCACCCTATAGTTAGATAGCCGATCTAGACTGCAAGCATTTTTAATTTTAAATTGCTTTGCCCAGTACCAATACTCCCATCATAGCTCCGGCAATGGGGTAGTGGGTGGCGGCGGCAAATCCGGCTTTGTTGGCGATCGCGACTTGCTCCTGGCCGATCGGGAATTTTTCTAAACTAGGATTAATGTAGGCATATTCTTGAGTCATGCCAAATTGCTGAGCAATGGGCACTACGAGAGTGTCTAGATAAAACTGCTGAAAGCTTCGCATTAGGGAATTGCTGGGGCGGTGGAAATCGAGAATAGCTGCTTTGGCACCGGGTTTGAGCACGCGGTGCAATTCCTGAAGACTGCGGGGGATGTCAGTCACGTTACGCAGGCCGTAACCCATTGTGGCGCAGTCGAAGTAATTGTCAGCAAAAGGCAAGTCTAGGGCGTCAGCTTCTACCCAGGAAATGGGACTGGCAGGGGTAAGAAAAGGTCGATCGCGCCTGGCCGCCACGGCCAATTGTTCGGCGGAAAAATCTACTCCAAATACGCAACCGGTCGGCCCTGCTTGCTTAGCCAGCAACAAAGCTAGATCCCCGCTACCGCAGCACAAGTCTAAACAAATATTTCCGGGGTCCGCACTGCTCCATTTCACCGCCATTTGCTTCCAAATCCGGTGTTGCCCAAAGCTCAACCAGTCGTTCAATTGGTTGTAAACTGGTGCAATTCGATTAAATATAGTTTTAATTTGTTCGGCGTTATTAGTCATCGGTCATTTGTCATTGGTGATTGATAATTTGTAATTAGTCAGCCGGAAAAAATAATTAATCCGTGCATTCATGTCATGCTGTCGCCAGTCATTAATGCTTTTTTATTTGTTAGCGAGCGATGAGCTTTTGTCGAGACTCATTGGTTGGCTATCATTTTAAACTCAAGACTTAGAGCCGACTAAGGACTAAGGACTAATGACTGATGACTCATGACTGATGACTAATGACCCTGAAAACTCGTCAATACCAAAGCAACTTCTTGAGCGGCGAGGTGAACAGTTGTGAGTTCGTCGGGGCGCAGGGAACAAGGTTGCTTCCACTGCATGGAAATCAGGGCGATCGATCGACCTTTGTGAATCACCGGGATGGTCAGGTGAGCTTGAATGCCGGATTTCTGATAGTGCGGCAGGCTGGCTAAGGCTGTGTCGATCCCAATATTCACAGCACCCTGAATAGTTTGAGAGGTAATTGCTTCTCGAACCAGAGGGTCATCTGCCAGCCAATTTTCCACAGCCGAACCCGTGGTGTGAGTGCCTTGGACTGGTATTAAAACATTTTCTTCCACCAGTTGCAAAATGCAAGAGTCCGCCAAAAAATTATCACTTATAGCAGTAGCAATTGGATCTAAACTTGCTTCCAAACTCGGATAATCCACAGCCGTTTGCATGATTGTTGCTAACAGTTGTATTTGAGTTTGGGCGCGATCCAATTCCTCAGTCCGCTGCTTGAGAATTTCATAAGTCTCGGCCGCCTTTTGCACCACCATTTTCAGTTCGTTCGGGTCCCAAGGCTTGGTGATATACTTGTAAACCTGTCCTGAGTTAATCGCATCCACCAAGTCTTCAATGTCCGTAAAACCAGTCAAGATAATTCTGACCGTATTCGGAAACTGGGGCACGGTTTTGCTCAAAAACTCCGTCCCCTTCATTTCGGGCATCCGCTGGTCGGAAATGATGACGGCGACCTCGCCTTCGATGCCGAGGACTTCCAAGGCGCGAATTCCGCTCTCAGCTTTGAGGACGTTAAAATCTCGTCGGAAAGTGCGGTAGAGTAAATCCAGATTGTCTGGTTCGTCGTCTACTACCAGCATTTTGGGCTTTTTCGGTCTGTGTAGGGTCATGAGCTGGCGTTTAATTTGATCTAGCTCTGAAATGGCATTATCCATAACAATACGATAAACTCCCCTTTGTAAATTTAGGCGAGCAACTATTCTGTAACAATAGTCTCATAACTCACTTACTATTAATCTATCGCTCTGCCGCGACACGAGCCTTGCCAGTATCCAACCACACATAACTTAGCGCTAGTTTTTGATTCAATTATGACTGATACACCGCAAGATTCATCCCCTCCTGCATCTGCATCCTCCACAACTGCTGTGGATGCCGAAAAGTTAATTCGATCGCTCCGCCGAAAAGAAGGCACTTGGGTAGAGTGGGGACAGGCCTGCACTGCACTGCTAAAAGCTGGCTACAACTCTCAAAGGATTTTTGAAGAAACTGGTTTTGAGCCAATTCAGCAAAATCAAGTAAGCGTCGCAGCCCAAGTCTACACCAGCATGGTAAATGCTGGGGCTTCAGACGAAGTTCGATCGCACTTCTTAAAAAAAGGTAGCGATATCTTATACGAGTTTCGGATTCTCTCTCAAGTAGAGCGAGCCGGGGCGGCTGCTTTGATGCTAACCCACAATTTGGATGTTGACGATGCTCGCCAAGTTGCTAAAGCGATCAAGGAGTTTTCGCACTTTGGGAGTCTCCCCCAAGGGTTCACAGACACTCCCGGCGATGCTATGGCTTACCAATGCTGGCAATTGGCGAGACAGAAAAGCGATTTGCAAGAGCGATCGCGCCTAATTGCTCGCGGTTTAAAATTAGCTAGCAGCCAAACCGCTAGGGCGCAAATCGAGCAGTTGCTCGTTGATTTTACCGTAGTTCCGAGACGGGAAGCGCCCCGCTTGCCCGTCTACAGGCTCGATACCGAGGAACAATTGCCCCGGATTGTCCCCGTTGTGGGCAAATTGCCGCTTTCTACGACTGATTTGCTGGCAGTGCCTTTGCCGGAGGAAATCGAGCCGTTCCGAATGGTAAAATTTTCCGGAGCCGGAGCTTGGGTGGCGATTCCCGGATGGCAGGTAATTTTGAACGCTGAAGATCCGGTGGCTGTTTTGGAAATGAGCGATAGATTGCCGGTACCGCTGCAAGGCAAAGTTGAAGAAGTTTTAATTATTGCCGATCGAGCCCAAAGACAGTGGGATGCTGAAAGTTATTTCCTCGCCGATAACGCTGGGCATTTAGAATTGTACTGGTTTGAACAATCCCCGGATATTCCTATTTTGGGGCGAGTTGTTCTGGTGATGCGTCCCAAAAAGATTGTGGATGAAGACTATACCAAAGATGGATGGCAAATTGATGATTAGTCACTTGTCAGTTGACTGTTGACTGTTGACTGTTGACTGTTGGCTGGAAAGCTAATAACAACTAATAACTAACAACTGACAACGAACAACTGACAACTGACTACTGACTACTGAGGCGGTTTCGGTTCTTGAATTGTCGGAACAGAATCCTGTTTCTTAAATCGATTAAAGCCGTAAACCGCAGCCCCAATTAACAGGAAATAAGGACTGTAAGCCAACAGCCAAATACCCAAACCAAACAAACCGAGCGTCAATTCGCCCACAGAATGAGTCGCTTTCCCCCAAGTTTCCTGTACCCGCAAACCTAGAGAAGGTTCGGGAGTTGGTTGAGCCGATACTGCTGTTTGTAGAGTTAAGCTAATAGTCGAATAGGCTACTTGATTTCGCCAACTTTTTAACTGAGCGTCAATGCGTTCGATCGACTCCCGAATGTTGCTCAACTCTTGAGAAACTTTGAGCACATCGCCGACAGAACCCGATCGCTCCATAATTTTTAACACCATTTCTTCTGATTTGCGGAGGTTCCGCAGTGTAGCCTCACTGTCAACTAATTGATCTGTAACATCCTCAGCCGTCAGAGAACGGTTCTCTACAGTTCCAAGTTTTGCCAAAGCCTCTAAAGTAGTTTCTAACTGTTCTTGAGGCACGCGAATCTGCACAGACGCGGTTTGGCGGACACTGGAATTTGGAGGCTTTTGATTTTGGAAACCCAAGATATCGCCTTGCTGTTTTTCGACAATATTAGTAACAGATTTAGAGCTGGCGTCAATAGATTTGACAACTACACTGAGTTGGGCTTTTTTAATCAGTTGGGGACGGGTTGCTGGAGTTTCTGCTGCTTTTTTTGATGCACCAGGAGTTTTTGACCTTTGGCCTACTGCCTGGGCTGCGGGTGGGGGTGGTGGAGCCGATGCGGCAACTTCGTTTTGACCGCTGCTGGGTGAAGCTGCGCCGCCTGGAGCGCTGCTGGTTGAAGCTGCGCCGCAGCTAGGCAAAGCAATGGCTGAAGATAAAGTTAAGAATACTGCCACAGCAAAACGAGTTGTGCTGTTGTTGGCTGGGTTTGGGTTTGGCTTGTGCGGGGGGGAATTGATTTTGAGGTGAGTTTTCATTTGGGTGACTCCTATAAAAAAGGCTTGGGTATTGAATTTTATGGTGGTTTCAATTTAAGCTCGAATAGATAGCATTAGTTTAGCCGATACCGAAATGGAAACGGTAGAGGTTGAATACTTTGGGATTTTTAACCGCAGATGCAGGTCGCTCAATGTCGGCGCAATGACGGTGTGGTTGTGGACATAGGCGATCGCAACTAAAGCAACTCGGTTTCTGATACCGTTTGAAAAGGCTGAACCCCACAAATATTTTTCTAATCTAAAATCTAAAATCTAAAATCTAAAATCTAAAATCGCATGACAGATGAATTTGATAGTGATTTTATGCGATCGACAAGCCAGATCGATCGCCCGGATGTAGCCTCAGCGCTTTCAGAATCTGGGTTTGCCGCAGTTTTGCGAGAACAAGCTTGCCTTAAAATTCGCGAAAGCTTGCGTGCGGGCCAGCAGGACATGGCGGATTGGCAAGGCGGCCCCCTTGCTGTTTCGGCGGTTCCGGGCGCCGGGAAGTCTACGGGAATGGCTGCTGCGTCGGCAATTGCGATCGCCCGCAACCAGCTTCACAGCCGCCGCCAGTTAATTGTCGTGACATTTACGCGATCGGCTGCTGCTAATATTAAAGCTAAAATTCGGGAAAGATTGGCAGAATTGTCTTTATCTCAAGGCGGTTTTGCGGTGCACACTTTGCACGGTTTAGCTTTAAATATTGCGATGCGCCATCCCGATTTGTCGGGTTTAAATTTAGAAAATTCAACCTTAGTTACTCCTACTCAAAGTCACCGATTAATTCGCACCTGTGTAGAACTTTGGATTGCCGAAAATCCCCGCCGATATCAAGTTTTGCTGGAAGGACAGCAATTCGACGGAGAGGAAACGGAGAGGCTGCGGCGACAATCGGTTTTGCGGACAGAAATTTTGCCACAGGTAGCTAAAACTGTGATTCACGAGGCGAAATCTTCTGGTTTATTTCCCGAACAGTTGTTAGAAATGAACGCTCTTGATACTGGGGACGGTTATGAGATTTTAGCTGTAGCTGGGGGTTTATATCAAAAATATCAGGCTTTGTTGAGGAGTCGGGAATTCATCGATTACGACGAGATGATTTTAGCCGCTTTGCGGGTGTTGGAAAATCCGAGGGCGAGGGCGATCGAGCAAAAGCAAGTATTTGCCGTTTTTGAGGACGAAGCGCAGGATTCTACACCTTTGCAAACTCGGCTTTTGGAAACATTGGCGATCGATCCCGAGCATCCTACTTTACCTCCCAATTTTATCAGAGTTGGCGACCCAAATCAAGCGATTAATTCTACTTTCACTCCCGCAGACCCGATTTATTTTAACCAATTTTGCGATCGGTGCGAAGTGGAAAATAAGTTAGCTACAATGGACGGCGCTGGCCGCAGCACCCAGGTGATTATCGATGCAGCTAACTTTATGTTGCAATGGGTAAATAGCTCGAAATTAGCGGGAACCGAACAGCCTTTTCGCGACCAAACTATTAAGCCAGTACCCAGCCATGACCCGCAGCAGAATGCAAATCCTGCCCCCATTGGTCGCGGCTTAGAATTGCATACTCCCCGCGATATTTACCATACAATTGAGTTAATTGGCAAGCGGGTAATTGAGTTAGTAGAGGAATTTTTACCCACCGATTTTGAATTCGCAAGTAATGAAAAAGCTATCGATTCAGGCGGGGAAGCGAGCGATGGGGAAAATAGTGCCAAATTGCCGTTAGAAAATCTGAAATCGATGGCTATTTTGGTGCGGGAAAACAAACAAGGTAAGTTTATCAAAGAAGTGCTGGAAAATCCTCAAAAACACGGATTAAGCTTTGATTTGCGGAAATACGGGATTAAAATTGAGGATGTGGGAGAGCGGGACAGACATTCTCAAGTACCTTGGGAAATCTTAACACTGCTGCAATTTCTCGATCGCCCGCACTCTCCAGACTACCTGAAAGCAGCCTTAAAGATTTTGAGCGATCGGCAACTGATTCCCAAACAAGACTACAATGCTTTTGCGACTAGCCCCGAGCAATTTCTTTATCCAGGCCCGCTAGACCCCCAGCAGTCAGATCCCGTTCGCAAATGCCGCTATTTTTGCTGCGGTTTGCTGCAAGCTAGCTTAGAATTGCCACCATACCAAATCATTTCATTCTTAGCCTTAGCGCTGCAATACGACCAAACAGAATTAGCCACGGCCGACAAATTAGCAGAACGAGTAGCAATCCAAACAGCCGGCAACAATTCAATGCGTAATATTTTGGATGTACTCAGCGAAATTGTCAGTTCCGAAAGATTTGAACCTGTGGATGCAGACGACAAAATAGAAGAACGCTATACCAGCAAAGGTCAACTAACAATTATTACCATGCACAAAGCCAAAGGATTGGATTGGGATTGCGTATTTTTGCCGTTTTTACACGAACAAACCATCCCCGGAAATTTGCGAGTTTTGCCACAAACCCGATTTTTAGGAGATTTCACTTTAGCAGAGGTAGCCAGAGCACAAATTCGAGCAAGTTTGCACGAAAAATATCCTTTACCAAATCTAGGCGAAGCCTGGGAACAAGCAGGTTATTTGAAAACAGCAGAAGAGTTTCGACTGCTGTATGTGGCGATGACGCGAGCAAAAAGCTTGCTGTGGATGGCGGCGGAGAAAAAAGGGCCTTTTACTTGGAACAAACCCGAGAATTTACAGGAGCAAAAACCTTGTCCGGTAATGCCTGTTTTGAAGCAGAGATTTCCGAGTAATGCGATATAAAAGACCTAAGAAGTAATCAGTAATAAGTAGCTTGTTTCCGGCTCTACTCATGGGTGACAACTTAACCTGAAGTTCCCCGATTTGTTGCTCCGATTACTCAACAATAAATATGTGCGGCCTCTATCTGTAATTCCTACTGCTCAACTATCCTTCGTTGCCCGATCGCGCTTAGCTCAAAATGGTGTTTCTGCCTGTAGGTATAACCTTTCTCCCAACTGCGGATGCTCAAACGAAAGTTCCCGTGCGTGCAAGTGTAGCCGGTTTGCAGCAGCCCGACATCCATAAAGCCGATCGCCCAAAATCGGAATCCCTAACCCTCGAACATCCGCTGCATGAACCCTCAATTGATGCGTGCGTCCCGTCAGCGGCAAAAACTCGACGCGATCGCAATTTCCCTCCCTCGCCATTACCTGAAAGCGAGTAACACTGGGTTTTCCGCACTCCCCATTGACTTGCTGGTAAGGGCGATTTTCTGGATCGCCCCAAAGTGGGAGTTCGATCGTCCCTGCGTCAACATTTACAGTACCCGAAAGCACCGCTTCATAAACTTTGTGAACCTGCTTTGTTTCAAATTGCTGTCTGAGTTGACTGCTGGTTTCTTTGTCCCGCGCCAATAGCAAAATACCCGATGTTTCCCAATCTAAACGATGCACCGCATTCAAATCCCAACTATCCGGTAACAAGTTACGCAAACGACTAAAAACACTATCTTGATTTTCCAAATAACGACCGGGAACTGACAGCAAGCCAGAGGGTTTATTAACCGCGATCAACCATTTGTCTTCATAAATAATCGGTAGCATTTGGGTAACGGGCAAGATGCCCGTTCCACAAGAAATATTATGGTTTTTAGGGCGGGCTTCAACAGCCCCTAAATCTAGAGGTTCTGCGTCCACAATATGTATTTTGGTAACGGGCAAGATGCCCGTTCCACAAGAAATATTATTGCTTGTGGGGAGTAGGGGTTGGGCTTCTAGCCCGCCCGTAAAACCCTCATCCCTATTAGAAACAATCGGATTTTGAGCCAATCCTGACAGCAAAAAACCCATCAACGGCTGACACCGATCGCCACAAGCACCATAAAAGTCTCCCTGTATCTTATCCCCCGATGGCGGCCCCCACCAAAACTCAGCCATTGCCAGCGGTTTCAGATTGTGTACTGCCGCGTAGTGGAGCAATTTTGGCGCGCAACAGTCGCCGGTTCCAGTGGGAATAGAATTGGTTGGCATCAATGAGGAGAGCGAGATCGATTTCCCCAAAAAATTCATCAGAGTGTAAGCCGCGTGCATTTGCGTCTGAAGTTCGCGGGAAAGTTCTTTTCGCCGCTGTTTCAGCGCCCGCATCCGCCGATCCGCAGCTTCAATTAATTGTTTTAGCGGCTGCAATGTTTCATCCCGCTGCCGTTTTAATTGCCTGCGTTCAATTTTCTCCAAACGGCTTTCTTGATTCAGTTGTTCCAGGGCAATTTCTAGTGTTTCTGCTGGGAGAGTTTGACACAGTAACTGGCGTTTTTCATCTCGCTGCAGCTTGCAATTGCGGTGCCGATCGCTCAGAACTTGCATTTGCACTTCAAACTCCCGAAATAAGGCTTCATACTCTTGTCGCTGCGGGAGTTGATTCAGTGCAATAAGTTCCTGTTTCATCGCCTCCAATTGAGTTAACGTGCGGGCTTCCTCAAAAGCAACTCGATCTCGTCCCGGAATCGGTGGCACCCAGCCATCAACAATGCTGCAACCGTTCAGCAGCCCGGAAAATGCTTTGAGTATCCGCTGTTCCCCCGAAGGCATCTCCACCAGTAATATGCCGTACATCTTCCCTTCGCGATCGTAGGAATCGTCAGCCGCCAGGTACCGCATCAAACCCCGGGCGAGCTCCTCGGACATTCGAGTACGCGGCAGTCTCACCAGATCCCCGCTTTGAGGACAACGGCCTTCGTACCAATAATTGGGGTGCGAGTCGATCGACTCCCAATTACAGTCCGTGAAATCTAAAAGCGCGTGCAACTCTAGCATCTTAAATTTGGTTTGAAACCTGAATTAGGACTTTATGTGCTTGTGTCCTCACCCCGCCCAAAAACGGATACAAGTTTCCGAGGCTCGTCGTGGAGAGATCAAAATTTTAGACTCTGGTTCAAGCTCCCAGATTCATCTGTGGAGTCAATCGAAAATCGAAAATCGAAAATCGAAAATCGACTGACCGTATCTTACAGGGGTCTACCGAAAGTGGGAAGGGTGCATAATTTTATACCTACTCGAATTAAGTAAAAAGGATTTGTCGCACTAAGCCTGATATGCTAAATTTGTTTCAAAACAGCAGCGATATTAAGAAAAGCATAAGTTAATATATAAGACCGCAAGCTTGTTATCCCACTAAATTTTTATGTGAAAGGCGTATGCCAGACCTCTCGACTTCGGCTACAGAAAACTCCTCAAACCCCCAACCAGCTCTGCTGCCGCCGATTTTAAGAATTTTTGCAGCATTTCCAGATTACGATCGGGGCAATAGATTGTACGCCGCAGGAAGGTACGAAGCGGCAGTCATTTGCTACGGAAAAGCCGTTCAAATTAAGCCGGACTGGGCCCGGGCGTGGCTGAATCTGGGCAAAGCTTACAAGCAACTGCATTCCTACGCAGAAACCGTAGCCTGCGCCGATCGAGCTACAGCAATTAATCCCGGAGAATACTGGGCTTGGATGCTGCGCGGGACAGGGCTGTTAAGTTTGCAAAATCACTCAGAAGCGATCGCGGCTTTCGACACCGCAATTCAAATCAATTCAGAAAAGCACGAAGCTTGGTATCAGCGAGGCCGAGTTTTAGAGGAATTGCAGCAGTGGGATGCAGCCGCAACCTGTTACAAAAAAGCAACCCAACTTCATCCGAATTTGCCCGCCATGTGGTACCGGCAAGGTAACGTGTTGGTTCAAGCGGAGCGCTATCCTGAAGCCGTGGCCGCTTTCGAGCGCGCGCTGAAACTCGTCCCCACTAATTGGGAAGCTTGGCTGAACCGAGGTTTGGCTTTGATGAAAGCCGAACGCTACGCTGAAGCTGTAACTTCATACGATCGCGCCATTCAACTGCAACCGCAAAATAGTCTGGCTTGGTTCAATCGGGGCATTGCTTCAGCAAAATTGCACAAATATGCAGAAGCGGTGACAGCTTACGAGCGCGTACTGCAAATGCAGCCCAACGACTGCGAAGCTTGGTTTTATAAAGGAATGGCCCTCAAACACCAGCGGGCAGACGCGGCAATTGCTTGTTTCGATCGGGCAATTCAAATTAATTCTTTTTATCCCGAAGCCTGGATCGGGCGCGGTCAAACACTGTCAGAATCGAGAGATTTTGAAGGGGCGATCGCTGCTTTTGACCAAGCCGTTCAAATTAATCCGAATTTCCCCGAAGCTTGGCTGGGTAGAGGCATCGCCCTGGCAGGATTGGAACGCTACAAAGAGGCAATTATCGCTTACAGTAATGCCCTACAAATTGAAGGTAATTTTCTAGAAGCTTGGAACTTGCGAGGCGAAGCTCTGGAAAAATTGCAGCAATACGAAGAAGCGATCGCCTGTTTTGATAAAGTAATCTCTCTGACTTCAGAAGCAGAAATTACATCAAAAGTAGGGTTGCAGCAAGGCGCAGCGCTGGAAAAATTGCAGCGTTACGAAGAAGCCGTCACAGCTTACAACCGCGTACTAAAAATCGTGCCAGACAATTTTGAAGCTTGGTTGCAACGCGGCAACGCTTTGTCAAAATTGCAGCAGTACGAACAAGCTCTAGCATCATACGATCGAGCAATTACTGTCTGGCCGGATAACTATCAAGGCTGGGTACAGCGAGGTCTGATCCTAGGGGAAATGCAAAATTATTCCCAAGCACTCGTCGCTTTTGACCAAGTGATTCAACTCAAGCCAGACAACTGGGAAGCTTGGGCGCAGCGGGGCGACGTTTTGCAAAAATTGCAGCGAACTCAAGATGCTATTAGCTCTTACGGAGTCGCCCTCGAAATCAAACCCGATTACTACGAAGCTCTAGTCAGTCGAGAAGAATTGAGACTCAAGGACGCGATGTCAGGAAAGTGGTAAGGGGAAATTGACAGATAGTTTTGATTTTTGAAATTGCTTTGTTCCTCGTAATACTGCGCTGGGGTAAAGCTTGAACTATTTAACTTAAAACTAAAAAAACTTCCCTCTTCTCTCTTCCTCTGCGTTCTCTGCGCCCTCTGCGGTTAATAAAAAAATCTAATTCCCCAAACAATTAGTATTGCTATATCCGGTCGAATATCCAGCTCATAATTAAGGATATTCCATCCGTTAAAATAACCTTGAGCAAGTTGAAAACCTACGTAAAAAAGCTTTGAGTTGTTACCACCAATATTCAATAAAATTAAAATTTGGTGAATAAGGTGATTGGTAAAAAACACTACCGCCGATCGATTGAATCAATGGTTCAATCGAAGCCGCTTGGTGAGCTGAAACATTATCCATGAAAACAACTGCACGCCTTTTTGTTTCCTTACCCATTTCCCTGACATTGTTGTGAAATTATCGTGTTTTGAAAAAAATCCACCCATTCAGGCGTTAAAGATGCTCACCCAACCTGCTTAACCTAGCTCCCTAGCAACAATCCAAAAGAGCCGGAGACAACTTCTCCTCTAGCCTTTGTGGGTTATCTAAAGCAATAATTTAGGCTTCATCTTAGATTGGCTTATGAATAATACAAAACTGCTTATCCTAGCCACGATGGGTTCATGGCGGTACTATCAAATTGGTTGGTAGTTTTATACAGTTCGTATTGCCCTTTTGCTGCCGCCTCGCGAGTGCGATTAAGCATTGCTGCAACTTGTGCTCGATCCATCGGCTTAAACGTGCGAGCGGCCTCAAACGCTTGATCGAGGAGTTGCATACTATCAATGCCAGTAATCACGACTGAAGTAGGCAGATTCATCGCATAGTGGAGACATTCGATCGGACTTACTGTATTGCTTCTAAGCACGTAGGGGTCGCCCATAGATTTCATCCCCAATACACCTATTTGGTTCTTCACCAGCACCGGCAGAACTTGTTGCTCAAAACTTCTAAAATGAGCGTCCATCACGTTCAGCGGCATCTGTACCGCGTCAAAACGGAAATTGTTTTGAGCGGCAATTTCCATCACTCGCAGGTGAACCAAAGGGTCTTTGTGTCCTGTAAACCCGATGTAGCGAATCTTGCCCGCCTTCTGCGCTTCTACTACGGCCTCCATAGCCCCGCCGGGAGCAAAAATGCGATCGGGGTCTTCCATCCGAATAATTTCGTGATGCTGCATCAGGTCAATGCGATCGGTCTGCAACGCCTTCAGTGACTCATCAATCTGCATCATCGCAGCGCCCTTGGTGCGGCCGTCAATTTTGGTCATCAGAAACACCTTTTGCCGATAGCCATCCTTGAGCGCTGCACCCATCCAGCGGTGGCTGCGTCCGTTGTGATAGTCCCAGGAATTGTCCATGAAATTGATGCCGCGGTCGATCGCACTGCGAATGAGCTTAATACTTTCTTGCTCCTCTCGAAGCCGTCCGATATGGTGTCCCCCCAAGCCAATTGCAGACACTCGCTCTCCTGTGCGCCCCAGCGTCCTGTAACTCATCTCGCCACTTTGGGTTTGACCTTGGGCAACTGCACTTTCAGCGTATACTTGGGTCGGTTCATCTTGAGCTAACAAAGGTTTAAAAAACCCTTCGGAAGCAGCCAGCCCTGCTGCAACCAAACCCGAAGCAGAAGTTACCTTTAACAACTTGCGTCTGCTAATATTCATAAATGCCTTCTTCAAGAAACTACTAGGACTCACTCACCGCTTCGCTGCACTAAAGAGTTTTGAATTTAAGATGTCTCAAAATCCAGAGCGCAGTCGGGCTGCAACTTCCCCGACTGCCTACTTTGCCTAATCAATAGTAATGATGAAATTTCTAGTTTTAAGAGTTCCTAGACCCGCCAGCGAAGGCTTTTAATTCAATAGCATCGTGACTGCAAAACACGCGCACATCTTTACTATGTTCCACCGATAATGCGTGCAGTCGGCCTTGATTGAGCAACCGAGCCTTGCGATCGACCTCCATCATCCATTGGTAGGCGCGCAAACCGGGGGTGCAGCGTCGGTTAGCGGCATCCATCTCGTGTCGGTAGAAATAGGCATCGCCTGCGTGCAGGAGCCAGCCATCGGGTGTATCAATGGCAATGCCAGCATGACCGCGCGTGTGCCCCACCAAGGGGATTAGCAAAATTTCCGGCGGCAACCCGTCGAGGTCGCGGACTGCTTCAAAACCGAACCAAGGTTCGCCACCCGCCGAATAGTATTTCCAGCGTTTGACTTCATCCCACTGCCCCGGACGATAGCGCCTTTTTGTGATGAAACCGTGCCGATCCTGTGCGGCATCGATTTCAGCCTGCATGACGTGTACCGTTGCTTCAGGGAAATCCTCTAGACCACCGGCATGATCGAAATCGAGGTGGGTTAGCACAATATGGCGCACATCGCTTGGTGAAAATCCGAGCTGTTCAATTTGATGGATTGCCGTGTACTTGCGATCGAACTGGATGTTATTAAAGTGGACGAAAAACGGGCTGAGCCGAGAGTAAGGGGACTGGATATCCCGCAGCCCGAAGCCGGTATCAATCAGAACCAGTCCCTGATTCGTTTCAACGAGCAGACAGTGGCAGACGAGGTGAGCCGTCAGGCCGCGACTGAAGCCATCGAAAAGCGCCCCTCCAATGGGACACATACAGCCACAATTGAGATGATGAATTTGCATAAATGTGCTGTACTAAATTACTTAGGCGATAACTATTTATTCCTCAGTCCCCATCCAAGGCCGATGCTGCATAATGGCATCGATGAACGCCTGAGAAAACTTCGCTAAATCGTTACTACTGGGAGAAGTAAACACGCTTTTATCGGCTGCAATCTTGCCATTATCTGCGATGTTTACTTTCTTTAAATCGGCACATAAAAATAGTAAGACCGACGCGAATTATTTGTTAGCAGAACCCGGTTCAGTAAGCTGGCGGTGCAGTTCGGCATTGACGGTATCAGGCAAAACCTTGCTCGCGCTGGCGAGAATCTTTGTCTTGAGTGAACCGGCGATAATGTCGTCCTTACCCGCCATCAGCGCCTCGAAGCCCTGCTTGGCAACTTCGGCCGCGTCGTCTTTCTTGTCTGCGCCCGCCTTCGTGTCGTCCATTCCCGCGCGATGGAAGAAGTTGGTATCCGTTGGCCCTGGCATCAGCGCGGTAACGGTGACGCCTGTGTCCTTTAACTCGTTACGCAGCCCTTCTGAGAAGGAGTGTAGAAATGCTTTAGATGCCGCGTAGACTGCCTCGAACGGCCCCGGCATTAGGGCGGCGATTGAGGAAGTGAATAGAATCCGTCCCTGGCCCCGATCGACCATATCCTTAACTACCCGTTTAGCCAAATGCACAGACGAGACAACGTTGAGGTTAATCAGATTTAGTTCGTCCTTCAAGTCTGTCTCGCGGGCAAAGTCGCCCCCGACGCCGACACCGGCATTAATTGCGATCGCATCCACTGGCCGATTAGTCGCTTTTATCTGGTTGTAGAGCGTCTCAACACCGTCGTAGGTAGCGAGGTCTGCCTGCACAGTCTCGACTTTGGCACCGAGCCCCTCAAAGGCTTGAGCCGCTTCATTGATGCTCGCTCCGGTGGCGGTGACTAGGAGATCGAATCCGTTTTGAGCGAACTGTTTGGCGAGTTCGTAGCCGATACCGTTAGAGGCACCCGTCACGACAGCCAAGGGCCGGGTCAACGAACTGTTTATAACCATTTAAAATCCTCTGTAAGTGCTTCACGCTCGTTTGTCTAGGCTTGCTTCTCTCTGTACTAGACAATCTTTGTGGACTCTGGGCTTTCAACTTTTATAATGCTAGGGAGGTAGGAGGGCGATCGCATCTTTCCTAGGACATAAGCTGTTAGACATTTAAATACGGTATAATCGCAAACCAAATTCCTGCAATTAGTGTAAAAATGCCAGCATATAATCATCTCATACAAAGAGCAAATATAGAATCTACAGAAAGCCTTAAAAAATGAATAAAAGGTAAATTGTAGATCGCTGAGTAGAATTTTATTATTACCGAATGATGCAAAATATAGCTAATGTTTCTGACCTTTTTCAATATACAATAAAGTGTCCTATTATTGCATTTAGGCAAAGCCAGACAATCTAGCAAGTATAAGAGATGAACAGATAAATATAGTGAAATATTGTTATATAATATCCCCCAAGCGCCCAAAAGTTAGGATATATAAATTTGGTAACTGGACATTTAAAAGATTAGATAATTTTTTAAAAAACTAGCGTATCTACAAAATTAACTAGCTTACACATCCAACCCCATATAATTTCTATAAGCGGCTCACGAGAATCAACCATATTGTTTGTTTAAAAATCAGTTCGTGTCTCGAAGCCCTCACCTATTGTCTTCCCCAATCTCGAAACTTCAATTTTATTGTCTTTGTAAGTGCGACAATTTTTTACAATATATTGAGAGTTGCAAGTGGGAGGTTTCCTAAGCTAAAACTGAATCTATTGTGAAGAAAAATTACAAGTAATTTTCCTCAGTATGCAGGAAGACCCGCAATTCAAAAGGGCAATTCTGGCAAAGTCGCTCTATCTCGGGTGAACTTTGATGTCTATATGTATAAAATGCGCGTAGATATGACTAATAACTCTTTTGAGAATTATTTGGGAACCGCCATTATCGGGGGCTAAATCGGATGCGATGAGAGACTGGAGATGGAAGATGGGACATTGACTCGGAAGATTAATCCAGGGCTAAAAACATTTATCTCTGGTAGAACGGGCAGGAGGCTTGTCCAGGGAGAACAGTGCGTGATGTCAGTGATAACTGAATCTCAGGCACTGTTCTCAATCCGACCCAATCAACCTGGTAACAGCGACAAAAAATCTCAGATATCAGGTCGATCGCGCAGCAAGAAACCAAGCGGATGACGCCAAGAGTGTAAGATGTCACTTATCACGAATACTTTCTGTTGGCGATTGGCCGACGGCACCGAAAATTGAAAATTATGACAGCCAATTGCTGATTCTGCTGGCTTCATGTTATAGTGGTTTTCCAAGAATTAAATTCGGTGGCGTAGTTTGTTGGTGTTTATTTACAAGCGTCTCTCCGAATCTAAATCTCTGCACCCTAATGATTCTGGAGATTTTATGTCGATTTACGTGGGTAATCTTTCATATGAGGTAACATCAGACGACCTCAACGAAGTATTTGCCGAGTACGGTACTGTAAGCCGCGTCCAAGTGCCAGTGGACCGGGAAACAGGCAGGATGCGGGGTTTTGCTTTTGTGGAAATGGCAAGCGAGGCAGAAGAAGCAGCAGCCATCGCAGCTCTAGACGGTGCTGAGTGGATGGGCCGCGACTTGAAAGTCAACAAAGCCAAACCTCGCGAAAACAACAACAACAGACGCCCCTCGGGCGGCGGCGGTGGCTGGGGCGACAGCGAGCGCTCTTCACGCGGACGCTACTAAGCTTTGAGACTGAAAATTTGAGTTTTGGTAGTTGACGGCAGGTGCGAATGCTGCTTTTTTTTCGGGTTGTTCGATCGACCCATCAAATAAAACTCCCAAACCTCTAAATCAGTTTTGCCCCCTCCTTCGAGGGGGCTTTGTTTTTGGCGAAACATCCCGCGAGGTACGTCGGCGGTGCAGTTCCCAGTCTAGTTCGTGATTCAGTACCCTCTTAACTGCTTTTTTTAAGAGGCTGTCGGGATTTCGCGGCTCGACTCCTGTAAACTATCAAACTAGAATTAAGCAGCAAGAAAAGTTAGAATAACGACAAAACTGAATATTGCCTAGAACGGCAAAACTACCTTTACCGAAGATTAGTCGAGAAAACCAGCCGAATATCAGCCAATATCTTGATGTTGCCTCAATAAAGATGTCCAAGGTCTACAGCACGGCGGAACTCATTAAAATCCTCGAAGAAGAGCGCCAAGCCTGCTTGCATGGGCGGCGTCTCAATTTGACTGAAACTCCTGCTACAGGCAACCCCGTGATTGACCGCTTTCTCAAATCTGAGGGAGTTCAGAAGTTCACTGCTTATCAAAATTTTAAGGCTGCGGTGCACGAATACCAGCGGGAACATCAAGTTTCTGGGATTGTCTGGCGGGAAATGGCAGTTAAAGGCAATACTCTACGCTATCCGGCAGTGGATGACGAATTAATAGCTCTACCGGTTGATTTGATCACGCTGAAGGCAGCTAAGATTGCTATGTTGGAATTCTGGCAGCAGGTAACTGCCGGGATGGATTTGTATTTAAGCATTAACAGTGGGAAGGATTTTCGATCAATCGAGCCGGTTGATGTAGAGGCTATAGCCCAGCGCACAGAATGGGCCAGTCTCTCGAAGTGGGAAAAGTTGGATTTTCTAGAAATTTTGTTGCAGTTGGGCTGGGGGAAGCCGGAGGAAGCTTATTATAAGCGGGGATGGCCGACCTCGGGCAGCGAGTACATTCACGCCGTCAAACCCGGACAGCGGCCGATTTGTTAATTGGGAATGGGGAATTGGTAATTTGTTTGTAGTAAGGACTTTAGTCCTGATTTGACTTGTTAAACGTTAAACCCACAATCCGGCAGGGAATGAATTCCCGGCCTCAAAGCTAAAGTCCTCTTAAGAGGACTGAGATAAGACTTACGCATTAACAACGTAACTATGTCATTCTGAGTCCTGAGCATTGCGAAGGAACTGAAGAATCTCAAAGCCTTGCAACGCCATCTAGAGTGCGTAAGTCCTGTTAAACTCCTTAGTCCTCTTAAGAGGACTTTAGCTATTAGCCTGGGAATTCATTCCCAGGCGGAATTAACAACTGACATCTGGCAAAGCATCAAGCCAAACCACTGATTTGGATCTGTCCAAACTTGCACCGGCATTAAACCACGCTGCGAAAGTTCTTGCTTTACATTATTGAGATTAAACTTGCGCGATATTTCACTGCGGATAGTTTCTCCCGCTGCAAATTCAATTGTTAAATTGAGAGAACGCAACTGCACTGTTTGCGCTTTTTTACTTTTTAAGTGCATTTCAATTTGACATTTTTCTTGATTGTAAAAAGCCCAATGCTCGAACTGCGCCAAATCAAAATTTCCCTCATATTTCCGATTCAAATGCCGCAGCATATTCAAGTTAAATGCTGCCGTTACTCCTTGACTGTCATCGTAGGCAGGCTCTAAAATATCCTTAGATTTGTCCAAGTCAATTCCCAGCAAAAAATACTCTCCCGGCTGCAATGCACCGACAATTTGCGAGAAGAATAAATCGCATTCTTGAGCGTTGAGATTGCCGAGGGTACTGCCTAGAAAGCAAATCATTCGGGTTGGCAACGGCGACGGTGCAATTTTAGCTAAGGCTAATTCGTATGTGCTGACAAGTCCGTGAATCTGGAGCGACGGATAATCAGCCAACAATTGACCAGCGCTGCTTTCTAGGATAGTAGGACTGATGTCGATCGGCAAATAATGCAGGGGATACTCCAGTTGACTGTAAGCATCAAGGAGAATCCGAGTTTTGGTGGAACTGCCGCTGCCGAGTTCGACGATTTCGCAGGGGCCAGTTAAA